>JACRCK010000013.1 GCA_016219065.1 Deltaproteobacteria bacterium
GCGCCGAAGCCCGCCGCAAACTCGAGGGAACAAGTTGACAGGCCGGAACAAATGGGATAGAAGGAGTTGGGTTCCCCAGCCATGAAAACACGCATCCGTCAGCACCTCCACACACTGCAAGACCTGCAGCAGCGTTTTATCGATTCCCAAACCGAAAGTCTGCTCCAAGCCGCCCAGTGGATCACCGAGTCCTTCCGCCAAGGGAACAAATTAATGATCATGGGCAATGGGGGCAGCGCGGCCGACGCCCAGCATATAGCCGCCGAATTTGTCAATCGCTTTTTGCTCGATCGGCCTCCCCTACCGGCTCTGGCTTTGAATACCGATACTTCCATTTTGACCAGCATCGGAAACGACTTCGGTTTCGAGCGGATTTTTGAGAAACAGGTGTTGGCCCTCGGGACGGCCGGCGATATCCTGCTCGGTATCAGTACCAGCGGCAATTCCCCCAACATCTTAAAGGGCTTTCAGGCCGCCCGGGAGAAAGAGGTCCGAACGATCGCCCTGGCCGGGCACGACGGGGGGGCGATGGTTTCCCGGGCCGACCTGTCCCTGATTGTGGCCTCGGATCAAACGCCCCGGATCCAGGAAGTGCACGCTTTTATCGGACACCTGCTCTGTGAGCTGGTGGAAACCGCTTTTTTCTCTGCGGACGACATTGGATCCCCCTATGCCTGAAGCTCTTTTCCCCCCCTTGTCGCTGAAGGAACTCAAGACCTATTCCCTTAAGGACCGGACCAGCAAGGTCTGCCAGGAAGATTTCGCCCGGCCGTGGCAGGTGGGAGAACCCTTCCGAAATTTTTTGGACAGCCTCCCGTCTATTTTGGCCGCCCAGGACCTCCGGGCCGTGGTCGGAGCCATCCGGGAGGCCGGGGAGAACCGGAAGACCATTCATTGGGCCATGGGCGCCCACCTCATCAAAGTGGGTCTCAACCCCCTGTTGATCGACTTGATGAAAAAAGGCCTGGTGAGCGCCATCTCTTTAAACGGAGCCGGCGTGGTTCATGACAGCGAGCTGGCCATGGTCGGCCGGACCTCCGAAGACGTCGACCGGGAGCTGGGCGGCGGGACGTTCGGCATGGCCCGGGAAACCGCGGAATTCCTGAACCAGGCCATCACACGGGGGGCCGCCCAAGGCTTGGGATTGGGCCGGGCAGTGGGAGAAGCCCTGCTCGCCGGCGGATTTCCCTATGCCGAAACCAGTCTGCTGGCCGCCGCCGTTAGCTCGGGAATTCCCGCCACGGTCCACGTGGCCATCGGGACCGATATCATTCATCTCCACCCCTCCATGGACCCGGAAGCCACCGGGCGGGCGACCTACCGCGACTTCCAGACCTTCTGTTCCGTAGTCCAGACCTTGGAAGGGGGCGTTTTTCTAAATATCGGCTCGGCCGTCATCCTCCCGGAGATATTCCTCAAGGCGGTGACGCTGGTGCGCAACCTGGGCTGGCCGCTGAAACAAATCACCACGGTCAATTTCGATTTTATCCGCCATTACCGCCCGGCGACCAACGTAGTCCGCAGGCCCACCCTGGAAGGCGGACGGGGGTATTATCTGATCGGCCACCACGAGTTGATGATCCCGCTTTTGGCGGCGGCGGTGCTGGAAGGCTGGGGGGGGGAACCCGCAACCGACTTGAAAAACGATCTAAAGTGATTAATATAAAAAACAATAATTGATAATTAATTGTTAATTGTTAATTATTGTTTTTGTATTTAATTTAAAAAGGAGCAGTTTTATGCCTATTTATGAATATATCTGTCAGGATTGCGGACACGACTTTGAAACCCTGGTCATCCGGTCATCCGAGAAAATTTGCTGCCCCCAGTGCCAACATGAAAATCTGGAAAGGAAAATGTCCCGTTTCGCCTTCAAGGGCTCGGAACGATTTGTCGGTACCGGTTCATCCTCCAACTGCGGCAGTTGTGCTTCCCATAACTGTTCCGGGTGTCACTAAGACTAAAGGGCCTAGACTCGGAACAGCAATCGGAACCATCCTTTTCCCGACTCCCCTGCCCCTATGAGCAAAACCTGTTTTCGCATCGGAACCCGAGGAAGCCCGCTGGCCCTGACGCAGGCCAACTGGGTAAAAAACCGCCTGACCGAACGTCACCCGGGCCTGGAAGTGGAACTCCGGATCATCAAGACTCAGGGCGATAAAATCCAGGACGTGCCCCTGGCTCAGGTAGGGGGGAAAGGGCTTTTCGTCAAAGAAATCGAGGAAGCGCTCCTCACCCGGGAAGTGGATTTGGCTGTCCACAGTATGAAGGATATGCCCGGCGAGCTCCCCCCGGGTTTAAAAATCGGGGCGGTGCCGGAACGGGAGGATCCCCGGGACGTCTTTTTATCCCGGGAGCCGATCCGGTTTGAAGAAGTGCCCCTCCGGGGCAAAATCGGAACCAGCAGCCTGCGGCGCAAGGCCCAGCTCCTTTTTCAGCGTCCGGACCTGGAAGTGCTATCCCTGCGGGGCAACCTGGACACCCGGATCCGGAAGATGGAAACCCTGGACTTGGACGGAATCATCCTGGCCGCTGCCGGACTGCATCGCCTGGGGCTCGGCGAGCGGATCAGGCACTATCTGGAACCCGAATTCTGTCTGCCGGCCGTAGGTCAGGGCGCCCTGGCCCTGGAAATCAGAGACCCCGATCCCGGAACCTGGGAGTGGATCGCCTTTCTGCACCACGAGGAAACTTCCCTCTGCACCCGGGCGGAACGGGCTTTTTTAAAACGGTTGGAAGGCGGATGCCAAGTCCCCTTGGCCGGTCAGGCCCGGATAGCAGGAGACCGATTGATCCTGACGGGTTTAATCGCCGGCTTGGAGGGGGAGGCCCTGTTTCGGGAACAGCAGGCCGGCCCTTTGAGCGGCCCCGAAGCGTTGGGGGCGGCCTTGGCCGACCTCCTGCTCCAGATGGGCGGCCGGGAAATCCTGGAAAAAGCTTATGGCTTCAGAGGGACGCCGGTAAATTTTGAATAAGGGAAAAGAGCACCATGGTCGGTAAAGTCTATCTGGTCGGGGCGGGTCCGGGGGATCCGGAATTGTTGACCCTCAAGGGACGGCGGCTGCTGGCGGAAGCGGATGTGGTCGTTTACGATTTTCTGGCCAATGCCGCCCTGTTGAGACATATTCCGGAAACGTCCGAGAAAATCTACGTCGGGAAAAAAGGCGGGGACCACACCCTGGCCCAGTCGGGCATCAACCAACTGATCATCGACAAGGCCCGGGAGGGGAAAAAAGTGGTCCGCCTGAAAGGCGGAGATCCCTTTATCTTCGGCCGGGGCGGAGAAGAGGCCGAAGAGCTGGTTCAGGCGGGGATCCCTTTCGAGGTGGTGCCGGGAGTTACTTCGGCCATAGCCGTTCCGGCCTACGCCGGCATACCGCTGACCCATCGCCGGTACAATTCCAGCGTGGCCCTGGTCACCGGCCATGAAGACGAGCAGAAAGGACCTACCGGCCTGGACTGGAAAAAGTTGGCCACCGGTATCGAGACGCTGGTTTTCCTGATGGGCTTTAAAAACCTGCCCCGGATCATTGCCCGGCTGGTTGACAACGGCCGGGAGCCCACAACCCCGGCCGCGCTGATCCGTTGGGGTACGACCCCCCGGCAACAGACCGTCACCGGCACCTTGGACGATATCGTCGACAAAGCGGAAGCGGCCGGGCTGGGCCCGCCCTCCATTTTTGTAGTGGGCCCGGTTGTAGCCCTGCGGGAGCAGTTGTCCTGGTTCGAACGCCTGCCCCTGTTCGGCAGGACGGTGGTGGTAACCCGAACCCGTGATCAGGCCAGCGACTTGGTCCAGCAACTGGCCCCCCTGGGAGCAGAATGCCTGGAATTTCCCACCATCCGCCTGGTCCCCCCCGTCTCCTGGGAGGAACTGGACCGGGCGATCCGGGAGATCGAATCCTTTCAGTGGATCGTATTCACCAGCCCCAACGGGGTCCGAGCCTTTCTCTCCCGGCTGGGGACGCTGCAAAAGGATGTCCGTTGCCTGAAAGGGATTCGCCTGGCGGTTATCGGTCCAGCCACGGCGGCGGCCCTGCGGGAATGGCACCTGCTCCCCGATCTGGTTCCTGAAAAATTCCAGGCCGAATTCATCCTGGAGTCCCTGGCCGCCGCGGGACTGGCCGGTCAGCGGGTCCTGATCCCCCGGGCGGAAACGGCTCGGGAAATACTCCCCGCAGGCCTGCGGAACCTGGGCGCGGAGGTCCGGGTGGCGACGGCCTATCGGACGATCCCGGAGGAAGCGGAAAAACCGCTGCTGCTGGGCCGTCTGCGGGAGGGATCCGTCGATTGCCTGACCTTCACCAGCTCCTCGACGGTCGTCAATTTTCTGGCCCTCTTCGATCGGTCCGAGATTTTGTCTCTGCTGAAGCCGGTTACCGTGGCCTGTATCGGCCCCATTACCGCCCGGACCGCTTTGGACAACGGACTGGCCGTCCAGGTAATTCCCGAAGCCTACACCATTGCGGGCCTGGTGGAAGCCCTGGTAGCTTTCTATAAGGATCCCGATTCCCCCAAGCACGGGAATTTTTAAATCCGAAATTCGAAGCACGAAATCCGAAACAAATTCGAATGTCCAAAATTCAAATAATCGAAGCGAAAACGTTTTGAATTTTTGTATTGAGTAATTTGAATTTGTTTCGGATTTCGGATTTCGGATTTCGAGTTTAAGCCTAATGGGAGTTATAAGTGCCTCATCAATTCATTCACGACTTGCAGGCCGGTCAGAAGGTCAACCAGTTTTTTCTCGTCAAGAAGAAGGAACGGCGCCGGACCCGGACCGGCAAAGATTATCTGGATCTGCTGTTGGCCGACCGGACCGGAACGCTGGGCGGGAAGATCTGGAGTGGACAGGTCCCGGCCCTGGACCTCTTGTTCGAAGCCGGGGAGTTTGCCGCTGTAGCCGGCCGGGTGGAGTCCTTCCAGGACGAATTGCAGCTTACCGTGGAGCGCATTAAAGGAGTCAGGCGTTTTTCACCCGAACAACTGGCCGCCGCCCCTTTCGATCCCGACCTGCTGGTACCGGCCTCCCCCTTCGACGCGGACTCCTTATGGGCGGAAATGCGGGGTTGGGCCGAGCAGGATATCGAACACCCGGGGTTGCGGGCCCTCACGCTGGGCCTGCTGGATAAACACCGGGAGGCCTGGCTGACCTGGCCGGCGGCCA
Organism: Deltaproteobacteria bacterium; assembly: GCA_016219065.1. Taxonomy (GTDB): domain Bacteria; phylum Desulfobacterota; class RBG-13-43-22; order RBG-13-43-22; family RBG-13-43-22; genus JACRCK01. The sequence goes on from JACRCK010000013.1 coordinate 5,168, forward strand.
AGCTGTACCATCACGCCTACAAAAGCGGACTGCTGGAACATTCCCACCGCCTGGTCCAACTGGCCCGCCAGGTCCTGGAAGTTTTTCCGGATCTGGACCGCAGCCTGGTGCTGGCCGGAGCCCTATTGCACGATATCGGGAAGATCCGGGAAATAGACGGATTTTTAACGGCCCGCAACAGCCTGGAAGGACAGTTGATCGGCCATATCGCCCTGGGCTGGGAGATGGTGCGGGCAGCCGCCGAGGGCATCCCCTGGGAAGACCCCCGCGTTCTGCTCCACCTGGAGCACATCCTGCTCTCCCACCACGGTCAACTGGAATTCGGCTCCCCGGTTCTGCCCCAGACGCCTGAAGCCCTGCTGGTCCATACCCTGGACGACCTGGAAGGGAAACTGAAAATGATCAGCGGGGCTTTGGAGCAGGACCGGGGGGAAGAGGATTTCACCGAC
>JACRCK010000095.1 GCA_016219065.1 Deltaproteobacteria bacterium
CGCCAGGGAAGCGCCCTCGATGATCAGGCATTCCCGCCTCATGTCCGGCGGCGGCGAAAGGGACAGCAATTGGATCGGCTTCAGCCGGGCGGGGTCTTCGACCAGGTCTTTGGCCCCCCACTTGGGGATCGGGGTCGGGCGTTTGAGCAGGGCCATCATCTTGGTCCGGGAAACGTAGCGCAGTTCCCCCACCTCGTTGCTCACCGTGACCAGGGCCGGCAATCCGGCCTCCACCACTTCATAGCCCACGGGAACGGTCTTTTCCACCAACAGCCGGTCCCCTTCAATTTTTACCGACCGGGCCAGGTTGATGGACGGAATGCCCAGCCACTCGGCCAGGATGAGGCCCACCTGTCCGGCATCCCAGTCGCCGGCCTGCCTGCCGGTGAGGATCAGGTCATAGGCGCCGATCTTTTGGATGGCCCGGGAAAGGACATAGGCCACGGAGTTGCTGTCCAGCCGCTCGAAGGAGGGGTCCTCCAGCAGAATCAGGGCGTCGGCCCCGGCGGCCAGCGTCTTCCGCAGCACCGTGTCGGCTACCTTGCGGCCCAGACTGAGGACGGTAATCCTGCCCCCCAGTTCCTCCTTGATCCGGATGGCCGCCTCCAGGGCGTTTTCATCATAAGGACTGATGACGTTGGGGGCGTCTACGATCACTTCCATGTTTTCCACATCGACCCGGACGTCCGAGAAGGGCGCCTCGGGATCCGGTATCTGTTTGGCACAGACGATGATGTTCGGTTCCTTCATGACTACTCCTCCAGTTTCTTGACCAGGGCCGGCAGCAGTTCTTTATAATCCTCGACCACGCCGTAGTCGGCCACTTTGAACATGTTGCATCCGGCATCGGTATTGATGGCGATGATCTTCTTGGACCGGATCATGCCCACCAGGTGTTGGATGGCCCCGGAGATGCCGATCGCCAGGTAGGCATCCGGGGCGATGATCGATCCCGTCAAACCGACCTGCCGGTCGGAGGACAGCCAGCATTTATCCACCACCGGCCGGCTGCAGCCGATCAGCACTTTCCCGTGGGTTTTACCCAAGGCCCGGGCCAGGGCTTCCAGGAGTTCGAAATCCTCCTTTTCGGCAATGCCCCTGCCGCCGGAGATGACCATATTAGCCTTGTCCAGTTCGACGACTTCTTCCGGCACCGTCTTCAGAGATTTGACCCGGAGGGCGGATTCTTCCAGCGGCGGCGCTAGGGCCACGATTTCACTCGCCGGTCCTCCGGCCTCCAGAGGCTCATAGATGTTTTTCCGGATCGTGGCCATCTGCGGGGAACCGGCGCCTTTCAAGGTGGCGATGGCGTTCCCCCCGTATATAGGCTTGGTGCGGATCATCAGCCCGTCCTGGGGGTCGACCCCCAGTCCCAGACAATCGGTGGTCAGCTCGGTCTGCAGGCGAAAGGCCAGCCGGGGGGCCACTTCCTTGCCGATGAAAGAGTGGCTGATCAGCAAGATCCGGGGCTTGATTTCGCGGCAAAGCCACTCCAAGGCCCCCACCCAGGCTTCCGGTTGAAACCCCTTGAGCAGGGGGTGTTCCAGTTGGTAGACCTTCTTTAATCCATACCCGGCCGCCGCGGCCGCCAGGTCAGCAATTTTTTCACCGACCACCACGGCCGAAACTTCGGCCTCCAGGTCCCGGGCCAGCTCGGTGCCGGCCCGAAAAAGCTCCAGGGTCTTTTTGTCCGGCAGTCCCTCCAGCCCTTCCACTAAAATCAAAATCTCGCTCATACGGTCCCTTCCATTCAAATTAAGAATTGATAATTGATTATTTTAGGTCTTTTCTTTAACCAGCAACCAGCAACCAGCAACCAGCAACCAGCAACCAGCAACGCTTTTGGCTTTTAATCCAGCGCCTCCAGCACCACCTCATTCAAATCCATAACCTTCATCTTCCCTTCCAGCCCCAGGGTTTTCCAGGCGTCTTCCAGCATGATCAGGCATAAAGGGCAGGCGGTGATCAGGATTTCCGCCCCTGTGTCCCGGGCTTCTTTCATCCTGATTTCACTCATGCGCGCTTCGCCCCGCAGTTCCGAGCCCTGCCACATCCGACCGCCGCCGCCGCCGCAACAGAGGCTGTTCGGACCGCAATGGGCCATTTCCACCAGCTTCAGGCCGGGGATGGCCCGCAGGATTTCCCGGGGTTCCTCGAAGAAGCGGTTGTGGCGGCCCAGGTAGCAGGGATCGTGATAGGTCACGGTCAGGTTCCCGGATTTTTTGAAGATCAGCCGTCTGGCCGCGATCAGGTCCTTCAAAACCTGGGTATAGTGCCGCACGCCAAAGGTCCGGCCGGGATATTCATGATAAAAGGAGTGAAAGCAGTGGGGCGAAGAGGTCACCAGCTCCCGGATCCCCAGGCGATCAAAAAGCTCCAGGGCGTTTTCCATCTTTTCCTGGAACAGCCCGGTTTCGCCCGCCACCCGGGCGATATCCCCGCAGCAGGGCTCCTGGTCGCCGATGATGCCGAAACGTACGCCGGTCTTTTGCAGGATACCCGTAAAGGCCCGGGCGATCCCCTGGGCCCGGGCATCGAAGGAGGTCGTGCAGCCCACGAAATAGCACAGGGGAGACACCTTCCCGTCCGCTTTTAGGACCGGGATTTCCAGGCCCTTGGCCCAGGCCGCCCTTTCCCGCTTGGACGACACCCAGGGATTTTCATAGTTGAACAACCGCTCCAGGGTCTGATTCATCAGATCGGGGACTTCTTTCCCTTCCTCGATCAGTCGGGTCCGCTGGCGGGTGATCAGCTTGAAGGGGACCCCGTACACCGGGCAGATCTCCCGGCAGGCGGCGCAGGTCGTGCAGTACCAGGCCGTTTTTTCTTCAAGGACCGGCTCGGGGGTTAAAAAGCGGATGTCGCCCCGCAGGCAGTGTTCCTGCCACTGCTCATGGCGGGCGGCCTGGACGAAATCGCGGGGGGCCAGGGGCTCGCCGGCGCCGTGGGAGGGACAGGACTGAATGCAGCGCCCACAGCGCATGCAGGCATCGTAGAAAACCGCCTCCGCCAGGGAGGGGCTTTCTTCCATTTCCGCTTCTTCCGTTTCGGCCGGCTTCCTTATTTCAGGGGCGCGGTGCAGGTAAAGGACCGCCGGTCCTCCCACCAGATGAAAGAGCTTGGAGAAGGGGATCAGGGCGATGAAACCCAGGCTGACCAGGGCGTGTCCCCACCAGAGATAGGGGTAAACCGTCTGAGCCGCCGGCTCCGGGATCAAATCGGCGATCCAGGACCCCACAAAGGACCACTGCGCCCAGGCCGGTTTTTGAAGGGCTAGACGTAGGCCTTCCAGGAAGAACCCCGAACAGGCCACGATCAACAACCCGATCGGGATGACGGCGTCTTCCAGCCGGCGTTGCAGCCGGGGAACCCGCTGCAGGTACCGCCGCACCAGGGCCCAAACGATGCCGGCCAGCAGCAGGAGACCGCCGATCTCCATGGCGACTTCGAAAAGGAGATGGGCCCGACCGATCAGAAAGGAAGACAGGTACTCGTGCGCGGCCAGCAAACAGGTGCCGATGAACAGAACGACAAAGCCCCAGAAGATCAAAAAATGCATGAGGCCGGCCCAGGGTTCCCCCTTGAAGGCGGTCCGTCCCAGGAATACATCTAAGAGGGCCTGCCCCAGGGCTTGGGCGGAAAAATCCGTCCGACTTCCCGGTGCGCTTTTCAGCCACACCCGCAGGTGGGCGGCCACCCCGACGATCAATAGACCGACGGTCAGGGCCGCCAGCGTGTAAAAGATCCAGGTGTTTTCAATCTGCCAGTAAATGGGTCTTTCGGGGGTCATGCCAGGTTTCCGACCAAATTGAACCTTTATTTAAAAAATTTTAACCAAAATAGTTTTTCATTTTGGCTAAAATTTTTTCATCATTTCGCTCATCAGATACGGCACTTCGACCCGTCCCGTGGGAGCCAGGATCTTGCTGCTGAAATCCGTGGCGTAGTTGTTCTTCAGGGTCCGGACCAGTTTCCGGAACAGGGAGGTATCGATGGCCTGGGCGATCTCGACCAGGTTCCGCCCGGTGCATTCGGCCAGGATACGGGGTCCGCTGCCGATGATCATACGCCAGCCGCCGGTTATGGGGACCTTCAGTTCCTCCATGCCCGGGATACACTCCTCCTTGACGAACCGGCGGTGATCTTCTTCTTTTCCCCGCAGGACATTGTACAGTTGGTTGAATTTCCAGACCCCGGTCTGGATCCGGTAGGGGCCTTCCTGGATGCGGCCGGTGGGGAGCCAGACCTTGCTGCTGTATTTCCAGACCAGCGAGAGCAGTTGGTTGGAAATGACCCGGTAGTCCCGGGAGGAAAGGGCCTGGCGGAGGTTTTCGGTATCATCCACGGTGGCTACGGCTACAATACGGGGCCCTTCCCCCACGGCCACATAATAGCCGCCCACCAGCTTGATCCCCAAGCGCTCCAGGGTGGGGTTATATTCATGGGTCACAAAGCCGGAGTACTCGTCGAATTTCCCCGGAATGACATCCCAATATTGGGTAAACAGGATAGCCATGGCCCTCCTCCTTAGTCTTTCAGCATTACATCTTAAACATGCGGGTCATCAGCTCCGCCAGATATTCGGCTTCTTTTTCCTTGACCTTGGCGTATTTGGCCGGCCGGGCCTGGACCCAATACAAATTATCCGGAATGGATTGGAAACGATCCAGGACCCATTCCATGTCCTGAGGCATCTGAAAATGATCCTCCACTTGCCGGGCAATCCGCACAATTTCTTTCAGTTCTTCCGGGTCGACACAGGGCTTTTCTTGGATCTCCATCGGAACCGGGGCGGTAATGGTCCCCCCGTCATGATAAACCACCATCTTGGGTTTACGATGGACGGTACTTTCCACCGTCCCGTCGTTTTTATCCACGATAAACTGGTCGGGGTTGATCTCGCCGCTGACCACACTCTCACCCAAACCCCAGTTGCCTTCCACAATCACCTTCGACAGATCGCCACTCGTAGGTAAGACCGTTAGGACCACCCCGGCGGATTTGGCCTCCACCATCTTCAGGACGGCGATGCCGATCGGGGCCTTTTCCATGGCCAGCCCTTTCTCCAGTCGAAAGGCTATAGCCCGGGTCGTAAAGGCGCTGCCCCAGACCTGGATCACTTTCTGGATTACCGCTTCCTTCCAGCGGATATTCAGGTAGCTCTCCATCTGGCCGGGCATGCTGACCGCCCCGCTGGAACGGACGGCCACCGAAAGCTCCCGGTCTCCGGTCCGTTCTTTCAACTGATCGTAATACCGGAAAAGCTCCTCCCTCATTCCCGGAGGCATTTCCTTGGACTCGATGATGTTCCGGATAGCCTCGCTGGCCAGGATTTGATGTTTGACTTCCTTTAAATGTTCCCGGTTTTCCTGGACATAGCGCCGAATCTCTTCGCCGGCCCCGGTTTCGGCCATAAATCGTTCGTACCCGTCTATGGAAATGGCAAATCCGGGGGGAACGCGCAGACCCAGTCGGGTCATCTCCCCCAGGTTGGCGCATTTTTTTCCTACCCGGTCATTGTCCCCGGTCCCCAGTTCCTCAAACCAAAAGATCCATTGTTCGCTCATGGAACCTGCTCCTGGAAGACCTTTCCTTCCCCGTGGCGGGGAAGGAAAGGTCCCAAAGGGTTTTTACTTGTCCAGAATAAACACCACACCCATATTGGCATCGACTTTAATTCTCTGGCCGGATTTGATCTTGGCCGTACCTTCGAAAACGTTCATGACCACCGGGATACCGTATTCCCGGCCCACGATAGCGGCATGGGACAGGCTGGCGCCGCGGTCGACCACCACGCCCTTGATCATGGAAAAGACCGGGGTCCAACTGGGCGAGGTACTGGCCGCCACCAGGATGTCTCCTTCCTCGACCAGATGCAGTTCGTCTTCGTTCAAGATCACCCGGGCCGGGCCTTCGGCCACCCCCGGGGAACCGCAGGTCCCGTAGAGGTCGGCCTTGAGTTCCGGACGGACCTGGGGCATGGAACCGACCACGACCTTCAGGGCGATGGGGTCCATGGACTGGACCAGGACGCCCATGGCCATATCCAGGTCGAAGCCCTCTTTGAGGAAGGCTGGAGGATTGGGGGTCTTCTGCCATTCCTGCCATTCGGCCTTCCGGCGGTCGACGATGTAGCGCAAATCGAATTGGTCGGGGTTGATCCCGGCCCGGCGCACCTCATCGGGAATGAGGAAGAAAATATCGTCGGCCTCGTTGAGGGCCCCTTTCTGGGCGAAACGCCGTCCCAGGCCCAGGGCGCTGCGACGCATCATGGCATGGGTATAGAGATCCAGATAATGGTCGTGTTCTTCGCTGAAGACCCCGCTCTTTTGGGCCAGGAGCATCAGGCGGCCAAACCAGCTCCGCTGCTCCTGGGGCACCTTGGCCAAAACCTCTTTTTCCGCCGCTTGCCGCTGTTCGGTGATCTTGCCCCGCTCCTCTTCCAGGTTAAAGCCCCCGCCTTTCTGCAGAAACTGTTTCACATTGACCAGGGCCGGGGTGGGGTCTTCGACCCAGGTCGGCAGGTTCATCTCGGACATGCGCTGCATGCGCCAGCCGTCCTCATTCATGAAAGCCATAAAGTCTTTCAGGAATTCTTTGCCCTTGGCCGTTTCCTGAAGGCGGCTCTGGAGGTCGGCGGGCTGGCTTTCCAGGATGACTTCAGCTAATCCGTCCGCCCGGGCCCGTTTGGAAAACTCCCAGAGGCGGCGATCCACCTGAAAGACCTTGTTGTCAAAACCCGAGACCAGCTTGTGGAAGAGGGGGGAGGTGTCGTCGATTCCGGCCAGTTCCCGGCACATGTTTTCAAACAGGATATAGGCCGTATAGGTGCCGTACATCATGTACATGTGGATTTCCCACATGCGGCGGCAGGTGTTGATCGTCTCTTCAAAATTATCCAGGAGTTCAATGTTGGCAGCCTGGTCCAGATTCAGGGCTTTCAGTTTTTCATAACGCCCCAGGATCTCCTTAACAAATCCGCCCCACAGTCCGTCATAATCTTCAATGAAAGGGAGGATGGCCTTGCGAAATTCCGTCTCTCTTCTTTGTTTTTCTTCCTCACTGTGAACCAGCAACAAGGTCAGGTACCCGCCCCCTCGGTGGAACCGCCAATCCCAGCCCTTGACCGTCGGCAGGCTCAGCTTCTCCGCCCCGTACTGCATGCCGTGGCGGCAAAAGTTGATCCAGAACCAGCCGAACATGGGGGTCCAGGGCGGGACGGAGTGGGTGCCGTCCAAAAACCAGGCGGGTGATTGGGCAAAATCTCTTTCGGGTTCAAATTCCAGGCCGGGGACGACGTCATACACTTTCATGGTTCCTCCTCCTTTATGGGGTGGTTTTTTGAGGGTCTCTCGCGAAGAGAGACCCGGATTTCGCCCAAATATTATGTTGCCTGTCCCTGAGGTTAGCTTAAATTCGAAACTCGAATTTGTTTTTAATGCATGGCCCGGCCGCCGTCGATCAACAGGGTCTGCCCGGTAATAAAATCACTTTCCGGGGAGGCCAGGAAAACAGCTGCCCCCACCAGGTCTTCCGGCTGTTCCAGCCTCCGCAGGGGGGTCTTGGAGATATCGTATTTGGAGACATCGGCCAGCCCCCGACTGGCCTCGGTATCGGTAAATCCGGGGGCGATACAGTTGATGCAGATATGATGAGGCCCCAGTTCCACCGCCAGTGCCCGGGTCAGACCAATGATCCCCCCTTTGGAGGCCACGTAATGGGCAAACCCGGTGGACCCGGTAAAGAAGACCTCCGAAGCCAGGTTGATGATCTTGCCATAACCCTGTTCTTTCATGAAAGGGAAGACGGCCCGGGTGGAAAGGAAGGCCCCTTTGACGTTGACGTTCATGACCAGGTCCCACTCCGCCAGGTCAATTTCGTTAAAAGGTTTCCTTTTGATCCCGTCGTAAATGGCCGCATTATTGAGCAGGATATCGATCCGTCCGAATTTGCGGATCGCTTCCCGAGCCATGGCCCCGGTATCCCCCTCCACGGCCACGTCGGCCTGAAAAAGTTCGGCCTCCCCGCCCTGGGATCGGATCAGTTGTATGGTCTGTTCCAGGTTTTCCAGATCTTTGCGGGTTACGGCCAGAATACGGGCGCCTTCCCGGGCCAAGCCCAGACAAAAAGCCCGGCCCAGTCCCTTGGCGGCCCCGGTTACCACGGCCACTTTCCTGGATAAGCGCATCGCTTACCTCCTGTTGGTGTGAAAGAGGATCCTCTGCTCCCCCGTCGGGGAGACTGCCGGCTGCCCTTTTCAAAAAGCAAGTTTGATGCCAGATCCTGCAGAAACAGAAACAGTTGAAATCAGATTGTTATTGGAAACACGCCGAATCGGGTGCGGCCGATTCTGGAAAGAAGTTTGCCGGGGCTGGAAAGAACCTTGCCGCCAGCCAAAAAAATATGAAATTTTTTTGGCTGAAATAAAAACCATTTTTAGAAACAAAATTCTCAAAAAACAATGGGTGTAAGAATCTATGGTTGCAGGTTGTATTTTTGAATCTTGGCCCGCAGGGTCGGGCGGGAAATTTTCAAGAGCCTGGCCGCCTGGGTCAGGTTGCCCTGGGTTGTCTTTAAGGCCCGCTTCAAGACCTCTTCTTCGGCTTCGCCGAGGGTGGAGAGGGCCGGGTGGTTTTGAGGAAGCCGTTGGCTGCGCTGGAGGATCTCCTGGACCGTCTCCTCCAGAATGACTTCTTCTTTCCCTAGGACGCAAGCCAGGGTCAGCAGGTTTTCCATCTCCCGCACGTTCCCCGGCCATTCATATTCCATCAGCAATTGCACCGCCCGGTCCTCGATCTTCAAGACATTAGTCTGGTGTTCGCGATTGATCTTGTGCAGAAAATGCCGGATCAACCAGGGGATGTCGTCCCGGCGTTCCCGCAGGGGGGGGATATAGATGGTCAGGACCTTGAGCCGGTAGTAGAGGTCCTTCCGGAATTTGCCCTGGGCAATGGCCTGATACAGGTCCCGGTTGGTGGCCACCACGATGCGGGCGTTGGATTTTTTCTGGGAAGAACCGCCGATGCGCTGGTATTCCTTGTCCTGTAAAAAACGCAGGAGCTTGCCCTGCATGGAAAGAGGCAGGTCGGCGATTTCGTCCAGAAAGATGGTCCCTTCCGCCGCCATTTCAAACAGGCCCCGATGGCTCTCGACGGCCCCGGTAAAGGAGCCTTTTTCGTGGCCGTAGAGGGTGCTCTCGGACAGGGTCTCGACAATCGTGGTGCAGTCCACGGTTACAAAGGGGCCCTCCCGGTTGGGGCTGTTCTGGTGGATGACCTGGGCCATGAGTTTCTTGCCCGTTCCGGTCTCCCCGCGAATGCCGACCGAAGCCGTATTCGTGGAGATCAGCCCGATAAATCGATAGATATCCCGCATGGCCTTGCTCTGGCCGATCAGGGTGAAGGCGGGTTGCGAATAGGATTCCAGTTCTTTGAGGGGCGGGATTTTTTCGTTTAAGGTCAGGATCCGCACGGCCTTTTGTATTTTGTGATTCAGCTCTTCGAGGTCGATATCTTCCAGAACATAATCATAGGCCCCCAATTTCATGGCCTGGATGGTGGTGTTCATATCCTGGAAGGTGGAGAAAAGGATGGCTTTGGTCCGGGGAAAATGCTCTTGCAGGTGACGCAGGATCTCCAGGCTGTTGTGGTCCGGGATATCGGCCTCCAGCAGGACCATGGCCGGCTGGCCGTTCCCCAGCAGGGGGAGGGCCTCCCGACTGGTCGCCGCCCGGATAACCTGATAGTCGGATTGAAAAAAATGGAGGATCTTTTTCTGGAAGGCCGGTCGGCCGCCGATAACCAGCAGTTTAGGTTTCATGAATTTTTTTCAGATCGCCGTTAACGGGTTAAATGCCTGAAACGGTTGCCTGGGCGAGAATGGGCATCATTCTAAGAAAAAAATTTATCAATAACAAGACAAACTTCTATTTTCAGATATTTTCTTGCCCGAAGGATTCCGTTTTGGTATTTTGGGACCCATGAAGCCTGATAAACTGACGGCCGTCCTTTTCCGGCTGGCCGAACCCTATTTAAAAATACGGGGGGACCAGGACCATGCCCTGTTTTTGACGCTCTTCAAAAACGATGGAACAACCGGAAGAAAGGAGAGAGAAATGGTCACTTTGATATTCGAGTACGATATCCCCATCGAAAAACAGGCCGAGTACATCCAGCTCACTAAAGAAAAAATTAAACCGCTCTGGGAATCCGTTGGTTGTCAGGGCTATGATATTTGGCAGGTGGCGGGGAGCGAAACCCGATTTTTCAAGACCATGCTGTTTGGAGATATGTCGGCGATGCAGGCAACCCTGGCTCGGAAGGAGACCGATTCGGCCAAGGAAATCTTCGGCAAATTCGCCGAGAATGTCTCCCGGAAGGTTTGTACAAAAAAGACCTGACCATGGAATGGCCCCCATTCATAGAAATGCTTTTTCGATTAGCCGAACCCTACCTTTCTGTTCGGAACGATCTTCTGCACACGCAAGTGGCCCACCAATACTGTCTCCGTTTGTTGAGCGCCGAAGGGGGGGACCAGCGAATTGTAGAACCGGCCGTCATCCTCCACGATGTGGGCTGGTCGAAATTGCCCCCGGAACAGCTTAAAATCGCCTTCGGAATCAGGGCCGGCGGCCCGGAAGCCAGACGACTTAACCGCATCCATGAAGTCGAGGGCGCCGTCATTGCCGGCAGACTGCTGCAGACTCTGAACTATGATCCCGGTTTGATTGAGCAGATCACCGAAATGATCGAGCGCCATGATTCCGGGAAACATCCAGAATCCCTGGAGGAAAAAATGCTCAAAGATGCGGATAAACTCTGGCGTTATTCCGGTGTCGGTTTCCGGCAGGAGGTGGAGAGGCAGGGGGTAGGCCGCCATGAAATGGTCCGTTTTCTCGAAAGGCTCCTCTCCGCCCTTTTTACTCCCACCGCACTACTCCTGGCCGAAGAAGAGTTAAAGACCCGGGCCAGGGAGATCGGGACTACCTGACAGGTGAAAGGACTATGCCATCCAAAAAGCCAAGAAGAACCCAAAAAACAATCCTGATTATAGCCAACCTGGATACCCGGGGATCTGAATTCAAACTGGTCAAAGAACTGATTGAGTCCCGGGGACACCAGGGGCTGCTTTTGGATTTCAGTATGGACCGGAAACCCTATTTCCCCGGCGATATCACTTGTGAAGAAGTGGCCCGGGCCGGAGGGCTGACGATCCGGGAGGTCCGGCATCTCTATCGCACCAACCGGGATCAGGCCACGGAGAACCAGATTGCCGGGGCCAGGAAATTCGTCCAGCGTCTTTTAGAGGAAGGGAAAATACACGGGGTCTTGGGAGTAGGAGGTGCCACGTCGGCCATGGTCGCGACCAGAATCATGCGCTCACTGCCTCTGGGTATGCCGAAACTCATGGCCTCCAGCATCGCCAGCCATCCACGGTATGGGAATCGGTACGTGGGCACCAAAGACATCACCATGTTAAACACCGTTGTGGATGTGGTCGAATTGAATCCCATCCTCAAGATCCAGCTAACCAACGCGGTCGGGGCTATTTGCGGCATGGTCGAACTTTCGACGGGCTGGGAACCGGATTTCGACCGACCGGTCGTGGCCGTTACTTCTTTTGGAATGGCGGAACGTTGTGTGGAACCGGCCATCCATTATCTTCGGGAAAAAGGCTATATTGCCGTCCCTTGCCATGCCCAGGGCCAGGGCGACCGGGCCATGGATGAAATGATCCGGGAAGGGCTGTTTAGGGGGGTCATTGACTTTGTCCCCCGGGGAATAGGCGAAGAGCTGCTGGGCGGAAACAGCCCCGGCGGAAACGATCGGCTGCTGGCCGCCAGTCAATGCGGCCTGCCCCAGGTAGTGGCCCCCTCAGGCCTGGAAATGCTCGGGGTGGGCGGCCGTCCGGACCTTTTGAAACGCTACGCCCAAAGACCTCGGGTGGTGATCGACAAACTGCGGACCCTGGTGAGAACCAACGCGCGGGAATGCCGCCGGATGGCGGCCATCATTGCCGAGCGCTTGAATGAAGCCCAGGCCCCCTGTGCCTTTTTAGTACCCCTGAAAGGTTGGAGTTTTTTGAATAAGGAAGGCCGACCTTTTTATGATCCCCGGACCGATCGAGCCTTTGTAGCTGAACTTAAAAGACGTCTCCGACCGGACATCCCGGTCATAGAAGTGAACGCCCACCTGAACACGCCCCAATTCGGGAAAAAGGCCGTGGAGCTCTTTCATCGCCTTTTTACCCAGTGGCAGCAAAATAAAAAGTAATTTTCTTCCGTTTTACCTGTATTCCGATAACCAAGCTGACCTACTTTCTCCTGCCGAACAATTTTTAATTTTCCTTAAAAATATTTTAGTTTTATTGATTTGTCTTGTCAGGCAGACCTATGCCAGGATTCTTCCTAACGGCGGCCAACCCGATAAGCTGAAAACTAAAAATCCGAAGAACAAATTTCGGATCCCAGATCCAAATGGAAGATTTCATGACCTCCCACCGCCCCATTTACTGGCAGATCGAAAACACCTGGATCTTTTACGCCCTGGCGGCCCTGACCGGCGGTCTGTTGATCATCGGGGTGGCCGCCCACCTGCGGGTGTGGCTGAAAAGCGCACCGGGAAGTCGGACGGATTTTTCCGCCCAAGCCCTGGGGCAGGCCCTCTTAGATGTATTCCTGGGACGGACCGCCTTC
>JACRCK010000102.1 GCA_016219065.1 Deltaproteobacteria bacterium
CGAGAAATACGCCAAAATGTGGACCGAAATCGACGCGGCCGGCAAAGACTGGCTGATCAAGCGGGGGGTGAAAATCATCGAGTTGAACGATGCTGAAGAGGCCCGCTGGTATGATAAAGGATCCAAGCCCGTGGTGGAGGCCTATGTGCAGGAAATGAAGACCAAGGGTCTGCCCGGTGAGGAAGCCGTCAAATTCCTCCGGGAATCCTTCAAGAAATATAAAAAGTAGCCTAGCCGGCCCCCGGGAGAAGTCCCGGGGGCCATAAACGGATTTCCCCGGAGGTGACCCTATGGCCGGAACCCAGCGCATCCTGGCAGCAGTCGGGAAATACTTAAATGACATCGGGGGCGTCACCCTGACGCTCATGATGCTCCTGACCGTAACCGACGTCGTCCTGCGCTACCTGGGAAAACCCCTGACCGGAACCTACGAGTTGATGTCCATGGCCGGGGCCCTGGTGATCGGGTTGACCATTGCCCAGACCTCCCTGGACAACGCCCACGTCAACGTGGATATGCTTACCCAGGCCCTGGCGGACCGGAGTTGGAGCAAACGAATCCTGCTGTTATTTACGCGACTCCTCGGCATCGGGATTTTTGCGCAACTGGCCTGGGCGCTTTATTTAAAGGGGAACGATCTTTACGGCACCCATGAGGTTTCCCTGACCCTCCAGGTCCCCATTTATCCGGTGGCCTATGGGCTGTCCCTTTGCTGTCTGGTGGAAAGTCTGGTCCTGGTCGCGCGCCTGTTCCGGGAATGGACTCCGGGAGGTGAACATGAGTGAAATCACCATCGGCCTGCTGGGCCTGCTGATCCTGCTGGCCCTGTTTTTGACCGGGATCGAGCTGGCCATCGCCATGGGCGTGGTCGGTTTCCTGGGCTTCGCTTACCTGAACGGTTACAGCGCGGCCGTCAGCCTCCTGGCCAACGACTTCCTGGATGCCTTGTCCTCGTACGGCTTGACGGCCATTCCCCTCTTTGTGCTCATGGGCCAGATCGCCTTCAACGCCGGTATTGCCAAGCGCCTTTACGATACCACCCACAAGTTTTTGGGGCATATCCCGGGCGGGCTGGCTTTGGCCACCGTGGTGGGGGCCACCGTGTTCAAGGCCATCTGCGGCTCCGTGGTGGCCACCTCGGCCACCTTCGCCAGCGTGGCCATTCCCGAAATGTCCCGCTACGGGTACAGCAAGAAACTCTCCACCGGCATCGTGGCCACCGTGGGGACGCTGGGGGTCCTGCTCCCGCCCAGTGTGACGCTGATCGTTTTCGGCATCATCACCCAGCAATCCATCGGCCGGTTGTTCATGGCCGGGATTTTCCCGGGCCTGATCATGTCCTTCTTTTTCATGGTCGTAATTTTTGGCTGGTGCCGGATCAATCCCCGTCTGGGTCCCCCCAGTGACCGCTATCCCTGGCCGGAGCGCTGGAAGTCGGTGCCCCATATCGTCTGGCCGATCCTCATTTTCCTGATTTTGATCGGGGGCTTGATGTACGGCTTTTTCACCCCCACCGAAGCCGGCAGCATCGGGGCCTTCGCCGTGCTGGTTTTGTGTCTGGCTAAAAGGGATATCCGCTTGACGGGGTATATCCGCTCCGTTCGGGAGGCCTTGCGCACCTCCTGCATGGTGCTGCTGCTGATCGCCTTTTCCGCCGTGCTGGGGCATTTTATCGCCGTCACCAATATTCCCCAGACCGCGGCCGACTGGATTATGGGGCTGCCGGTTCATCGGGCGGTCATCATGATCGTTATTTTTCTGGTTTACCTGATCGGGGGGTCGTTCATTGACGATCTGGCCTTCATGATCCTGGCCACCCCCATCTTTTTCCCGATGATCACCAAACTGGGCTATGACCCTTTATGGGCCGGCATCATGGTGGCCTGTACGGTCTGCATCGGGTCGGTGATCCCGCCGGTGGCCATCTGTGTCTTCGTGGTGCGCAACATCACCCGGGAACCGATGAACGTGATTTATCAGGGGGTCTACCCTTTCCTGGTAGCCATGATCATCAGCATGATCCTGTTGTTTATTTTTCCCGAACTGGCCACTTATCTGCCGGGGAAGCTGATGAAATAAAAAATCGGAGTGTTGGAGTGTTGGAGTAATGGAGTAATGGTCTTAAAACCCTTAAAAACAATACTCCATCACTCCAATACTCCAATACTCCGAAGTCAGGATCCGATTTACGACTTTAGAAGCCGGGCTGTTTCGAAATTTGATTATAGAAAAGGTGCTTGAAATGGAAGATTCGATTTACAACACGGAAGAACATCAGATTTTCAGGGAAACCTTTCGGAAATTCGTGGCCAAGGAGATCACCCCCCATGTTCCCGAGTGGGAAGAAGCCCAGGCCGTGCCGCGCAGCATCTGGCGCCGGCTGGGGGAAGAAGGCTTCCTCTGCCCCTGGCTGCCGGAGGAATACGGCGGCCTCGGTCTGGGTTTTGAATATTCAGTCATCATCAACGAAGAACTATTACGCGGGAACGCCTTCGGGGTGGAGGTCCCCCTGCACAGTGACGTGGCCACCCCCTACGTCTTTTCCTTCGCCCGGCCGGAAATCAAGGCCCGCTGGCTGCCCGGTTGCACCACGGGGGAAGTCGTCATGGCCATCGGCCTGACCGAACCCAACGCCGGCTCCGACCTGGCCGCTATCCGGACCCGGGCGGTGAAGGACGGGGATTCCTACGTCATCAACGGCCAGAAGACCTTCATCACCAACGGCTACTTCGCGGATCTGATCGTGGTGGCGGCTAAGACCGATCCCGCCGCCGGCCACCGGGGCATCAGTTTGATCCTGGTGGACAAGGACGCCCCCGGTTTTCAGCGGGGCCGGAAGCTGTCGAAGATGGGTTATCATATGCAGGACACGGCGGAACTGTTCTTCGAGGACTGCCGGGTGCCGGTCGCCAATCTGCTGGGCGAAGAGGGGCAGGGTTTCAAGTATATGATGGCCAAACTCCAGCAGGAACGCCTGGAGGTCTCCATCAAGTGCCAGACCCTGGCCGAAGAGGCCCTGAAGGAAGCGCTGGCGTACGCCAAGGTCCGGGAGGCCTTCGGTAAGCCCATCGGCAACTTTCAATACAACGCCTTTCGTCTGGCGGATATGGCCACCGAAGTCCAACTGGGCCGAACCTTTCTGGACAGCCTCATCCGGGAGCATCTCCAGGGCCAGAATGTCGTGCAGAAGGTGTCCATGGCCAAATACTGGCTGGGGGAGATGGTCAATCGGATCGCCTACCAGGCGGTCCAGATCCACGGCGGCTACGGCTACATGGAGGAATATCGGGTTTGCAAGCTCTACCGGGACGTGCGCTGCCTGTCCATCTTCGCCGGGACGAGTGAAATTATGAAACTGATCATCAGCCGCGGCTTGGGGCTCTCGGCCTAAACGCGGGCCAAATAGCTGAAATTCGAAACTCGAAATCCGAAATTCGAAACAAATTCGAATTAAAAACGAATCGCGACATTTCGCTTGGTCTTTGTATTAACCTGTTACGCCGAACGCCGAACGCCGAACGCATAACGCCGGACGGTATTTTCGTATTTAATTCAATATTCGATGTTGGACGTTCGATGTTCGATGTTCATCTTTTCTTATTAAAGGAGCGGTCATTATGGGTGTTGGCGACGTACTAAGGCGCAGCGCTGCCAAATTTCCGAAAAAAACGGCCTTGATTTTTGAAGACCGGCGGATCTCTTACGACGAATTGAACCGCCGGGTCAATCGGGCCGCTCACGGTCTGTTACGGTTGGGACTCAAAAAAGGCGACCGGGTCGCCGTACTGTTGCACAACGGTCCGGAGTTTATCGAACTCTATTTCGCCTGCGCCAAATCCGGAACCGTCATGGTGCCGGTGAACAATCTGTTGAAAGCCGGGGAGCTGGCGCAGATTTTCGCCTATGTCCAACCCCGGGCGCTGGTTTTCGACAACGATTTCGGGGAGACGATCCAGGCGATTCTCCCCGAATTGCCCTTTCTGGAATTCCCGATCGGTCTCCAGGGTGGACCGCCCGCCCGTTCCACCTACCCGGATCTGCTGGACTCCGGGGTGGAAGCGGAGCCTGAAACGACGATAGCCGACACCGACCTGATCAGCATTTTCCTGACTTCCGGGACCACCGGCCGCCCCAAGGGGGTCATGCGGACCCAGCGCCACGATTGGATCAACATGCTGAGCTGCGCCCTGGAACTGGGTATCCGCTACGATGACCGGGCCCTGCTGCTGTTCCCTTTTTACCATGTGACCTTCGTGGACAACATGCGCCATTTCCTGATGGCCAACACCGTGGCCCTCCGGCGGGAGGGCCGTTTCGACCCCCGGGAAGTCCTGGAACTCCTGTCCCGGGAGGGGATCACCATTTGCCAGTTCGTGCCTACCATGATCAACGCCCTGCTGCAGGTGGAAGACCTGTCGGCTTACGACTTAAGCCGCTTTCGGTTGCTGCCTTACGCCGCTTCGCCTATGCCGGTGGAGCTGCTCAAACAGGCCATGAAACGGTTTTCCTGCCAGTTCGCCCAGATGTACGGCCAGACCGAAACCGGGCCGGCCACCACGACCCTGCGGCCGGAAGATCACCGGCTCGAGGGTTCCCCGGCCCAGTTGGCCCGGTTGGCTTCCGCCGGGCGGCCGATCGTGGATTACGAAGTGCGGATCGTCGATCAGGAAGGCCGGGACGTGGCCGTGGGAGAGGTGGGGGAACTCATCGTCCGCAGCGAAGCCATGACCAGCGGCTACTGGGAACTGCCGGAAGAAACGGCCCGGACCATCCGGGACGGCTGGCTCCACACGGGGGATTACTGCCGGTTTGACGAAGAAGGTTATGTCTTCATTGTGGATCGAAAAAATGATATGATTATCAGCGGTGGAAAAAATATCTATCCCCGGGAAATCGAAGAGGTCATCTACACCCATGAGGCCGTTCTGGAGGCGGCTGTCATCGGCGTTCCGGATGAATACTGGGGGGAGTCGGTCAAGGCCCTCATCGTTTTGAAGCCCGGAGGCCGGGCCACGGAAGAAGAGATCATCGCCCTCTGTAAAAAGCATCTGGCCAGCTACAAAAAACCCAAGTCGGTCGAGTTCCGGTCCCAACTGCCGAAAAGCCCCACGGGAAAACTGCTCAAGCGGGTGATCCGGGAGGATTACTGGCAGGAGAAAGACAGAAGAGTATAAACCAAAAAATGAACATCGAACATCGAACGTCCAACATCCAACATCGAATTTCGGATTTTGGTCATTTGAATTTGTTTCGGATTTCGGGTTTCGGATTTTATCTATTAGGGAGGTAACATGAAACAGCAGATCAAACTAAACGTAAACGGGGATGAGTACCTGCTCTTCGTCGATCCCTGGCGGACGCTCAACGAAGTCCTGCGGGAGGATCTCAACCTGACCGGCACCAAACTCGGCTGCGGCACCGGGGACTGCGGGGCCTGCACGGTTCTGGTAGACGGAGCAAGCGTAAATTCCTGTTTGACCCTGGCGGTCACGGTGAGCGGGAAAGCCATCCGGACCGTGGAGGGGCTGGCCCCTTCGGGCCAGGAACTGCATCCCATTCAGGAGGCCTTTGTTCAGATCGGGGCCATTCAGTGCGGGTTCTGCACCGCCGGGATGGAAATGTCGGCCCTGCACCTGCTGAACCATAACCCCGCGCCCAGCGAAAAGGAAATCCGGGAAGGCCTGTCCGGCCATCTGTGCCGCTGTACAGGTTACAACCAGATCGTGGAGGCCATTTCCGTGGCTGCCGAAAAGATGCGCGGGATCCCGGTGGAAGAGGTGAAAAAATGAGACTGCCTCATTTCGATTACGCCGCGCCGACCACGGTGGCCGAAGCCCTGCGACTGCTGGCCGAGAAGGGACCCGGCGCCCGGGTCCTGGCCGGTGGGACCGACCTGCTCATCCGCATGCGGCACGGGCTGGTAACCCCCTCGGCCGTCATCTATCTGGGGGACATCGCTGCGCTGAGGACCATTTTCTACAAGTCCAAAACCGGCTTGACCATCGGGGCCATGGCCCGCCTGGTCGAGGTCGTCGCCCATCCCGACATCCGGCGGCGCTATCCGGCCGTGGCCGACGCCGCCCTGGAAACCGCCAACGTGCAGGTCCGCAACCTGGGCACGGTGGGCGGCAATCTCTGCAACGCCGCGCCGTCCGCCGACAACGCTCCCACCTTACTGGCCCTGGGAGCCGAGATGGTCCTGGCCGGTCCAAAGGGGGATAGGCGGGTGGCCCTGGATCAATTTTTCAAGGGACCGGGACAGACCGTGATCGCACCCGGAGAAATCCTGACCGCCATCTGCGTGCCGCCCCCGCCGCCCCATTCGGGCGCCGCCTATCAGCAGGTCTCGGCCCGCGGCAAAGTGGACATTTGCGCCGCCTCCGTAGGAGCGGCGGTCGTCTTCGCAGGGGAAACCTGTCAAGAGATCCGTATCTTCCTGGGGGCCGTGGGGCCCACCCCGCTGCGGGCCCTGGAGACGGAAAACCTGGTCCGCGGCAAAGTTTTCACGCCGGAACTGATCGAAAAGGCGGGGGCCAAGGCCGCCGCAGAATCCCGGCCCATCACCGACATGCGGGCCAGTGCCGATTATCGCCGGCAGATGGTGGGCGTGTTGACCCGCCGGGCTTTGCTGGAAGCCCAAAAACGGGCCGGCAAGCATTAGGCCGGCGGAAAGGAACA
>JACRCK010000103.1 GCA_016219065.1 Deltaproteobacteria bacterium
CCGGCAAAAATGCCCAGCAGGGTCCAGACCATGGCCCAGCCGTACAAGGGGCCGGGGGTCTGGGGAGGGGCCGCCTCGCCGGACAGGCCGGCCGGGGCGCTGCCGATGGGATAGCCTTTGGCCTGCCATTCCGGAAATCCGTACGGATCGCGATACACATTTTTATAGCCAAGTTTTACAGCCACCCGGGCTGCGGAGTCGCTGCGGACTCACGTCAAACCCGCTCAGTAAAAGACGATGGAACGGTTTTTATCCGGCCCCAGGAAGGTCTCCATCTCCTGCTGTTTCCGCCAGCGGGACCAGGCTGTGGGCTCCATAGAAAAATTCACCGCCCCTTGGAGGTGGCCGGTTCTAAATTCCCATTCCTGCCGGGTATCCACCAGCATCAGGTCCTGCGGATTTTTTTGAACCCGTTCCCAGATCTCCTCCGTCTTGATGATCCGGTAGCCGCCCAGTTTGGCTTCTTGGAGCACATCTTCCCAGGTAGCCGCCTTCGGGGTCACGGCCCGGTTGGTAAACCAGAGAGCTCCCATCACCAGAGCTACCGCGACAACGGCCAACAAAATACTTTTTTTATTTCTCATCGGAATGCCTCCCTTTAAATCCTTTCATCCCGTTCTAATTTGGCGATCAGGAAATTCACCCCCGCCCGGGACACCCCTAACCCTCGGGCCAATTCCCTCAGGTCGTTGGGACCGCTCTTTTGTACCTGTTTTATAACTTCCTCTTCCAATTCCTCCAGCCAGTCTTCAAAAAGCGCTAAAATATCCGGTTCGGCCACGGTCCTTAACTGTTTGGATTGAAAGACTTTATCTACCAGACTCTGACACATCTTGGTTGGATCGACACCTTCGTCCAGGCATTCCGCCAGTCAGAGGTTCACCAGGCTGGCCACCTTGTCCGCCCCGGCATCGCCGATCAGGCTGACCACGAAATTTAACCGGGATTCCTGGTCCAGCAAAGGAAACAGGGTCTTGACGGCCTGGGCAATTTCCTTTAAGGCCTTTTCCGGGTCCATTTTCTTGACGAGTTCCTGTATGGTTTTTCCAGGCATGGCGGTTCTCCTGCTTAAAAAGTCCGGCGGTTGGCCAGCAATTCTCCGGCCACGGTTTCCAGGTCCTGGATAATCTGCAGGATCCTTTGGTCGGCCAGTTCGTAATAGATGAAAGGCCCGCTGCGCTCCACTTTGACCAGCAGAGACCTCTTCAATTCCTTGAGATGATGGGAAATCAACGGTTGAGAAAGTTGCAGGGCTTCGACCAGACTGGATACCGACATCCGGCCATGGCGCAGACTGATCAGGACCCGCAACCGATTTTCGTCCGACAGGCTTTTGGCCAGAAAGGCCACGGTGGACAGGGCCTGTTCCCGCTCCGCTTGATTTTCCGCACCCCCCGGATGGATCTCTGCTGCCCTCTCATTCATTTTGTTTTTACTTTTATTGCCCATAAAGCTGTCCCTGTTGTTGAAACCGGTTTTCAATGGAACAAATATATTAATAAACACTTATATGTTAATTTCAAGGGGTGTCAAGTAAAAAAATAATTAGGTGATGGAAAAAAGAGCGGGATAGAACCTAAAGGAGTCTCTATCCCCGGCGAGGTTGTCGGCGGGGACTTTAACGGCCGGACGGTCCGGTAAACGGAAAGCGAGAATAATAAAGTCGTCGTTTTTAGAAGATCAGGGGGGCTGGCACGATATAAATCCCGGGTAAGCTATTCGAATCCTTTAGATTCTTACAGCCATTGTTCTGAGAATTTGTCTCTAACAATGGCTGTAAGAATCTAAATATAAAACTGCGTTCTCTTGGGTTCTTGTTCAGCGGTTTTTTCCAACCAAAAAAATTTTAAATTGTTTTGGTTAGCGGTTTCCGACCAATCCATATTTCTTTATTCGAGCAATTGAAAAGCCAAGGCCCGGGCCCAGCGCTCCCGGCGCAGGGTCGAGGTCTCTTCCGCCGTAGCCTTCCCGAAATCCAGGCACTGGGTGAGGCACTTCGTCACGCAGGCCGGCTTCAGACCGGCATCCACGCGGTCCCGGCAGTAATCGCACTTGGCCGCCTTGCCCGTTTCCGGGTTCCACTGGGGCGTGCCCCAGGGGCAGGCGGTGATGCAGCTTTTACAGCCCACGCACAGGGATTCCTCCACGAAGACGATGCCGTCCTCCGGCCGCTTCTGCATGGCCCCGGTAGGACAGGCCGCCACGCACCACGGGCGTTCGCAGTGAAAGCAGGGCATGAAAACCAGCCCCAGTCTCGGGACCCCCTTCACCAGCTTGGGCCCGACGGACATGATCTGGCAAAACCGGGGGCCGATCGGGAGGCCGTTCTTGGTTTTACAGTGGACTTCGCAGGAAAAACAATTGATGCAATTTTTAGGATCGTGGGACAAGTAATAGTTACTCATTCCAAAAGCCTCCTGTTTATACAAAAAAACGTCCAGAAACGATCCGTTCCTGTTTTTCTTTTAACTATTAAATCATAACGCGTTGGTACCGGAAGGTCCAACAATTTTTTCCGCCGGGCACCCGGAACCAGCACGGGTTACTGCCGGTAAACGTCCTTGGCGCCCCCCCGGCAGGCCGGGCAGGCTCCGTTGCCGTTATCCGGATAGGCCTCCCGGCATTGGGGACAGATGACCCGCTTCCCCCGGTGTTCCCTTATCAGCAGGGCGGGTTGGATCTGAATTTTCTGAATCCGGCAGAGGCCTGCGCCCCCTTCGCGGATGGCCTCCAGCAACTGTCCCGGATCCGTTTCCTCCTTGGGTTTCAACTTGTAGTACCAGTCCTTGATCTCCGGAAAGGCCTCCAGGCGCTCGGGATCCAGGACCGTCCGAAACCCTGCCCCGGTCTGCTTGTCATAGAGGGCCAGGGCAAAACGCCCCCAGGGCCGGATCCTCAGCCAGCCGTTGCCGATCGTACAGGGGGTAAGCAATTGCACCGCATCCGGCAGGCATTTGTCCGTTTCACAGAGGGCGTCATACAAAATGCCCGCGGGCAGATTCTTGAGGGCCGCGTCGACCAGCAATCCCCCCAATATCACCCCGGGGGCCGAAAACCCGTGGAATTCTTTAACCCGGTTTACAAAAGCCGCGAAGGAAAAAGATCCGATTTTATTGATCATGAGAAAGCCTAAACGAACGAAGAT
This sequence comes from Deltaproteobacteria bacterium, assembly GCA_016219065.1. GTDB lineage: Bacteria > Desulfobacterota > RBG-13-43-22 > RBG-13-43-22 > RBG-13-43-22 > JACRCK01. The sequence continues at coordinate 3,146 of JACRCK010000103.1, forward strand.
AATATTAATTTATGTTAATTTTAACATACTAGCGGACAAATAAAAGCAAAAAGAGGTTGCACGGAACCGGCGGTACCCGGTCAGCGCCGGCAGCAGGGGCGCCGACGACCACTTTGGCCTTGACAGTTTTTCAAAGGTCCATTTAGAATTAACCCGCTAGTAAAGGACAAAATGTTATACTATAAAAGTTTTAAATTATTAATAAACCAATAAGGAGCTGGCAATGGAATCAACCAAGGCCCCTAATGTGGAAGGGGTGGATAAACCCGGGCGGAGAACGGTTTACAGCATCTGCGGCATGTGCGCGGTGCGCTGCCCCATCCAGGTGGAGGTGGAAAACGGCCGGGTTATCTGGGTGCAGGGCAATCCCCACGACAAGGCCATGGAAACCAGTCTGTGCGCGAAAGGGTCGGCCGGGTTGGCCCTGGAATATGATGACGAACGCCCCCACCAGCCCCTGATTCGAACCGGCCCCCGGGGCTGCGGACAATGGCGGGAAGCGAGCTGGGACGAGGCCCTGGATTTCGTGGCCGGCAAACTCAAAGAGGTCATCGCCGAATACGGGGGGCGCGGCGTGGTCCTGTCGGACCGGGGCGGGGCCTTCAATGATCTGACCAAGGGTTTTCTCCGGGCCCTGGGATCGCCCAATTACTTCGATCATGACTGCACCTGCGGGAGAAACGCTCATCACGCCGCCAAGAGCCTCTTCGGCCTGGGCCGCACAGGCTGGGTCTATGATATCAAGAATACCGCCCATATCGTCCTGTTCGGAAGGAACCTGCTGGAATCCCTCCAGGTGAAGGAGGCTAAGGAGTTCATGGAGGCGCTGAACCGGGGGGCCAAGTGTACCTATATAGACATCCGGGCCACCGTGACCGCCAGCAAGGCCACCCGCTTCTGGATGATCCGGCCCAATACGGAATACGCCCTGAATCTGGCCTTCATCCAGCAAATTTTAGCCGAGAACCTCTATGACGCCGACTTCGTCTCCCGCTGGACCGTCGGCCTCGAGGCGTTGAAAAAGGCGGTGCAGGGGAAAACGCCGGAATGGGCCGCAGCCCAGACCGGTATCCCGGCCGATGAAATCAGGGCCTTTGTCCGGGAAATCGCCGCGGACGCCCCGCGGGTGATCTTTCATCCGGGTTGGATGACCGCCCGCCACGGGCAATCCTTTTATACCAGCCGTTCCAGCTACATCCTGAACGTGCTGCTGGGCGCCATCGAAACGCCCGGCGGACTGGTCATCGCCAAGGAGGCCCAGGACGCGGGGCGGCCGGGGTTGAAGAAACTGGTGGACCTGAGCCCCGCGGTGGAAGAGCAACGGGTGGACGGGGCCGGCTGGAAATACCGGCACTTCGATAGCGGGTCCGGCATCCTGCACCGGCTCTTCCCGGCCCTCGAAACCGGGGATCCTTATCCGGTAGGGGCCTATATCACCTACCGTCATGACCCCCTTTCCGCCCTGCCCGATCCGGAGGCTCAGATCCGGGCTTACGAAAAGCTGAAACTGCTGGTTTCTATCGACGTCAATTACAGCGAGACCAGTTGGTACGCCGACGTGATCCTCCCCGAGGCCACCTACCTGGAACGGGCCAACATCCTGACCGGCAAGAGCGGCCTCAAACCGGGTATCGCCATGAGAGACCAGGCGGTAGCCCCCCGGCTGGACACCCGGCCCGCCTGGTGGATCTTCAAGGAACTGGCCAAGCGCTTGGGGAGCGCCGCTTTTTCCAATTTCGAGACGATCGAAGACCTCTGGAACTATCAGCTTCGAGACACCGGCGTTACCATTGACCAGGTCCGGTCCAAAGGTCAGGTATCCCTGGCCGACCAGCCGATACTCTGGGACCGCCAAACCGGATTGAAATTCAAGACGCCCTCCGGGAAGATCGAGCTGGAATCCTCGCTGCTCACCGAATGCGGCTTCCCCAGCCTGGCCGAATTTCAGCCGCCGCCGCCGCTGGAACCGGGGCAGTTCCGGTTGATCTTCGGCCGTCCGGCCATGCACAACCATGCCCATACTATGAATAACCCGGTGCTGCACGAGATCATGCCGGAAAACGCCCTCTGGCTGCACCCCCAGGCGGCCCAGGCGCTGGGAATCAAGGACGGGGACCGGGTGGCCGTGGAAAACGACGGCTACCGCGTGACCGGACGGGTCTCGCTGACCCCCTTTATTCACCCGGAGGCGGTATTCATGTATCACGGCTTCGGCCGGACCATTCCCCTCCAGACCCGGGCTTACAAACGGGGCATGGCCGATCAACGCCTGCAGAAAGGTTTTCTGGGCCGCTTCGATCCCGTGGGCGGCGGGAACACCTTGACGGAATGCCTGGTCCGGGTCTCCGCCGAATGATCCTATGGAAGCCATCGATCGGATTTTAGAAAAGTTCCCGGAAATCAAGGGCAACCTGATTTCCATCCTCCATGAGGTGCAGGCCCTGGAAAATTACCTGCCCGAGGGGTCCCTCCGCTACCTGTCCCAAAAAACCGGCGTGCCTTTGACCCAGTTGTACGGCGTCGCCACCTTCTATCATTTTTTCAGCCTGACCCCTAAAGGCCGCCACCAGATCTTCGTTTGTCTTGGGACCGCCTGCCATGTGAAGGGCTCGGCACGCATCTTGGGAGAAGTCAAAAAGCGGCTGGCGGTCGAGGAAGGGGAAACCACCGGCGACGGGCGTTTTACCGTCAATACCGTCCGCTGCGTGGGGGCCTGCAGTTTTGCACCGGTACTGCTCGTGGATAAAGATACTCACAGCAATATGCTGGCCAACCAGGTGGTTGGTATTTTGAATAAGTATGAATAAAGGCGACCCTGTGAAACGGAAAACCCAAACCGCTGAGAACCCGGCCCCCCAGAAACGATCCCGGGCCGGGAACGCCGGAAAGACCCCGGCTTCCCGAAACAAAAGAAAAAAGGAAGCGGCGAACCCCGTTACGGTTCGAGTCTGCCTGGGCCTGGGCGGGATCTCCGCCGGCGGGCAGGAGGTGTTCCAGGCCTTCGCCGAGCAGTTCCAGCGAAAAGGATTGACCGCTGAGGTGGCCAGCCGCTGCCAGACCCAAAAAGCGGGCTGTATGGGGTTCTGCGCCAAAGATGTTCTGGTGGATGTCCTTATCCGAGACCAAAAAACCACCTATCAACTGGTTAAACCAGAGATGGTGGAAAAAATTGTGGACCAGCATATCCTGGGCGGGGTCCCGGTGGCGGAGTGGCTCGCCGGCCCGGAATACGAGCAGTTCCATCAGAAGCAGGAAAAGATCGTCTTAAATAATTGCGGCCGGATCGACCCCGAAGACATCAATGCCTATCTGGCCGTGGAAGGGTATGCGGGCGCCAAAAAAGCGCTGACCTCCCTGACCCCGGAACTGGTCATTGCGGAGATCAAGAACGCCGGACTGAGAGGCCGGGGCGGGGCGGGCTTTCCCACCGGCATCAAATGGGAACTCTGCCGGAAGTCTCCGGGCGATCAGAAATATATTATCTGCAACGCCGACGAGGGGGATCCGGGCGCCTTCATGGACCGGGCCGTTATCGAAGGGGATCCCCACGCCGTCATCGAGGGGATGCTCATCGGGGCCTATGCCATGGGGGCCTCCGAGGGGATCGTCTATATCCGGGCGGAATATCCCCTGGCCATTGACCGCCTGAAGCTGGCCCTGGACCAGGCCCGGGACCGGGGCTTCCTGGGTAGAGGACTTTTTGGGACGACCTTCGATTTCGACATCCGGGTTAAACTGGGCGCCGGAGCCTTCGTCTGCGGCGAAGAAACCGCCATGATCGCCTCCCTGGAGGATCAGATCGGCGAACCCCGCCCCCGTCCCCCCTTCCCGGCCCAGCGGGGCCTGTGGGGAAAACCGACCAACATCAACAATGTCGAGACCTGGGCCACGGTCCCGAAGATCATCCAACGGGGGGCCGCCTGGTTTTCGGCTATCGGCACAGAAAAATCCAAGGGGACCAAAATATTTTCCCTGGTGGGCAAAATCCGGAATACGGGCCTGGTGGAAGTGCCGCTGGGCATTCCCCTCCGGGAGATCATTTACGGCATCGGCGGCGGAATTCCGCAGGACAAGCAATTTAAAGCCGTTCAGACCGGAGGACCGTCCGGCGGCTGTATCCCCTGGGAGCATATCGACGTACCGGTGGACTATGAGCACCTGACGGCCCTGGGGTCCATCGTCGGTTCCGGGGGCATGGTCGTGCTCGACGAAGGCAACTGCATGGTGGACGTGGCCAAATTCTTCGTCTCCTTCTGCCTGGACGAATCCTGCGGCAAGTGCACCCCCTGCCGGGAGGGCACCCGGGCCATGGTCAAGATCCTGGATGAAATCTCCCGGGGAGAAGGGACCGAAGACCACTTGTCCCTCTTGGAGGAGCTTTGCCTGGTGGTGCGGGACGCCGCCTTGTGCGGGCTGGGCAAGACCGCTCCCAATCCGGTGCTCTCCACGTTGAAATATTTCCGGGAAGAATACGAAGCCCATATCCGGGATAAGTACTGCCCGGCCCGGGTCTGCAAGCGGCTTTCACCCGCCCCCTGCCAGTTTACCTGCCCGGCGGGCATCGACGTGCCCAGCTATGTGGCTCTAATCGGGCAGGGACGTTTTGAAGAAGCCCTGAATTTGATCCGGGAGGACAACCCCCTGCCCTCCATCTGCGGTTACGTCTGCCCGGCCCCCTGCGAAGCCCAATGCCGCCGGGGGGAAGTGGATCGGCCCATCTCCATTAAATCCTTGAAACGATTCGTGTCCGATTTCGTCCGGGAACAGGGAGAGGCGGTCGAGCCGGCCCATATTTTCCATCCGCAAAAGATCGCCGTCATCGGCTCCGGGCCGGCCGGCCTGTCGGCCGCCTACTATCTGGTCCGCGAGGGTTATCCGGTGACCGTCTTCGAAACCCTGCCGGTCCTGGGGGGTATGCTGCGCGTGGGCATCCCCAACTACCGGCTGCCGGAGGAGGTACTGGATTTTGATATCCAGGGGATCGCCGGCCTGGGCGTGCAGTTTCAAACCGGGACGACGGTAGGCCGCGATATCAGTCTCGACGATTTGAAGCGGGACGGCTACGCCGCTTTTTTTCTGGCCACCGGGGCACACCGGGAAGTCCGCCTGGGTATCGGCGGGGAGGAACGGCCCGGCGTTTATTCGGGAGTGGCATTATTGAGGCAGGTCGCCCTGGGCGAAAGGCCGAACCCGGGTAAAAACGTGGCCGTGGTCGGCGGGGGAAACGTGGCCATGGATGCCGCCCGCACGGCACTGCGACTGGGAAGTCGGGTTACGGTGCTCTACCGCCGCACCGAGGCGGAAATGCCGGCCTACGCCGAAGAGATCGTCCAGGCTCGGGAAGAGGGGGTCGTTATCCGCACCCTGACCCAGCCGGTGGAGATATTGGGGGATGAGCGGGGCCTGACCGGGATCGTGTGCCTGACCATGGCGCTGGGCGAGCCGGATGCCTCCGGAAGGCGACGTCCGCTGCCGGTGCCCGGGTCCGAAACGGTTCTGCCCTTCGACGGATTGATCAAGGCCATCGGCCAGGTTCCCGAACCCCTGCCCCTGACCCTGGAGGGGAACCCTTTGAACTATACTCCCCGGGGCCTGGTGGAAGTCCTGCCCGTCCATCTGGCCACCAATATTCCCGGTCTTTTTGCCGGCGGGGACAACGTCAGCGGACCCGCCACGGTAGTGGAGGCGGTCGGGGCCGGGAAACGGGCGGCCCGGTCCATCCATCGGTACCTGCAAGGGGAGCCTTTCGAAGCCCGCCTGAAGATCCCCACCCCGCGCAAACGGATCGAACCGCTGGCGGTACCGGAAGAAGAGATAGAAACCCTGGTCCGTCCCTCCATGCCTGAAGAAGCGGTTGCCAAGCGGATCCGGGATTTCTGTCTGGTGGAGCTGGGTCTGTCGGCCGAAGACTGCCGAAAGGATGCCCAACGCTGCCTGCGCTGCGACCTGGGCGATTGAGGCCGGCGCTGGAGGAACCAACATGGTAACGATTCAATTAAACGGTCAGGAGCTGACGGTTCCGGAAAACCGGATGGTCCTGGAGGTGGCCCGTAATCAGGGTCTGGACATCCCCACCTTGTGCTTTCACGAAGCGTTGGGCCCCTACGGCGCCTGCCGCCTGTGCCTGGTGGAGGCCGAAGGACCGACGCTGAGAAAGGGTTTGCTGGCCTCCTGCACCCTAACCGTTTCTCCAGGAATGGTGATTGAAACGGATTCTCCCCCGGTAGTGCAGGCCCGGAAAGTGGTACTGGAATTGCTGCTGGGCCGGGCCCCGGAATCCCGACCCTTAAAGGCCCTGGCCGAAAGATTTGGGGTGACGACCAGCCGGTTTGGAAACGAGGCCCAGGGGAACTGTGTCCGCTGCGGCCTGTGCGTCCGGGTCTGCCGGGAAAAAATCGGGGCCGCTGCTCTTTGCTTTGCCGGACGGGGTCAGAAAAAACAGGTTACCGCGGAATTCGGCCAGCTTTCGGAAACCTGCATCGGCTGCGGGACCTGTGTCAACCTCTGTCCCGCCGACGCCATCCACTTGGAGGACCTGGGGGATCAGCGGCGGATATTTCTCCCGGAAAACACGATCAGCCGCTTGCCGCTGGTGGCCTGCCGCCTGTGCGAAACCCCCTTCCAAACCGAAAAATTCATTGCTTACGTCCGGCATAAATCCGATATCGAAGGGGCGACGACGATACCTCAAGATATCTGCCCGAGCTGTGCCCGCAAGGTTTACGCGGAGACCATTACCGGGGACTTCCTGGTTTGAACCCTGTCCCGGAGGAAAACCGGGTGAATTCGTCCTTTACCCCCCCACAGATGCACATCGGTTTCATCGGCGGCGGCCGACGCTGTCTGGCCATTATGGAGATGCTCGGCTCCGACCCCCTGCGGCGTTTCCCGGCCGAAATTGCAGGGGTGGCCGATACCGACCCCGAAGCCGTCGGTTTCCGGGAAGCCCGCCGCCGGGGCATCTTTACTACCGGGGACTTCCGGGAACTGCTGGCTTTGGAGTCCCTGGACCTGGTCATCGAACTCACCGGGGACCCCCGGATTCTGCAAGAGGTGATCCGGCATAAACCGGAGACCGTGGGCTTAATGGACTACGGCGCCTCGCTTATTTTTCACGATATGTTATCCTTCGGCCAGGAACTGGATAAAAAGGACGACGAACTCAGCTTGATCGGTTCCCTGGCCCAGGCCTTAACCACCGGCACCAGCCACGGGGTCATGGTCCTGGACCCGGATTACCGCATCCGGAAGATCAACGAACAGGCCTGCCGCCAGGCCGGAGTTACGGCCGATCAGGCCAAAGGAAGGTTCTGTTTTCAGATCACCCACCAGGCTTTGACCCCCTGTGACAGCCCCGATACCCCCTGCCCCCTGGTGGAAAGCGTCTATACCGGAAAACCGGCCCACGCCCTCCACGAACATTTGAATACGGTGGGCGGGTCCCACTTCTGCGACGTTTACACCTATCCTCTGGTGAACCGGAAAGGTGATGTGGTCCAGGTCGTGGAAATTTTCCGGGATATCACCTCTGAACTGGCCACCCGGCTGGAGTCGCGGACCCAGGCCATCAAAGACGACCTGGCCCGGCTGGTCCAGGAAGACAAGCTCATTTCCCTGGGAAAACTGGTGGCTTCGGTGGCCCACGAGATCAACAACCCCATCGGCAGCATATTGAACTTTACCAAACTGATTCATAAAAACATCAGCGATCATGCCCCTTCCCGGGAGGAATTGCAGGATTATCGAAAATGGCTCGACCTGACGGTTCAGGAGGCCCGGCGCTGTGCCCGGATCGTCAGCAATCTGCTGTCTTTCTCCCGGCAGCAAACGCTGGAGCCGAAGCGACTGGATCTAAGGGAACTGTTGGACCAGGTCCTGCTGCTGACCGCCCACCGTTTGGAACTGGCCAATATCCGGCTGGAGACCGATGCGCTAGGGGCCGACCCCCTGGAGGTCTGGGGCGATCATACCCAGATCCAGCAATGCTTTTTAAACCTGGTGTTCAACGCGCTGGAGGCTATGCCCCAGGGCGGGGTCTTAACCATCAGCGGCGGAAAAGATCCCGTTAAAAACGAGGTCTGGATAGGGGTAACCGATACCGGCGAGGGAATCCAGCCTGAAAATCGCCCCCATATTTTTGAACCTTTTTTTTCGACCAAACAGGCTTCACACGGAGTGGGCCTGGGCTTATCCATGGTTTACGGGATCGTCACCGAACACCACGGCCGGATCGAAGTGGAGAGTCAACCGGGTTCAGGGGCCACTTTTAAAATTACTTGGCCCGGGATCTCTAGGGAAGCTTCCACGATAAAGGAGGCCCTTTCGTGAATCGAGAGATTCGAATCCTGGTGGTGGATGATGAAATAGCCATGCGGGAGTCCCTGGCCGGGTGGCTGACCAAGGAAGGTTACCAGGTTTTGACCGCCGGCAGCGGTCCTGAAGCCCTGGCCCGGCTGGCGGAACAACCCTGCCGGCTCCTGCTGCTGGACATCAAGATGCCCGGGATGGACGGCCTAGAATTGTTACAGCGGGTCAAGGCCGCGCACCCGGAGTCATTGGTGATCATGATCACCGCCTACGGTTCTATCGAGAGCGCGGTCGAGGCCATGAAACAGGGGGCCAGCGATTACCTGTTGAAACCTTTCGACCCGGAACAGATGTTGTTCGTCATTGAAAGACTTCTCAAGCAGCAGGCCCTGGCGGAAGAAAACCTGTTGTTGAAGGAACGGCTGGCCGAACGGGAAGGGACCCTTTTCGAAGACCTGGTGAGCAGTTCCCCGGCCATGCATCCGGTGTTCCGACTGATCGATGATGTGGCCCCCACGGATACGCCGGTGCTGATCACCGGTGAGACCGGTACCGGCAAGGAACTGGTGGCCCGGGCCATCCATGCCCGCAGTTCCCGGGCCTTCGGCCCCTTTGTAACCATCAACTGCGGGGCCCTGGCCGAAAACCTGTTGGAGAGCGAACTGTTCGGCCATGAACGGGGGGCCTTTACCGGTGCCGTCAAGGCGCGGCGCGGCCGCCTGGAGATGGCCGACGGCGGAACCTTTTTTCTGGATGAAGTGGGAGAGATCCCCTTGAAAATGCAGGTGGACCTGTTGCGTGTCCTGGAAGAACGCCGTTTTCAGCGGGTGGGGGGCAGCGCATCCCTGACCAGCGATTTTCGGCTGATCTGCGCCACGCACCAGGACCTGCCCGAACTGATCCGGCAGGGACGGTTTCGCCCTGATTTCTACTACCGCATCAACGTGATCACGATTTCCATCCCCCCCCTGCGGGAAAGGGCGGAAGACCTACAGACCCTGGCCCGGCATTTTTTAGACCGCTACGCCCGGGAGATGAACAAGCCGGTGAAAAGTCTGACCCCGGAGGCGCAGCGCCTGCTCTCCGCCTATGCCTGGCCGGGAAATGTCCGGGAACTGAAAAATGTAATGGAAAGGGCGGTGGTCGTCTGCCGTTCGGTCTCCGTGGGCGCTTCCGAACTGGTGTTTCTCCGGACCGGCGATACGGAGGAACCCAAAGGTCTGACTCTTAAGGAAGTGGAGCGGGCCCATCTCCGACGAGTCCTGGCGATCTCGGACTGGAATATCAGCCAGACCGCTAAAGTGTTGCATATCGATCGCAGCACCCTGATGCGAAAAATAAAGCAATTTGACCTGAAAAAAAATCCGGCCGCGGAACAGGGCTGAACCCTTTTCACCTGCCTGGGCCGGACCGATGGACCCCGCCTTATTGAACCGGATGAATCGATCCTTACGGGTCGAGATTATTCCCCTGGGGCGAGTAGATGAAGTAGCCGGTGCGGTGGTGGCGGCGAATATCCAGGAATTTCTGGGATTCCCGACCACCCTGGCCTCTCCCCAACCCGTTCCGGAGGAGGCCCACCTGCCGGGGCGGAACCAATACGACGCCGGTTGGATCCTGAAGCAATTGCGCCGGGGCCTGGATCCCCGGGCCCTCCGGCTCGGGGTGACGACCCGGGACCTGGCCCTGCCCATTTTGACTTATGTTTTCGGTGAAGCGCTGGTGGGCGGCCGGGCCGCCGTAGTCTCCGTTTTTCGATTGGGGACGGAGCCGGGTCAGCCGCGGAAGGATCTGGGCCGCCTTTATGAAAGACTGGCTAAGGTCGCTCTCCATGAAACGGCCCACGCCCTGGGGGTCCCCCACTGCCGGCGGTCCGGCTGCCTGATGCGCTTTTCCTACGGATTGGATCATTTGGACACCCTGGAAATTGCATTCTGTCCCGCCTGCCGGGAGGAAATAGCCCGGCGGACGGGAGCGTTGACCGGTATCAACTATGCAGGAACTCCTGAGCCAACCGACTCCAACCCAAGTCCGGTACCCGGCCGGCAACGTCCATCATGACCCGCCCCCCGGTAGCCGCCAGGCGATACTCGCCGCTTTCAACCATTAGGTTGCTCAAACGGGCGGCCTCGTCCTCCAGCCAGAATTCCACTTCCTCGCCGTACAGCAGATTCCGCAGGTTGGGCTGAAGGCGGGTCGGTTTGACCAGCATGAGCCACCCCTCGCCATAAGGGGATCGGTTGGCGGCTCCGGCGGATCCTTTGGCCTGGGGGTTCACCGAAACTACGATGCCGTCCACCGGGCTGAGGACCCGGGCTTGATTCTGATCCCGGGCCAGGCCCCATCCGGCTGCCCCCTGCTGGACGGCGCTGCCCAGCTCCGGCAGTTCGAAACGGTCCAGGGGCCCTAATAGTCGCAAAGCGAAATCATCCAGTCCGACGCGCAGCCAGCCGCCGTATTCCACCCGGGCCCAGGAATGACCCCGATGGAAGTAATAATTTTCCGGCACGCCAAAGCCGGACACGATTTGGAGCGCCGGCTCACGAACGGCCGCGGCCAGATGGGTATCCTCCATCATCTGGTCATACTCGCAACTGGAGCAATTGAAGGAACGGACGCAGTATTTCTGCGAAACCTGACCGGAAAGCATGTAGCGGCATTTCCTTTCTTCAAAGGTCACGTCGCCGTATCGTTTTTTATCCAGCCAGCGGTTGGTGTGCCAGCCTTTGGCCTCCGCCATTTCCCGTTGCACTTTGTTGTCGAAGGCGCAGGTGGTACAATCGAAGGCATTATGGCAGATCCTGCCTTCGGTTACACCGGCCTTGGACCAG
>JACRCK010000100.1 GCA_016219065.1 Deltaproteobacteria bacterium
GCGGCGCCGGCGCCGGCACGGTGCCGGATGCCCACGACCCGTCGAAGCGTCACAGGCCGGGCATGCTGACCACGGACCTGGCCTTGCGGTTCGACCCCGCCTACGAAAAGATTTCCAGGCGCTTCTACGAGAACCCGGACCAGTTGGCCGACGCTTTCGCCCGGGCCTGGTTCAAGCTGACGCACCGCGACATGGGTCCCCGCGCCCGTTATCTCGGCCCGGAGGTCCCCGCAGAGGATCTGATCTGGCAGGACCCGGTGCCCGCAGTTGATCACGAGCTGATTGACGGGCAGGACCTGGCCGCCCTCAAGGCCAAGATCCTGGCCTCGGGCCTGTCGATCCCGCAACTGGTCGGGGCCGCCTGGGCTTCGGCGTCCACCTTCCGCGGCTCCGACAAGCGCGGCGGTGCGAACGGGGCACGCCTTCGTCTGGCGCCGCAGAAGGATTGGGCAGTCAACCAGCCGGATCAACTGCGGACCGTGCTGTCAACCCTCGAGGGCCTCCAAAAGGAGTTCAACAGCGCCCAGTCCGGCGGGAAGAGGGTTTCCCTCGCCGACCTGATCGTTCTGGGCGGTTGCGCGGCTGTCGAACAGGCAGCCAAGAACGCCGGATTCGACGTGCAGGTTCCCTTTACGCCGGGACGCACGGATGCTTCACCGGAGCAAACCGATGTGAAGTCCTTCGCGGTGCTCGAACCGGCTGCCGACGGGTTCCGCAACTTCCTCAGGGCCAAGTTCTCTGTACCGGCCGAGGAGCTGCTGGTCGATCGGGCGCAACTGCTGACGCTGACCGCTCCGGAGATGACGGTTCTCGTGGGCGGCCTACGCGTCCTGAATGCCAACTTCGGACAGTCCCGCCACGGCGTCTTCACCAAGCGACCGGAGACGCTCACCAATGACTTCTTCGTGAATCTGCTCGACATGGGCACGACGTGGCAGGCCACGTCAAAAGACGAAGGCCTGTTCGAGGGTCGTGATCGCAAGAGCGGCGAACTCAAGTGGACCGGCACCCGTGTCGACCTCATCTTCGGTTCGAACTCCCAACTCCGGGCCTTGGCGGAAGTCTATGGTTGTGAGGACTCCCAGGAAAAGTTCCTGCACGACTTTGTAGCGGCGTGGAACAAGATTATGCACCTGGACCGCTTCGACCTCGCCTGATGAAACTTAACCGTTAGAAACCCTTTTCGAACCGCGCCGCCTGACCAAAGCCCTTCCCGGTATTTCGGGAAGGGCTTCCCATTCCCCGGCGGCCTTTATTTGACAAATGGCCGGTTTAATTTTATTCTGGTCGAGGTCTAGCGAACTCGTCTAAATTTATCTCCCCGGCGGGAATTTCATTGCCTTCATTCGATCTTCTTTTTATTGCTTTTTTGGCGCTCTACCTGCTGCCGCTGCTGTTCGGTCTGTGGCTGGAACGCCTGAATCGAATCCACTTAAGGGCGCAGCAGGGGAAGGTGCCGGAGGGGTTCGAGAAATTCATCGATGCCCGGATCCTGGAAAAGACCGCCGCCTATGCCCAGGAAAGCAGCCGGTTCGGATCTTTCCAGCTTTTGTTTTCCGAATTGTATTTACTGGGCCTGATCCTTTTCGGGTTTTTCCCGTTCCTGGACGAACACCTGTCCCGCTTCGCCCTTTCCCCCCTGCCGGCCGGGTTGTTGTTTTTCATCATTCCCGGCGTGATCGACACCCTCCTGGAACTGCCTTTCGATTATTATGAAACCTTTGTGCTGGAAAAAAAATACGGGTTCAACCGGTCGACCCGCTCCGTCTGGATCACGGATCATTTGAAAAACGGACTGGTCATGCTGGTCCTGGTATCCCTGGTGCTGTTTTTGCTCCTCGGACTTATTCAGGCCGCCCCCGGGTCCTGGTGGATTTGGGGGTTTTTGCTGTTGTCAGCCCTTCAACTGATCCTGGTCGTTCTCTATCCGGTCGTCATCGCCCCCTGGTTCAACAAATTTGAACCGCTCCGGGACGAAGGCTTGACGGAAAAAATCAAAAACCTGATGGCCAAGGCCGGGGTCCGCCTCAAGGGCCTTTTCAAAATGGATGCCGGGAAACGAAGCAGCCATACCAACGCCTATTTTACCGGCCTGGGAAAGACCAAACGGGTCGTTCTTTTCGACACGCTCCTGGAGCGGCACACCCCGGAGGAATTGTTGGGCATCCTGGCCCATGAAATCGGTCATTACCGGAAGAGGCACATCCTGAAACAATTTCTTTTTTTTGAAGGAGCGACGCTGATCGGGCTCTATCTGGCCTCGCGGTTGTTGAACTGGGAGGCCCTTTATCACTCCTTCGGCTTTACCCTGCCGAAAACCTACGTCGGTCTCTTTCTGCTCGGTTTGCTGGGGCAGAAAATCGGCTTTTTTCTGATCCCCCTTTCCATGGCCTTGTCCCGGCGCTACGAACGGCAGGCCGACGACTACGCCTTGTCTTTGCTGAATACGGCGGAGCCGTTGATCGGCGCCTTCAAACGGCTGGCCGCCGACAACCTGATCAACCTGAATCCCCATCCCTTTTACGTCTGGTTCAACTATTCCCATCCGCCGCTGACGGCGAGGATCCGGCGGCTGCAGGGCCCCTGAAAACGGCCTACCAGCCCGGGTAATACGGATAGGGCAGGGGCAGCGGCGGAAAATAGTAATAAGGGTAGGGCCGATAACGGTAATAATACGGATAATAGCCCCGGTACGGATAAGGCCGATGATAACGCGGGTAATAGGGATAGTGGCGCCGGTAGGGTCGGTGATAATAGCCGTATCCCCCGCGGTGGTAATCGGATCGCACGTTTAAAACCCGATTTTCGGCGGCCTCGGTGGGGGCCCAGGCCGATCCGGCCAGCAAAAGGGTGATGGCCAGCAGCATGACTTTCCAGGCTTTTAACATGGGAGTCACTCCTTTCCTATTTGCTGATTGTTTAGATACCCCGGCGTCCGGAATAGTTAAATGGGGAATCAACCGCCAGGAGCCAAATTCCTTGACGCCTGCTTAAAAACAGCTACGATTAGGATAAGATATCTAGGTAAAAAAGGAAATACCCATGACCGGAGCGCGACGCAGGATCGCCTGGTTTTTTTTGGCCGGGTTGGTATCTTTGGCCGGGTGTGCCGGCACCCGGTTGGTGGAAACCTGGCAAGACCCGGCGCTGGAACCCCTGAAATTCCA
>JACRCK010000006.1 GCA_016219065.1 Deltaproteobacteria bacterium
GTCCGGGAGGTCATGTCGCCGATTCATCCCCTGCTGGAGGAGGGTGACAGCCTCAACCAGGCCGTGTACGTCATGTTCAAGGAGAATATCCGCCAGCCCCTGGTAATGCGGGACGGAAAAATCGTGGGCGTGATCAACATCATGGACATCTTCCCGGTCCTGCTGCAGGTGGCCGCGGACCAGTGCTTCGTCCAATGAATTATAAAAAGATAGTCTGCGGGGTTACCGGTTCCGAGCCTTCCCAGAAGGCCGCCCAGGAGGCCGCCCGCCTGGCCCAAGAAAATCAGGCCGGGTTGACTTATGTCTATGCGGTAGATGTGAAATTCCTGAAGGGCCTGACCATCCAACTCACGCCGGATTTCGCGGAGAAGACCCTGGAACACCTGGGCGGTCACATCCTGGAACGGGCCGCCGAAACGGCCCGGGCCCAGGGAGTGACGGCCCGGAAGATTATCCGGACCGGCGCCGTCCTGGAGGTCTTGAAACAGGTCCTTCAGGAAGAACAAGCCGATCTGCTGGTGTTAGGGCACGAAGACCGTTCCTTTTTCGAAAAGATCCTCTTCGGCGGAGCGGTGGAAGATCACGTGCAGGAGTTGATCAAGCAGACCGGGGTGAAGGTGTTGGTGGTGAAATGAAAAAAATTGGAGTGCTGGAGTATTGGAGTGGTGAGTGGTGGCTGTTTTAAAGACCATTACTCCATCACTCCATTACTCCATCACTCCGGTATTTCTTATTTTTGGATTTCGTAATGCTGCTCCATTCTAAAAAAATCATCCTGGGCATCGGCCTGCTGACGCTGGCCCTGCTGGTTGCGGGGTTGATCCTCGGCTTCTATTCGATCACCAACATGAAGGAGATCGTCAGCCGCCAGTTCAACCAGCAGCAACTCGAACTGGCCCAGCACGCCGCCCGCCAACTGGAAAACCAGTTTTTAAACCTCACTCAGGACCTGGCCACCCTGAACCAGTCCCCCTCGGTCCAATACCTGGAAAAATTTTCCTGGGCCAACCGGATCCGGATCACCCTGTCCACCATGCGCGATACCGGGGTCCTGGAAATCGGCCGGGTGGACCGGGAAGGGCGAAGGCAAATGGCCGTCAGCACGCGGGGTGCTGAAGCGATCTCCCCGGGTGATTTTCGGAATACGCCCATCTTTGCCTGGGCCGCCAAACCGGAAAATAAAAATCAGATTTTTTTTGAACCGGCAACCATCGATAAAAAGGTTCCCAAACGACAAATCGCCAAAATATTCATGCCCACCTACCTGGAATCCGTCGACGATGCCCATCCCGTTCCCAGTCATCAGTTTGCCGGTTATATCTACCTGCTCCTGGATCGGAATGAGCTGGTCACCCGGATGATCAAAGACATCCGCTCGGGAAAAACCGGCTATGTCTGGGCCATCGACAACCAGGGCAACTTCATTTCCCATCCTGTCGAAGAATTTATCGGGAAAAACGCCTTCGAGATCCGGGAGCAGCGGGGGCCGAAAATATCCTTCGACCAGATCAACCGCATCCAGAAGGAAAAAATGCTCCAGGGGGAATCGGGCGCCTCCTGGTATGTATCCGGCTGGCACCGGGGGGTCCAGGGCAACATTAAAAAACTGATCGCCTACGCCCCGGTTCGGCTTTTGGGTCCGAACCACCCTCCCAACTGGGCCGTAGCCGTGGTCGCTCCGGTCACCGAAGTGGACGAGGTGATCCATGCCGCCTACACCCGCCAGTTCATCATGCAGGGCTTTATCCTGGTGGCCATCCTTCTGGGCAGCCTGTTCATTCTGGGTTCGGAAAAACGCTACACCCGGACCCTGGAAATGGAGATCAAGAATAAGACCAAGGACCTGCGGGAGTCCGAGGAGCGTTACAAAAACCTGGTGGAAAGCGCCCAGGACCTCATTTTTTCCATCAACCAGGAAGGGAAATTTCTGTCCATCAACAACTTCGGGGCCTCCTTTTTGAGCGGCGCCCTTTTCGAACCGAACCATCCCGAAGGGCCCGACCATCATTCAGAACTCCCCCGGACCTTTCTGGGAAAATCCATTTTCGACTTTATGTCCCCCGAAGGCTCCTTTGATCCCAATTTCATCAAGAACATCTGGGAATCGGGCCGCGGAAAATCCTTCGAACATTCCCTGCAGATCGGAAACCGGGTAGTCAACCTGAACACCCAGTTCCGGGTCATCAAAAACGAAACGGGAGCGGTTCAGGGCATTTTGGGCATATCCCGGGATATTACCGAAAAGAAAAAGATCGAACAGCAGATGTTCAACACCGAGAAATTGGCTTCCCTGGGCCTGATGTCCGCCGGGGTGGCCCACGAGATCAACAATCCCCTGGGAGTCGTCCTGGGCTACTGCGGTTACATGCTGGAAAAACTGCCCCCGGAGGATAAGTTTCACCAGATCCTGAAAAAGATCGAGCGCCAGGGGGAACATTGTAAGAAGATCGTCGAAAACCTGCTCAGCTTTTCACGCTATTCGGATCATACCGAGGATGTGAGCGATGTCAACGCCAACATAGAAACGGTCCTGGGTGTCGTTCAGAACAACCTGCTGATCAAAAAGGTCCAATTGATCAAGGACCTGGAACCAACCCTGCCCAAGGTCAAGATCGACCCGATTCAACTGCAGCAGGTGATCCTGAATTTGATTAACAATGCCGTGGCCGCCATGCCCCAGGGCGGGATCCTCACCGTGGCCACCGAATGGGCCGTCGGGTCGGAACGGGTAAAAATCCTGGTGGCCGACACCGGGACCGGTATTCGGGCGGAGCACCGGAGCCGGATCTTCGATCCATTTTTTACTACCAAAAAGGTGGGGGAAGGGACCGGGTTGGGGTTGACGGTCAGTTATGGCATCATTAAGCAATATCACGGATCGATAGACCTGGAAACCGCCACGCCGGAAGAAAACCCCGAACGCCACGGCACCCGGTTCACGGTTACCTTGCCCGTCTACCGGTCCAAGAGGACCCCGAAAAAGGCGGTAGCCGGAAATGTCTGAAACCATCCTGATCGTTGATGACGAGCCGGACATCCTCGATCTGCTGGAACTGATCATAGCCGATAAAACCGATTACCGGGTGGTGACCACTACCGCCCCCCGGGAAGCCCTGGAAATGATCCGGGGGGGTGGCGTGGATCTCCTGATCACCGATCTGCGGATGCCCGAGATGGACGGTTCCGATCTGGTCTCCCAGGCCGGCCGGATCGACGACCACTTGCCCTTTATCGTCATTACGGCCTACGGCACACCCGAAACGGCGCTGGAAGTCATCCGCCTGGGGGCCTTTGATTTCATCACCAAACCTTTCCGCCAGGAGCAGATTCTGCTGACCATAGAAAAAGCCATCAAATTCCGCCGGCTGCAACAGGAGAATCAGGCCCTGCGGGCGGAGCTGGAGGCCTTGAAAAAACAGGAAAGCGACCGTGCTGCGCGGAATCTTTAAAAGAAGGGAGAAAAGGCCTTCCCCTGAACTGCTGGAGCAGTTGCGCCGGAAGTATGAAACCTTCCAACAGCTTCTGGCGGACAACCAGGCCGTCCTGGAGATCGTCACCGACCTGGAGGAAAAATACAACGGCGACTATCTGTTCGATATGCAGTACCTGCGCGTCAGCGTCAAAGCCCTGGCCGACCGGGTTTTCAGTTTGATTAACGGGCTCAATTCCCTGGCCGACGACCGCTACGGTTCCCTGTACCCGGTGTACGACCGGATCAACGGGGAACTCCTGGAACTCCTGGCCAAAAAGAGAAAAATTCCTCCGGATCCCCCGGTCCTGCCCCTGCAGGACATCACCCTGGAAAAGGAGGAAAGCGTGGGCGGCAAAGCCGCCAATCTGGGTGAACTCTACAGCCGCCTCCACCTTCCGGTCCCCGAGGGCTTTGCCGTCACCGCCCGGGGCTATCAGGAGTTCATAGAAACCAACCGGCTCCAGGAGGAGATCTCCCGGCGTCTGGCCGCCCTGGACCTCAACAAACTGGAGGACCTGGTGCTGGTCAGCCGGGAAATTCAGGCCCTGATTCTAAGCAAAGACCTGCCGGCTCCGCTGGCCGAAGCCATCGCTCGGGGCTATGGGGACCTGACCCGCAAGCTGGGCGGCCCGGTTACGGTTTCGGTGCGCAGCAGCGCCCTGGGCGAGGACAGCCGGATCTCCTTCGCCGGCCAGTACGGGACGGCCCTCAATGTCCCCGGGGAGGAGATCGGGGAAAAATACAAGGCCATCATTGCCAGCAAATTCACCCCGCGGGCCCTCTTTTATTTCATCGGCAAAGGCTTCCGGGAAGAAGACATCGCCATGGGGGTTGCCTGTCTGGCCATGGTCCGGGCCAGGGCCGGCGGGGTGCTCTATACGGTGGACCCCCTGGCCCCTCATCATAACGAACTCATTATCCACGCCCATTGGGGCCTTGGCAAAGCGGTGGTCGACGGCACGGTCACCCCGGATGTCTTTGTGGTCACCAAGGAGAAGATACCCCGGATCAAAAGCCAACAGATTGCTCACAAGGAAACCCTGCTGGACTTCAATCCTCAGGGGGGAGTGGAATCCCGGTCCGTCCCCCCGGAAGAACAGGACCTGCCGAGCCTCTCGCCGGAAAATATCCTGACGCTGACCGCCCTGGCTTTGGAAGTGGAAGGGCATTACCAGAGGCCCCAGGATCTGGAATGGGCGATCGATCACCAGGACCGGGTGGTTCTCCTGCAGACCCGGCCCCTGAAGGTCTTTGCCCCCAAAATCTGTCCGGAAGACCCGACTGCTTCCGGTCCGGTGGGCAATCCGGTCCTCCTGGGCACGGGGATCATGGGGGCCCACGGCGTCGGCAGCGGCCCTGTCTTTCGAGTGGACCGGGACGAAGACCTGCCGGATTTTCCGGCCGGTGGAATCCTGGTGGCCCACGCCCCTTCGCCCCGGTTCGTAACCGTGATGAACCGGGCCCGGGGCATCGTCACCGACCTGGGCAGCGCCGCCAGCCACATGGCCGCCGTGGCCCGGGAATTCCGGGTAGCGACTATTCTAAACGCCCAAAGGGCGACAGAGGTTTTGACTCCCGGTCAAGTGGTCACCGTCGACGCCAACAACCGGATCGTCTACGAGGGGGTCGTGAACAGCCTGCTGCTCCAGGAGGAATTCCAGCACAACCCTTTTGAATACACCTCCCTGTTCATCCTTTTCGAAAAAATTCTGGCCCGGATCGTCCCCTTAAACCTGATCGACCCCTATGATCCGGAGTTTTCGGCCAAAAACTGCCAGACCTTCCATGACCTGACCCGTTTCGTCCATCAAACCGCCACCCAGGAGATGTTCAACCTCAGCGCCTCTTCGGCAAAAACCGAAAAACAGGCCCAGGTGCTGGAGTCCAATTTCCCGGTGGAAATCTTCCTGGTCGATCTGGGCGGGGGCATCCGCGAGGAAGCCCGGGGGCGACGCATCAAACCCGAACAGATCCATTCCTGGCCGATGCAAGCCCTTTGGAAAGGGATTGAAACCATGAAATGGCCCGGACCGAAACCGATGGACGTCAAGGGTTTCGCCTCGGTCGTAGCCCAGACCGCCACCACCGGCGGCGGAGACTCGGAACAGGTTTATTCGGAAAAAAGCTTCGCCCTCCTGTCCCGAAATTACCTGAATTTCAGCATCCGCCTCGGTTATCACCTGTCCACCATCGAAGTCTACGGGGCGGAAGGGGTGGAGAACAATTATATCAAGTTTAACTTTAAGGGGGGCGGGGCCACCGTGGAACGCCGGGATCGGCGGGCCCGGCTCATTAGCACGATTCTGGAGCGGCTCGGTTTTCAGGTGGAAAAAAAATTGGACCTGCTGGAAGCCTCCCTGACCCATCAGACTCGGGAAACCTTCGAAAAAACGCTCTTCGCCTTGGGGAAACTGACGGTCTACACCAAACAACTGGACATGGTCATGTATAACGAGGCCATCGTAGACTGGTCCATCGAGGAGTTTTTCAAGGAACATCTGCCGGATTTTAAAAATTAATCAATAATGGGTTTGACCTGCGGTGTCAAAGGGGGTAAAATTTCAGGTTTTAGAAATCGGAAAAACTAACCAAAAAAATTTCAAATTTTTTTGGTTAGAATAAACCGCTGAACAAGGACCCAAGAGAACGTAGTTTTTTTATTTAGATTCTTACAGCCATTGTTAGAGACAAATTCTCAGAACAATGGATGTAAGAATCTAAAGGGGACCGGCTGCCTCTTGGAAAAAAATCGTTCCCCGGAAGTGAGCATACCCATGGCGGAAAATATCCTGATTGTAGATGACGAGCTGGACATGCTGGAGCTGTTGGAATTGATCATCCTGGATAAGACCCCCTATCAGGTTGCCACCACCAACAACCCGCTGGAGGCCCTGCAAATGCTGGCGGAAAAACCCTTCGACCTGCTGATTACCGATCTGCGCATGCCGGCCCTGAGCGGCCTCGAGGTCATTCGGGAAGTGCGCGGCCAATATCCGGATCTGCCGGTTATCGTTATTACCGCCTATGGCTCCTCCGAATCGGCGGAGGAAGCGGTCCGGGCCGGGGCCTATGATTACATTACCAAGCCCTTTCGCAAAGAACACATACTCATTTCGATCGACCGGGCCATGGAGTGGCGGAAAATGAAAACGGAACTGGCGGCCCTGAGAAGTCAGCGCCCCCCGGCGCCGTCCGGGAATTAAGTCCCGGCAGAAAACGATCCCCAAACGATGCCTTTTCGACTGCTGGTTATCGATGATGAAATGGACATGCTGGTCCTGCTGCGCCTGATTCTTTCTGAACAGAAGCGCTACGAACTGGTAACCACCCCCAATCCTTGGGAGGTAGAAAATATTTTGCAGGACCAGGAAATCCACCTGGTGATTACCGATTGGCGGATGCCCGGACGCAGCGGACTGGAGGTCCTGGAAGCCGTGCACCGCCGGGACCCGGATTTGCCGGTGATCCTGATCACGGCCTATGACAGCCCGGAAAGCGCGGCGGAAGCCGGAAAAAAAGGAGCTTTCGATTACCTCCCGAAGCCCTTCCGGAAAGACCGGCTGTT
Organism: Deltaproteobacteria bacterium; assembly: GCA_016219065.1. GTDB lineage: Bacteria > Desulfobacterota > RBG-13-43-22 > RBG-13-43-22 > RBG-13-43-22 > JACRCK01. The sequence goes on from JACRCK010000006.1 coordinate 7,038, forward strand.
GGCCGCCGTGGAAAAAGGCCTGGCCGTTTACCGGGAAAAAAAGAAACTTCAGCCTTAAAAGCAGGAAACCATGCCGGAAAAAATATTAATTATCGATGATGAAATCGACATGCTCGACATGCTCAAGACCATCATCGAGGACAAAACCGACTACCAGGTAGCCATTTCCCCCGATCCCCTGGAGGCCCGGCGGCTCCTTCAGGAATCCAATTTCAACCTGGTCATCACCGACCTGCGGATGCCGGAGATGAGCGGGATGATCCTGCTGGAGGAAATCCGGAGGGATCATCCGGATCTGCCGGTCATCATCATCAGCGCCTACGGGACCATCGACTCCGCGGTGGAGGCCATGCAGAAAGGCGCCTTCAGCTACATCACCAAGCCCTTCAAACAAAACGAGATCCTGGTGGCCATCGCCAAGGCCCTTGATTTTCAGCAGCTCCGGACCGAGAATATCCTGCTGCGCCGGGAGCTGGAAGACCAGGTCAAATCCTCGTTCATTTTCGGGGACAGCCCCAGCATGCAGGAGGTCTATGAGACGGTGAAGCAGGTGGCCAAAACCAACGCCGCCGTGCTCATCAGCGGAGAACCCGGGACCGGTAAGGAACTGGCGGCCCGCACCGTCCATTATCAGAGCAACCGGCGGGAGCATAAATTCGTACCCCTGAACTGTTCGGTCATTCCGGAGTATCTACTGGAAAGTGAGTTGTTCGGCCAGGCCAAAGGCTACCTGCCCGACGTCATCTGGGACAAGAAAGGCCTGGTGGAGGAAGCGGACCAGGGGACCCTGTTTCTGGAGGAGATCGGGAGTCTGCCCCCTCTCATTCAGACCAAACTGCTCCACCTGCTCCAGGAAGGACAGTACCGCCCCATGGGCAGTCCGGACGACCGGACGGCCGATATCCGTCTCATCGCCACCACCCAGCAGGATCTGGCCCAGAAGGTCCGCCAGCGGGAATTCCAGGAGAATCTCTATTACCGGTTGAACGTCATTCAGGTCTTCATGCCTCCGCTCCGGGAACGGCGGGAGGACATCCCCCTCCTGGCCCGTCACTTCCTGGAAAAGTACGCCCGGATCAATCAGAAATCCATAAAAGGATTGGCGCCGGAGGCGCTGGATCTGCTGACGAGCCTGCCCTGGCCGGGCAATGTGCGGGAATTGGAAAACGTCATCGAACGGGGGGTGATTCTGAGCAAATCAGGGGTGCTGGAGATCGCCAACCTCTTTCCCCGGCCCCAGGCCAACCTCCACCCCGCCGAAATGGAAGAGGAATTGTACCAATTGCCTTTCAAAGAAGCCAAGGACCGCCTGGTCTCCAACTTTCACCAGGAGTACATCCGCCGGGCTTTGTCCCGGAACGCCGGGATCGTTTCTCTGGCCGCCAAGGAAAGCGGACTGGAAAGGCCTTATTTTCACAAGCTGATGCGCGAAACCCACATCCAGGCCAAGGATTTCAAGCCGTTTAAAAGCTGAAGAAAAGCCGGGGAGTACTGGAGTATTGGAGTGCTGGAGTATTGCCTTTAAAACCGATACGCGGCCAATCCATTACTCCGAATTCAGCCGGTAGCTAAAACCAATACTCCATTACTCCACTACTCCAATACTCCGTTTTTCACTTACCAACCTTTCTCTTCTAATAACTTCTTGATCTTTTCCTCGGTTTGTTTTTCCACGATCAGCATTTTTTTGGCCTGGGCCTTTTTGATCTTTTCGGTCAACTGGCTCAGGTCGGCCGGTTTTTCCAGAAAATCCATGGCCCCCAGTTTCATGGCCTCGATGCCTTTCTCCACGGTGGCATGGCCGGTCAACAGAATAACCTGGAGTTCCGGTTTTTTCTCTTTCAGGATTTTCAGGGCCTCCAGGCCGTCCACTCCCGGCATCATCAAATCCAGGATGATGACGTCGTAAGACTCCTGCTCCACCTTTTTCAACGCCTCCGCTCCCGAACTGGAAGTGGAAACTTCCATGCCGCGGTTACGCATGCGCTCCGAAAGGGTATCCAAAAATTCGACTTCGTCGTCTACCAACAATACTTTCTCAGACATAGTTTTGCTCCTTTCTGCTCTACCATCCCAGGCCGCGCCCAATTCGGACGGGCCGGCTAAATCTGTTTCGGTAGGGAGAGGACCACCTCTCCGGTTGCCGGTTCCAGTTGCAATTCGGCCTTCAAGGCCTCCAAAAAGGCTTTTTCTTTTTCGGTCGGGAAGGCGGCCGGGGGAGCGGTCGAAAAAGCGGACTGGCCCACCAGCCGAATCCGGGCACCCTCCGCCGTGCCTTCGGGGACGAGCTGGATGGCCTTAACCCCCAGGCCCAATAGAAATTCTAGACACCCCCCGATCAGGTTCTCCAGTAAAAAGGGACTGGTGGCCAACGGGATCGGCCTCCGGGGGGCGATTAATTCCAACCGGGCCTCCTTGAGTCCGGCCAGACGCTGGACGACGGCCACCACCAATTCCAGCGTCTCCCCCAGGTCGATCGTTTTAATCGGCTCGTCCGCGCTGTGGGCAAAACGATTCAGGCGTTTGACCAACCCGTCCGTCCGCTCGATTTGCTTCATGACCGACCGGGCCAGTTTTTTCAGCCGCTCCGGATCTATCGGCCGACCCTGCTCGGCCAGCAGCGTCAGGTCCTCCAGCAGGCCGGCGTTTTCATTGATGATGGCCAGGGCGTTCTTGATCTCGTGGGAAATCGAGGCCGACATCTTGCCGAAGAATTGAAAACCTCCCTGGGCTATCATTTCCCATTGGGTCGTCATAGATTTTCCCCTTTACGTCTTGATGATCTCCTGGAGTTTTTCGATTAACAGGTCCAAATTCACCGGTTTGATCAGATAATAGGCCTCCCCGGCCTCGGCCGAGCCGATCATGAAATCCTCCTCGGAGCCGTGGCCGGTCAGGAATATAAATTTCAACCGGGGGTCCTTCTCCTCCAGCAGTTTTTTCAGGGTCAACCCGCTGATCCGCGGAATCTTGACATCCAGGACGGCCACATCAAAATGCCGTTTGCTCACCTGCTGTAAGGCTTCCTCGGCCGACGTGACCCAGTGGGCTTCGATCCCCCGGAAGGCCAGACGCTCCGCCAGGGTGGAAACCAATTCGGCTTCATCATCCACGAGTAATATCAGCATCGATCCCCCTATTCTTCTTCTCATATTTCAGCGGTATGGTTACGGTGAACCGGGTCCCCTGTCCGACGGTGCTTTCCACCTGCACGGTGCCCCCCAGCTCCCGGACCAAGCCGTAAGTAATCGATAGGCCCAAGCCGGTTCCACCTTTGCTGGCCTTGGTGGTGAAAAAAGGTTCAAAAACCCTTTTCAGGTCTTCGACCGGAATGCCCCGACCGGTGTCGGCGAAAGATACGGAAACCGACTCCTCGTTCACGCGCTGGAGCGTAATTTTCAAACGGCCCCCATCTTCCATGGCCGCGAAGGCGTTGTTGATGATGTTGAGAAAGATCTGCTGCAGCTTACCGCGATCGCTTTCGAAAGCGGGGATTTCATTCGCCACCTCCACCGCCACCTCGATACTCCGGTACTCGGCCTCCTTGCCCACGAAACCCAGGACCTCTCGAATCAGCTCCTCCAGTTGAATGGTCTGCATGCTCACTTCCAGGTGCCGGGCGAAGCGCAGCAAGCGCCGGGTAATGGTCGAACAACGCTCCACCGAAGCGATAATGGAATCCACCAGCGCACTCAACCGGGGATCCGTTTGGGTTTCCGGTTTAAAGGAAAAAATATCCTTGATCAGCCCCGCCTTTTCGTTGATGATGGCCAGGGGATTGTTGATCTCGTGGGCCACGCCGGCCGCCAACCGGCCGATGGAAGCCAGCTTGTTGGCGTATTCCACTTTATGGAGCATGGCCACCCGGCGCCGGTCGGCGTCGAAGACCTGCCCAACCAGATAGGTCGCCGTTCCCAGGATGACGATTAAAATGACCGTGATGCTCAACACCAGGAAGCCGATGAGTTCCATCCGAATCGCATACCATTCTTTCAACTGTTCTTTTTTGGGCTTGACGATCATCAGGACGAAGGGAGAATCCGAAATGTAGGCATAACCGATGATCAGGGTCTCTCCCCGGCGGTCCCGGGTTTCCAGGATCTCACTTTGGGGGGAAACCGCCGGCACCGGCAGCTCAATTTTTTTCAGAATCGAACCGTAAAGGCGCGAGGGGGTCTGGAGGGCCCCCCGGTGGTTGATGAGGAAGGCATCTCCCGACCCGCTGACCTCGATCCCGGACATAAGATGGTTGAACCGCTCGGTATCCAGGGTGGCCCGCAGCACGTGGTAGGTTCCGTCGGGTAACTCGTGTTTCCGGGCGATGACGATATGGGGCGCATTTCGGAACCCCATGAAGACGTCGCTGATATAACCGCCCCGGTCCACCACCTGTCTAAACCATTCCTGGTCGCGGTAATTTTTGCCTTTCAAATCGTACGGCCCCACGTAAACCTTCTGGATCCCGTCGGCAGCGATGATTCCCAGATCCACGAAACCCCCGAAACTCTTTTTTAAATTCTCCAGGATCAGGCCCAACTGCGTCGGATTTTCCATATCCCGGCAGGGGTGCAACTGGGTGATAAATTCAGTGGCCGCCTGGCGTTCCTCCAGGAAAAAAGACACGGACCGGCGGGTGTTGGAAACCAGGCGGGCCGTCCGCAGCCGGATTTCGGATTCCGCGCTTTTCTGGGTGGCCCGGTAATCCATGAGGGTGATAAAGATCAGGGGCGCCAGGGTGACGAGAGCGGTGACCAGGACGGCCAGGAACCAGATCCGGCGAAAATTGAACAGGGGCTTATGCAGGCTGGAGGCCGCGTCGTAATGATCCCAGAATTTTGGTTTGCCCGGCAGGCGCATCGGCCCTTATCCTTCCCGCGGTCCGGCTGCTCTCTGCTGCTGAATCTTTTCGTTGGCCTGTTTTAAGGCCCGGCTGAGTAAGTCGATATCCACCGGCTTTTGCAGGTAGGCGAAGGCCCCCAGGTTCAGGCAGACCTCGCGGTCGGCCTCGGATCCATGACCGGTGAGGAGGATGACGTCCACGTTGGGGTTGGTGGCTTTGACCCGCCGCAACACCTCGATGCCGTCGATGCCCGGCATCTTCAAGTCCAGGATCATGACCTCGGGTTCTTCCTCCCGGATCAGGGACAGGGCGGATTCCCCGTCGTAAGCCACCACCGACCCCATTTCCCGGAGCAGCAGCCTCTCCGACAGGGTCTGGACGAATTCCCGCTCGTCGTCCACCAGCAGCACCTTGGAGGGGACCTCGAAATTATATTTCCGGTAGATATCGGTCTGGTGGAAGCCCTGGCCGACCTTGGTTTCCACTTCCCGGATCCCCGGCACCCGGCTGACACAGGCCCGCAGATCTTCCTCCAGACGATTCAACATCAGCACATGCTTGTTGATGGTCAGGGTGACCACGCCTTGACGGGCGCTGACCCCCACATTGTGCCCTTCCTGGGCCAGGGCCACCCCCGCCCGGGCGGCCAGCAGAAAATCTTCCGCGGCCTGCCGGGACTCCGGTGAAGGCTGGACGATATCCCGCTTCAGGTTTTTTTCCACCAACAGGGCCGCTTCATCCGGAGTCGTCTTATCCGTGGGGATGATGATATCGTACAAGGATGGGTCCCAGGGATCCTTTTTTTGAAAAAGGGTATCGATCCAGGTTCTGCGGTCTTCGTCCTCCTTCCGGATCAGTTTCAGGGCCTCGCCGTCGGCCAGGCCCTGTTGCTGTTTGGCCCAGCCCACCCGGGACTTCATATCCGCAATCAGGCACAGGTGCAGCACATGACTGATTTCCCGGGGGACGAGCTGGCCGGAAAAGCCGTGGAACAAAAAATCGTCTTCGGCCAGCAGTTCCGCCATGGCCAGCCGCAGGAAGGCGATGGCCCGCTCCTTTTCATGGGTGAACTGGTTGAAGACCGAAGGCTTGCCGGAAAAGGTCCGGGAAATCTTACCTTCCGGCAAGCCGGATTGCCGACTGGCCTTGGCCACCACGTTGGTATCGTTCATCAACTTGAACCCCGTCCGGTCCAACACTTTTTTAATAATCGGTTCCTGGTTGCAAAAAATTCCGCTGAAGACGGTAATAATGGACATGGCACCCCCTTAGGCCTTAGGAAATGGTATAGCAGGCCGTCAGCAAAGGACAGCTCTCTTCCTGACTCCCTTTATGGGTCGCGTAATGGACGGCCGCAATGGCCCGTTCCATGGTGGGGAAGATGTGGTCCTCCCCGATCTTTTCCGGAAAGTGGGTCCGTTTCAGGACCTTAAGGACCGCTTCGTTGACCCCGCTCAGAGAGATGTCGATCCCGGCACTGCGCACCCGGTCCACCAGCAGGGACAGGGCCTCCTCGCCGGTGGCGTCGATATCGTTAATCCCGTTGGAGACGATGATGATGTGTTTCAGGTTTTTTCGGAGGCCCATCAATTCCATGATCTTGTCTTCCAGGTAGCTGGCGTTGGCGAAAAAGAGCGGCCCCTCAAACCGGACCAGGGCCACGTATTCGCATTCCTTGAGGCCGTGGGTGGCGGCGCAGCGCAGGGCCTCGTCGGCGTGGCGGGAGAGGGCGGCGATCTTAGGCCGCATGCTCTTGTACAGAAAAACCAGGAGGGACAATACCACCCCGATCATGATGCCCTTGTCGAGATGAGGGGCGAAGGCCAGGGTGGCCACAAAGGAAATGACCGAAATCACCCCGTCGTACCACTGGGCTTTATAGGCATGAACGAAACCGGAAACATTCAGCAAGCCGATGACCGCCATCATGATGACCGCGGCCAGGACCGACTGGGGCAGATGATACAACAGCGGGGTAAAAAAGAATAAAGTGGCCACGACGGTCAGTCCGGTAAACACACTGGACAGCCCGGTGACGGCCCCGGCCTGCAGGTTGACGGCGGAACGGGAAAAGGAACCGGAGGTGGGATAACTCTGCCCGATGGCCCCCAGGATATTGGCCAGGCCCTGGCCGATGAGTTCCTGGTTGGGGTCCAGACGCTGGCCGGTCTTACCGGCCATGGCTTTGGCAATCGAGATCGCCTCCATAAAGCCCAGCAGGGCAATGATGGCCGCATAGGAAAACAGGGTCCCCATGACCTTGAAATCGATGGTCGGCAGCGAAAAGGAAGGGAGCCCTTTAGGCACCTCGCCGACCACGGACCCGCCCCCCTTCAGAGGAATTTTATTCTCGTCCAGGGGCTTGTTCCCCGCCCGTATCAGCCAGGTCCGGCTGTCGGTCTGAGCACCCGCCGGCACTTCGTTCTTTAAATAGTATCGCCGGGAACCGTCCGGCTGTCGGACCCCGGCCAAAAGCAGTCCCCGGATCTGGCTGCGAAGTTCCGCGGACTCGTGTTTCAGCTTGTCCATATTGAAGGTCAGCACGCTGGCGGCGTGCTCGACGTCCAAAACCGCCCGGTAGTCATGACCGGCGCTGGCCGTGTCCAGAGCTTGGCTGACTTCCGTACGTTCCTTGGCCAGGGCAGGCAACAATATCGTGGTCTGATTGAAACGGGCGATCAGGGTCCTGGCCCGTTCCGACTCAATGCGGGACAGGCCAACCTGTTCGTCGTGTTGAAAACCGAAGGCCCAGGAAATCAGGGTGGTGATCACCACCGCCACCAGCACATTGGGGATCTTGGGGGATATTTTCTTCAGGCCGAACATGATGGCAAAGGCCGCCGCCCCCATGATCAGGGTGGGCCAGTGGGTGTGCTGAACTGCAGCCTGGATCACCCGCACGATGGTTTCGTAATGATGCTCGGCCGTGTCCACCGAAACCCCGAACATTTTATCCAGTTGGGAGGTGGCGATGATCAGGGCCGCGGCGTTGGTGAAGCCGTTGACCACCGGGTGGGAAAGGAAGTTCACCACCAAGCCCAGCCGCAGCAGGCCCAGGAGGAGTTGAAAGGCCCCCACCATCAGGGCCAGCAGGATGGCGTAGGCGATATAACCCTGGCTGCCGGCCGTGGCCAGAGGCGCGAGCGAGGCCGCCGTCATCAGGGAAACGACAGCCACCGGGCCGGTGGCCAACTGCCGGCTCGATCCGAACAGGGCGGCCAGCATGGGCGGGAGGAAGGCGGCATACAACCCGTAATAGCTCGGGAGTCCGGCCAACTGGGCATAGGCCATGGACTGGGGAATCAGAACCAGCGCCACGGTCAGCCCCGCCAAAGCGTCGGCTCGAAAGGCGGGGCCGTTATAGTTTTTGAACCATTCTAAAAAGGGAAAATTTTTTTTTAACATGAATAATCTTTCAGCTTAAGTCAAAGGGCCAGGACACTGCACCCTTCAGGTTTACAGCGAACGATTACTTCCCATCTTCCCCGCCCGGACATTTTCCGAGCATCCTGCGGCAGGCGGCAATCAACTCATGGTAGAGTCCTCCCGGATCATAGAGATTGTAGGTTTTGAAGCGGACCAGCCCGTCCACCAGGGAAAAGAGGATCAGGGCCATCTTGCGGGAAGACATTTGGCCGATCGACCCATCCTGCTGCCCGGCCTGAACGGCCTTTTCAAAAATATCCACCACGCAGTTATAGATGGCCTCCAGGAGTTCCCGGCAAACGGGGTTGACTGCCGCCAGTTCGTAAGGATAGCGGTGGTGGAGCAGGTGAAAACGGTCTTCTTTCATTCCGGCCAGATACAGGTAATAGGAGATGGCCCCTTCCACCATATCCAGGCCCGATGCAAACTTTTTTTCTTTAAAATATTGTTCAAAGCCCCGGATGATTTCATCTTTGAGATTTTCCAGGATGGATAGAAACAGGCCTTCCTTGTTTTTATAATGATAGAAAATGGTGCCTTCGGCGACCCCGGTTATCTCCGATATTTCAGCAACCGAGGTTTCCTTGAACCCCTTGTCTGAAAATAGCCGACTGGCAGCCTGCAGAATAACTTCCTTCCTGGTCATTTTATTCTCCATAAAAACTAACTGAGCACTCAGTCAGTTTTAAATTTATAAAAAGAAAAGGACCATGTCAAGAAAATATTGTCTATTTCTCAAATTTTTTAGCGATAAACATTGGCGGCCCCTTTGATAATATTCTCGGAAAAATTAATTTTCATTTTTTCGGCAACTTTTAAGTTTAGCGTATAAATCACCTTGCGGGGCGTAGCCAACGGGATGGTGCGGACCGGAATTTTATTCAGGATCTTGAGGGCCATTTCGCCGCATTGCTGTCCGAGGTCATAATAATCGTAGTCCAAGGAGTACAAGGCACCGGCTTTGGTCCAGGCCCACGACAAGCCGATAAACGGGACATCGTTCTGAAACGAATGCAACAAGATATGTTTGGCGGTCTGGGAGGTCAAGGCCACCTTGTCGGGAAGGCCCCATAGAACATCCGCCTTTTTTACCACCTGATTGAGCGCCGCCGGTAAATCCGTCAAGGAAGGAACTTCGTGGGCCTCCAGGCGCAGACCGAAACGGACCGCCTCTTTCGCAGCGGCTTCCACCAATCCCTGATTTTCCGCCCGGTTATAAACCACCCCGATATTCCTGGCTTCCGGCAATATCAATTGAAGCCATTTAAACTGAGCATCCAGGCTATGTTCCAGGGATACCCCGGTAACGTGGGGATATTTTTTAAGAGAGTCGGTCTTTACCATCAATCCGACCACGATGGGTGTTTCTCTCGTCCCTTGGGTAACCAATTCCGTGGCCTGCAAGCCCAAGGCAAACAGGAGTCCGGGACGGTTCTTTTTTATCTGGGCCAGCATTGCGGGGCCTTGGTCGGCATCCCCCTGCAAGTTGTAAACCTCCAGTTCCAGGGGCTCCTTAAGGTGCTGCAGGAACTGCTGAAAGCCTTTCAAGGCTTCCTGGTAAGGGGAGGTCTGCTGGCTTAGTACCGCGGCGATCCGTTCCGCTGACAATTCACCCGGTCGGAAAACCAGCAGGAAGGCCAACAGGACGAACCCGAGGCGGATTATCGGTAACGGCACCAGGATTTCCTTTGCCTGAACGCTTGCGGATGGTCCATTAAAAACGATAGGTCAATTTGATCCGAAAGGTCCGACCA
>JACRCK010000007.1 GCA_016219065.1 Deltaproteobacteria bacterium
AGGGAACGAAACTGATCCCCTGCGATTTCATCGCGCCCGCCATCAGCCACAATCCGTTGGGCGCTCACCATGAGATCCTGCTTTCGAATTTTTTCGCCCAGACGGAAGCGTTGCTGAAGGGGAAGCAGCCGGAAGAGGTTCTGCAGGAATTGCAACGGGCCGGGCTGAAAGACCAGGACATCAAGAAAGTCCTGCCGTACCGGGTTTTCAAAGGGAATCGGCCGACCAACTCCATTCTGGTCAAAAAAATCACCCCCCGCACCCTCGGCAGCCTCATTGCCCTGTACGAGCACAAGATTTTTACGCAAGGGGTGATCTGGAACATCTTCAGCTTCGACCAGTGGGGCGTGGAACTCGGCAAGCAACTCGCCCAGGGCATCCTGCCGGAATTGCAGGACAACCGACCGGTGACCTCCCATGACGCTTCGACCAATGGGTTGATCAACGCCTATAAAGAATTCAGCAGGAGGAAAACACGTGAGGGGAATAAAAAAAGGAGTGCTCCTGGTCGGTGACATCGGCGGGACCAACACCCGTCTGGCTCTGATCGAACCCCTAAAGGGACATTTAAACTTTCTGGCCGAACGGACCTTTTCGAGCCGGGAAGAGCCGAGTCTGGAGAGCGCCCTGCGCAAATTCCTGACCCACCCGTTCCCTCCCCTCAGGGGGGCCGCTTTCGGCGTCGCCGGGCCGGTCCGTCAGGGCCGTTGTGAAGCCACCAACCTGCCCTGGGTGATCGATTCCCGGGAGTTGGCCCGGGAGCTCACCCTCCCCCGGGTCGGTCTGATCAATGACTGGGAGGCCGGCGCCTATGGCCTCGACGCCCTGGAGGAGCAAGACTTTGAGGTCCTCAATCCGGGCGCCCCGGAGGCCCGGGGCAATCGGGCGGTCATCGCGGCGGGCACGGGACTGGGGGAAGTCGGTATCTTCTGGGATGACCGGGAGTACCGCCCTTTTGCGTCCGAGGGGGGGCACGCTGATTTTGCGCCTCGGAATCACCTGGAGATGGGCCTGTTGGACTATTTGCTGAAACGGCATCCCCGGGTGAGCGCCGAGCGGGTCGTCTGCGGCCAGGGTCTGTTCACCATTTACCAATTTCTCAGGGACCAGGGACACGGGGAAGAGCCGCAATGGCTGGTCGACCTGTTGCGCCAAAAGGACCCTCCGGCGGTAATCACGGAGCAGGCCCTGACCGGAAAAAGTTCGCTCTGCACGCAGGCCCTCGACCTCTTCGTCTCCCTCTACGGTGCCGAGGCGGGAAATATGGCCTTAAAGGTCATGGCCACCGGGGGGGTGTACCTCGGCGGCGGGATCGCTCCGAAGATCATTGCCAAACTGAAAGAGCCGGTCTTCCTGAACGCTTTTACGGCCAAGGGGCGGATGAGGCCCCTGCTTCAGACCATGCCGGTCCGGGTGATCATGAATCCCAAGGTAGCCCTGCTGGGGGCGGCCCGCTATGCCTTGCGGCCCCAGGACCGGTCGTAATATCGTTACCGGAAACAGACAAACAGGAGGACCAGGCGGCGCCGTTTATCCGGTTCGATTCTGGAAAGAAGGAGAGGCAACACCCATGAATCCATTGCTAAAGGAAATTTGCCACAATCGAATGCTGTGGCTGCTGGTTTTTGTGCCCGCGGTGCTGGTGGCCGAGCACCTCAGACCCGAGGGCCACACACTGCTGTTCGTGCTGTCGGTCCTGGCCATCTTGCCCCTGACGGCACTCCTGACGCACGCCACCGAATCCGTGGCGGCCAAGACGGGCGATGCCGTCGGCGGCCTGCTGAATGCCACGCTGGGGAATCTCACCGAACTGGTCATCGCGCTCGCGGCCCTACGCGCCGGCCAATATACATTGGTTAAGGCGTCCATTGCCGGCGCCATTGTCACCAACACCCTGTTCGTCCTGGGCGCGTCGTTTCTCCTGGGCGGACTCCGGCACCATGTGCAGGAGTTCAATCCTGTCGGCACCCGTTTTCAGGCCGGCCTGCTCTTCCTGGCCACGGTGGGTCTGCTGGTTCCCTCCGCCATCGCCCAGGCCGACTCGGCGGCCGTGGCGGCCATTACGCAGGATTTGAGCCTGGGCCTGGCGGTGCTGCTGATCGCCGCCTACGGCTTGGGCCTCTGGTTTTCCCTCAAGACCCATCGTGAGCTTTTCGTCAGCGCGGTCGCCGGGGAGCAAGGGGAAGCGCCCTGGCCGGTGGGCCTGGCCCTGGCCACGCTGGCGGGCGTCACGGTGCTGGTGGCGCTGGTGAGCGAGGTGTTTGTCGCCTCGGTACAGCAGGCGGCGGAAACCTTCGGGATGACCCCCGCCTTCGTGGGCTTCATCATCGTCGCGCTGGTGGGGGGTGCGGCGGAGATGGGCGCGGCCTTTTCCGGGGCGCGCCGGAACCGCCTCGACTTGAGCGTGGGCATCGCCCTGGGGGCCGCCTCGCAGATCGCCCTGTTCGTCGCGCCGGTGCTGGTGCTGCTCAGCTACGTCATCGCCCCCCGGCCGATGGACCTGCAATTCTGGCCGGGCGCCCTGGTGATGATGTTCATTGCCACGGTTACCGCCGCGCAGGTGACCAACGGCGGGCGATCCGGGTGGTTCGTGGGCGTGTTGGTTTTAATGGTCTATCTGATCTTCGCCCTGACCCTTTACCTGCTGCCGCCCCGGGTGTAACGGTGTCGGAGGACCGGCGGACACAGGGTCGATTTACCATTCGTGTGGCGGATTCCAGGGAAACTATTTTTCCTCGGACTCTCTGTACAGGCTGACCAGCCGGGCCACCACCACCACCAGGTACATTTGCCCGATGATCGCCTCCAGGATGGCCAGTCCTTTGGCGGAACCGCTGAGCGGTATAATGTCGCCGTATCCCAGGGTAGCCATGGTCACGAAGCTGAAGTAGACCATGTCGGACAGGGGTCTGGTCGCGAAGGCAACGTGCTGGGCGGCGGCGAAATGGAACGATCCCGGCAGCAGCTCCGCGATGACCGTAAAAATCAGGGCAAAGATCAGCCCCAAAAGTAGGTAGAGGTCGAGCGCGGCGGCCAGGCGCTCCCGGTCGACCGGACCGGGGCTGAAGGCCACCCGCAGGCAACCCAAGGTCCCCAGCACCAGGAGGATGACGGCGCTGATCTGACCGCCCGGATTGAACGCCGTTATGGCCACCCAGGTGGAGAGGCCCCAGGAGATCAGGGAGAGGATGAAAAGGCCCCACCCGACCCGCAGGGCCCATTGGCCGGACAACACAGCCAGCAGCACCAACAGGTTCAGCAGGATTAAAACGCTCAAAACCCCGGACAACCCGAATTCGGCCAGCAGGGCGGCTCCGCCGATGGTCCATAGGAGCGTGACGAAAAGGAGGCTGAAGCGATATTTTTCCAAAAAAGCCAAAAAGGTCCGCAAAATGTATTAAACCCTTTTCTCTATTTTTTCCAACCTCAAGCCGGTTGCGTTTTTCAATATAGCTGGAATTTCCAACAAAGATCAACGGCTTTTTCGGGACCTCTAAGCTAGATCCTCAGGACTGACGTCCAGGATCTTTCCGGCTTCGGTTGGCCGTCCCTTAGAGCTGGTGTAATCCGCTAATTTTTATTATTATGCATTTTTACGAATTGCCTTTAACGGCAGAAAAACCCACCGCGCCGTTCTCCAGGTGTCAGAGGAAGGGGCCATTTTAATAAAACCGACTAAACACACCGCCCTCGGCCTGTTGGGCTTCGTTTTTCTGATCCTTTTGATCGGACAGGCTGGCGCTCAGGCTCAGTCACCGGTTCCCCCGGGCACAGCAACGGCTCCCAGGCCGGCTCCAAAAGCGACCATGGTCGGGACCGCCTCGGATTTTTCTAAAAAAAATATTTTGCTCCTTCATGCCTATACCTATGAAACCGCCGCCTATCTTATTATGGACCCGATCCTGGTGCAGGGGTTTCTGGACGCCGGGCTTGACGGTAACCTGCTCCATTTTGAATTCTTGGATCTTTCCAAACATCCGGACCCGACTCATCGGCTGGAGTTTACCAAATACCTGGACCGCAAGTATGCGCAACAACCGTTCGATCTGATCATCACCCTGCACCGCACCGCCCTCAACTTTCTGGTCGAGGAAGGGCGGAATCTCTTTCCGGGGGTCCCGGTAATCAACGTGATCGCCGACCCCGAGTTTCTCGAAAATGCGGATTTCCGGACCGCTCAGGTCGGCCTGATGCAGCGGCTCAAACGCCCCTTTGTCCTGCTGCCTTTTTCGATCAGTACGAATTCCACCGTACAGAACGTTCTCGCCCTCCAACCGGATACCCGCACGCTCATAGTGATCAGCGGAAGCGGCCTCCTGGACCAGGCCTTGGAGCAGACCGTTCGCCGCGGTCTGGCTTTCTGGCCGGGGAGACTTCAAATCGAGTACTGGAGCGGTCGGCCTCTGGAGGAGGTGCTGGCCCGGGTCGCCGTCCTGGCGCCCAGGACCGCTGTTTTGTTTACGAATTTTGCAGCCGGTCCGCAGGGAAAAACGTACAGACCTCCCGACGTGATCCGCAGGATCAGTCTGGCCGCCAAAGCCCCTGTTTTTGGTCTTTTCGACACCCTGCTGGGAAACAAGGGCATTGTCGGCGGCACTATGCCGAGTTTCGGCCGGGAAGCGGAGCGAACCGTCCGGCTAGCCCTGGAGATCCTGAGCGGAAAACTCCCGGCCGAACCCGTGACGATGATTCCGGCTCCACGCCTGCCTCTGTACGATTGGGAACAGTTACAACGGTGGGGGTTGGACGAGAAAAGACTCCCGGCCAACAGCATCTTCATTAATCGTCCCAGAACTTTATGGAGTGAGTACAAAGGATTTGTCCTCGGAGGGCTGACGGTTTTGCTGGCGCAAACCATGCTGGTCATTGGTTTGCTGGTGCAGCGACGCAGGAAAAAAATAGCCGAAGCCTCGCTGCGGGAGAAAACCGAGGAGCTGGATCAATTTTTCAACGTCACCCTCGATTTATTATGCATTGCCAATGCCGACGGCTTTTTCCTGCGTTTAAATCCCGTAGCGGAAAAGATCCTGGGTTATACCCGCGCAGAACTTCAAGCCCGGCCGTTCTTCCACTGGATCCATCCCGACGAGTTGGACAGTACTCGGGAAGTTATTTCCACCCTGCTAGCGCAACAGCGAGTGCTTTCTTTCGAGAATCGCTACCGCTGTAAAGACGGCACCTATCGCTGGCTGGAATGGACTGCCGCCGCGGTTGGAAATCTGGTTTTTGCGGCGGCCCGTGACGTGACCGAGCGCAAAGTGGTCGAGCAATCCTTGCAGGAAAATACCCGGGTGCTGCGTCAAAACCAGAACGAACTCCGCGAACTGACCGGAAGATTGATTTCGGCCCAGGAAGAAGAGCGGCGCCATCTGGCCCGTGAACTCCATGACGATTTGACGCAGCGGTTGGCGGTCCTCGCCATCGATGCGGGGAAAATGGAACAACAGCTTCCGGAAAATCCCAAGGCCGTCAAGGAAAAGCTGAGCGCACTGAAGAACCAACTGGTGGCCATGGCGGGGGACATCAATAATCTAGCCCGTCAGTTGCATCCGTCCATCCTGGACGATTTAGGTTTGGTCAGGGCCATCGAGTCCGAGTGTACAGCCTTTCTGAAGCGGGATGGGGTCGCTATCTCCTTCCGCCACGAAAATATCCCGGATATTATCGAGAAAGATGTCTCCCTGGCCCTGTACCGGATTGTCCAGGAGGGCTTACGGAACATTTCCAGGCATGCCTGTGCCGAACAGGTTTCTGTTTCCCTGAAGCGTTTCGCCCAGAGTCTGCTGCTTTCTATTCAGGATAACGGCATCGGTTTCAATTGGACCGCAGCCCGGGGAACACCGGGCTTGGGGCTCTCCAGTCTGGGGGAAAGGGTCCGGCTCATCAACGGTGAGTTCACCGTCGAATCTCGCCCCGGTGAGGGGACCCTGATCACCGTCAAAGTACCTTTAAAACCCCAAGGAACGGATCATGAATAAACCGCGAATTCTATTGGCCGATGATCATAAAATCGTGCTGGAAGGATTAAAAGGTCTCCTGGAGCCGGAGTTCGAACTGGTCGGGACCGTGGAAGACGGCCGGGCCCTGATGAACCAGGCGGCCAAACTCCGTCCCGATGTGATTGTGGCCGATATCTCCATGCCCCGGCTCAACGGCATCGATGCGGTCCGACAAATCAAAAAAAACGATCCCTCGGTCAAAGTGGTCTTCCTGACTATGCATCCGGATGTGACCTACGCCGCCGGGGCCTTCGAGGCCGGTGCCTCGGGCTTTGTCTTGAAACACTCGGCCTCCTCGGAACTGATCACGGCTATCCGGGAGGCTCTCCGGGGACGAACCTATGTAACCCCTTTGATCGCAGGAGACCTGATCCGCACGTATCAGGGAAAAGGTTTTCCCTCCGCACCTTCCTCGGCCGAACTGAGCTCACGCCAGCGGGAGATATTGCAGCTCCTGGCCGAGGGCAAATCCGCCAAGGAAATCGGGGTCCTTTTGAATATTTCGGCTCGCACCGTTGAATTCCACAAGTACCGGATCATGGAACTCCTCCAGATCAAGACCAGCGCCGAACTGGTCCAGTATGCTGTGAAACACGGACTTATCTCGGTATAACTTCCGTCTTTCCAGCAGCCTCAAACAGGTAATTTTTCACTGCCTGAACCCGTACTTTTCCCAGTATTCTTACCCGTTGCCTCGCTAGTAGAATAGCCGTCCGACGCCAAAGGAATTCCCGGAGTCAAGAGCCGTCTGGAGAGGGATACCGGTGAAACAAGGACGAGTCATACTGGCCGATACCCATGTGAATGTGCTGGGGGCGATTCGCAGTCTACTGGAAACAGAAGCGGAGACGGTGCTGATGGTGGCCGACGAGTCCTCCCTGTGGGATGCCCTGGAGAATTTCAAGCCTGATGTGGTGGTGATCGATCTGCCGCTGCTCTTTGCCGGGGGCACCAATGCCGCGCCGACCCTCAAGAAAAAATTTCCCGAAATCAAAATGATTGTCTTGAGCCGCTATGATGAAAATTTCGTCTTGAATGCAGTGCAGGCGGCCGGCGTGGAAGGCCTGGTGCTGAAAAGCCGGGCGGTTATCGATCTGATTCCGGCTTTGTGCGAAATCCGGCAGGGCCGGCCCTTCGTTTCCCAGGGCATCCGCGGGGAAGAATGAACGGAAATACGAGCCCCCACCAACGGATGTTCCGCCATCCCGAGCCCGCTTCAAAACTTCCAGCAGGATACCCGACCGGCACCAAGATATTCCTATAAAACATATTGTAGTGTCCGGGGGTTGTCTGATATGATCCGGCCGATAGACAACATCTGAGCGCCTCGGAAAAGGGGGATCTGCCCATGGAGCAGAGACTGCGTTCGAATCCTAAACGGCTGCTGGGGTTCCTGATGACCGGAATACTGCTGACCGTATTCTTCCTCACCCCAGCCTGCCAGAGCCAAAAGAAGGCTTCAGGGCCGGCGCAGCCGGTGGTCACGGTGCTCGAAATCGTCCCCCGGGACGTGCCGGTGACCTTCGAATACGTGGCCCAGACCCAGAGCTCGCACCTGGTCAACATCCAGGCTCGGGTCAGCGGCTTCCTGGACCAGCGGCTGTACAGCGAGGGGGATATCGTGAAAGAGGGGCAGGTCCTTTTTCAGATGGACCCCAAACCGTTTCAGGTCCAGTTGGTCCAGGCTCAGGCCGCCCTGGCCCGGCAGGAGGCGGCCCTCGAGACCGCCCGTCTGAACCTGGCCCGGACCAAGCCGCTGGCCCAACTGAACGCCCTTTCCCAGAAGGATCTCGACGACGCGACCGGCCAGTTCGAGTCGGCCCAGGCCAATGTGGAGCAGGCCAAGGCTCAGGTCGAAACCGCCAAGCTGAACCTGTCCTATACAACGATCACCTCCCCCGTGACCGGGATCAGCAGTGCCGCCCGCCAGACCGACGGCACCTACATCAGCCCGCAGAACAGCCTGCTCACCACCGTGGCCGTGCTCCAGCCCATCTGGGTGAATTTCAGCGTTTCAGAGAACGAAATGCAGAAATTCCGGGACGAAAGGGCCAAAGGGCTGATCTGGGGACCCAAATACAAGGATTTCGAGGTCGAGATCGTCCTCGTCGATGGGTCGGTCTATCCCTTCCTGGGGCGGATGACCTTTGCCGAACCCTCCTACAACGCCCAGACCGGGACCTTCCTGGTCCGCGCTACCGTCAACAATCCCAAGGGGACCTTGCGTCCCAACCAATACGTACGGGCCCGTCTGAAAGGCGCCGTCCGGCCGCAGGCGATCCTGGTGCCCCAGCGGGCGGTGCAGCAGGGCTCCAAGGGTAATTTTATCTGGGTGGTGGGTCCGGGGGGCAAAGTCGAACAACGGCCCGTGACGGTCGGCGACTGGCACGGCGACGACTGGTTCGTCTTCGAGGGCCTGCGGGGCGGAGAACAGGTGGTGGTCGACGGCGGCCTGACCCTCCGGCCCGGCCTGGCCGTTACCACGAAACCGGCGGCCGCACCGGTCGCGGCCACGGCCGGCGGCCCCCCCGCAAAAACCGGCGACGCCCCAGGCGCCCGCTAAAGGAGCCGGGCCGTGTTTTCCAAATTCTTCATCGAGCGCCCCATCTTCGCCACGGTCCTCGCCGTCATCATCTGCCTGGCGGGTCTCGTGTCCCTGACCGCCCTGCCCGTCGAGCAGTACCCGACCATCACCCCGGTGCAGGTCACCGTATCCGCCACCTATCCCGGCGCCGATTCCCAGACCCTGGCCGATTCGGTGGCGGCCCCCATCGAGGCCCAGATCAACGGCGTGGACAACATGATCTACATGACTTCCACCAGCTCCTCGAACGGCCAGTTGCAGCTCACCGTCTATTTTACCTTGAACACGGATCCGGACATCGCCCAGGTCCAGGTGCAGAACCGGGTCAACCTGGCCATGCCCCAATTGCCGGAGGCCGTGGTCCAGCAGGGGGTATCGGTCCAGAAAAAGGCCTCGGCGATCATGATGATGATCGGCATCTACGCCGAGAAGGAACGCTACAGCAGCGGGTACATCGCCAACTATGCGAACGTGTATGTGCTGGATGCCCTCAAGCGGGTGCCGGGCGCCGGCCAGGCGCAAATCATGGGCGTTCCCGATCAGGCCATGCGCATCTGGATGAACCCCGACCGGATGGCTTCCCTGGGCATCACCACCAGCGACATCCAGCAGGCCGTGGCCAGCCAGAATGCCCTCTATGGAGCCGGACAGATCGGGCAGCAGCCCACCTCCGGTCCGGTGGAGTTGACCTTCCCGGTGGTCACCCAGCGGCCCTTCACCAAGCCCGCCGAGTACGAGAACATCATTCTGCGCGCCAGCCAGGACGCCAGCGGGATCGTGCGTTTGAAGGACGTGGCCCGCGCCGAGGTGGGCCTGCGGCAGTACATCACCGACGCCCGCTTGAGCGGCACTCCCGCCACCTTTATCGCCATTTACCAGCAACCGGGAGCCAACGGGCTGGAGGTGTCGAAAGCGGTCCGCCAGGCGTTGGCCGACATGAAGGCCCACTTCCCCAGCGGCCTCAATTACCTGGTTTCCCTCGACACCAACGATTTCGTGCGCCTCTCGATCAAAGAGGTGATCCACACCCTCTTCGAGGCCATCCTGCTCGTCGTCCTCGTCGTTTACCTCTTTCTCCAGAGCTTCCGCACCACCGTCATCTGCGCCGCAGCCATCGTCGTCGCCCTGATCAGCACCTTCGGCGGCATGCTGGCCCTGGGGTTTTCCATCAACCTGCTCACCCTCTTCGGCCTGGTGCTGGCCATCGGCATGGTGGTGGACGATGCCATTGTGGTGGTGGAAAACGTCGAACGCAACATGGCACGCTTCCACCTCCCTCCCAAGGAAGCGACCATCCGGGCCATGGAGGAGATATCCAGTTCCCTGGTGGCCGTCGTCCTGGTCATGGCCTCCGTGTTCATTCCCGCCGCCTTCCTGCCCGGCACCACCGGCCAGCTCTACAAGCAGTTTGCCATCACCATCGTCATTTCGGTGGCGGTCTCCGGCTTCGTGGCGCTCACCCTGACCCCGGCCATGTGCGGGCTGCTGCTGAAGCACACCCCGCCGCCCAGCCGCGGCTTTTTCGCCTGGTTCAACCGGGGGGTGGAGGCCCTGACCCGGGGTTTCGGGCACGCCGTGACCTTCGTCATCAAACGGATGGCCGTCGCCTTCGTCGTCCTGGCCGTGCTGGTCTATGCCATCATCCACCTTTTCCAAGTGCTCCCCATGAGCTTCGTGCCCAACGAGGACCAGGGCTATGTCATCGCCGCCGTCATCATGCCCGACGGTGCCAGCCTGGACCGCACCGGGGCCGTGACCGATCGGGTGGAGGAAATTTTCAAAAAAATCCCCGGGGTGGACCAACGGACCCAGATTGCCGGGTTCAGCCTGCTCGACAACGGGTTCAAGACCAACGGCGGGACCTTCTTTACGACCCTCAAACCCTTCGACGAGCGCTACGCTTCCGTGAAAAAGGCCCGGGTCGAAAACGCCCGGCAAGTACTGACCACCTTGCACCGGGAAGCGGCCGGGATTCGGGAGGGACTGGTGATCCCGGTGGCACCGCCGGCGATTCCCGGGATCGGGACCACCGGCGGTTTTGAATTCTGGATTCAGGATACGGGGGCGGGGACCCCGGTGCGGCTGGACGAACTGACCCAGCAATTTCTGAGCAAGGCCCGCCAACGTCCGGAGCTCACCGGTTTGAACAGTACCTTCCGGGCCACCACCCGACAGATCAGCGCCGACGTGGACCGCGAAAAGGCCAGCCTCATCGGCGTGCCGGTGACGGATGTCTACAATGCCATTCAGGCCCAGTTCGGATCCCTGACGGTCAGCCAGTACAACGAGTTCAGCCGGGTCTGGTGGGTGATCCTCCAGTCCGAGCCGAAACACCGTCAGGTCCCCGGTGATCTGGAGCGTCTCTACACACGCTCGAATCAGGGGGAGATGGTCCCCCTGTCGGCCCTGGTCACCTCCCGCTGGGTGACCGGCCCGGACCTGCTCCCCCATTTCAACGGCTTTCCCGCCGCCACGGTGAACGGGAACGCGGCTCCCGGATACAGCTCCGGCCAGGCCATCGCGGCCATGGAGGCGGTGGGCCGCGAGGTGCTGCCGGCAGGCTACGCCTTCGCCTGGTCCGGCCTGGCCTATGAGGAAAAGAAATCCGGGGGCACCTCCATGCTGGCCTTCGTCTTCGGCCTGGTCATCGTTTTCCTGGTGCTGGCCGCCCAGTACGAATCCTGGACCCTGCCGGCTTCGGTTATGATGGCCGTGCCCTTCGGGGTCCTCGGCGCTCTGACGGCCAACTGGCTGCGGGGCCTGGAAAACGACGTCTACTTCCAGATCGGTCTCTTGGTGCTGATCGGTCTGGGGGCCAAGAACGCTATCCTGCGGGTCTCCTTCGCCGTCGAACTGCGCCGCCAGGGCCGCTCGATCATGGAAGCCACCATCGAAGCCGGCCAGCAGCGGCTGCGGCCGATCATCATGACCTCCCTGGCCTTCGCCATCGGCGTGCTCCCCCTGGCCATCGCCATGGGCGCGGGGGCCAACGCCCGGCATTCCATCGGCACGGGCATCATCGGCGGCATGATCGGGGAGACCACGCTGGCCATGCTCTACGTCCCCCTGTTGTTTTATCTCTTCGACCGGTTGAGCGAACGCTCCCAGGCCAAAAAAGAAGCCCGCTCCCAGGCCAGAAAGCCAACAGAGGAAAGCACTCCGCCGGAACGAAAGGAGGACCGCTGACATGGCCCGCCGCCTCCTCCTGCTGGCCTGCGCCTTGCTGCTCGGCGGCTGTATGATCGGCCCGGATTACGTGCGGCCGGTAGTGGAGACGCCGGCCGCCTTCCGCTTTGGCGACCGGGAGGCCTCCGCCACCGCGAACACCGACTGGTGGCAGCAGTTCCAGGATCCGGTACTCGACGCGTTGATCGCCGAGGCGCTGGCCAACAACCGGAACGTCCGGATCGCGGCGGCCAATCTGGAAAAGGCCGCGGCCGTGCTCGTGGAGACCCGGTCGCCGCTCTGGCCCCAGCTCGGCTACAGCGGCAGCGCCGCCCGGCAGCGGATCAGTGAAAGCGGCAACGTATCCCTGCCCGAGCGGATACCGAACCCCCATTCGGCCTACCAGACCCTGGCCAGCGCGAGCTGGGAGATCGACCTCTGGGGCCGCATCCGGCGGCTTTCCGAAGCGGCCCAGGCCGACCTGTTGGCCACCGAGGAGGCCCGGAACGGGGTGATCCTGTCCCTGGCGGCGTCGGTGGCGACGAGCTATATCCAACTGCTCACCCTCGACGAGCAGCTCCGCGTGGCCCAACGGACCCTGGCTACCTATGACGAATCGGTCAAGCTTTTCGAGTTGCGCTTCCAGTACGGCCAGGTGTCCCTGATGAACGTCGAGCAGGCCCGGTCCCAGTACGAAACGGCCGCGGCGGGGATCCCGCCCCTCGAATCGCAGATCGCCCAGACGGAGAATGCCTTGTCGATTTTGCTGGGACGCAACCCCGGGCCGATCCGGCGGGGCCGGACCATCCAGCAACTGGCCCTTCCCTCCGTGCCTGCCGGACTGCCCTCGGATCTCCTGGCCCAGCGCCCCGATATCCGCCAGGCGGAACAGACCCTGATCGCCGCCAACGCCCAGATCGGGGCCGCCCGGGCCCTCTACTTTCCGACGATCTCCCTCACCGGGGCCTTCGGGTATTCCAGCTCCGACCTCGCCAACCTGTTCAACGGGCCGGCCCGCCTCTGGAATTATGCCGGGTCGATCAGCGGACCGCTCTTCACAGGAGGGGCCGTTTACGGGCAGGTCAAACAGGCGGAAGCCGCCCGCCGGGCGGCCCTCTTCAACTACGAATTGACGATCCAGAGCGCCTTCGCCGATGCCGAAAACACCCTGGCGGCCCGCAGCAAGCTGGCGGATCAGGTCCGGGCCCAGGAACGTCTCGTGCGGGCCAACAGCGAATACGTCCGGCTGGCGCGGCTCCAGTATGAGGGCGGCTATGCGCCCTATTCCACGGTGCTCCAGGCCGAGCAGCAGCTTTTCCCTTCGGAACTCAACTATGCCCAGTACCGCGGATCCCTGTTCATTTCCCTGGTGAACATTTATAAAGCCCTGGGCGGGGGCTGGGACATCGCCTTGGGGGCGGTTCGCGAGCCGCCCTCCCACGCGGCCGGCGCATTGACCGGCCGCGGGACCGATCCCCGGTTTACCGAAAGGAAAGGGAACCATGACTGAAATGAACAGGGCCCATCAGGGGCGCATGGCGATCAGGGCTTTCCAGGTCATGGCGCACGCGCTGCTCCTGCGTGGGCGGTACAGCCTGGGCGGGTCATCCGGGCAGGCCCTGGAAGCGGCCCTCAGAACGCTCAGCCCGGAAATCTACGGCACCATGAACGATCCCCAGCGCATCGAATTGAAAGGGCTGGAGTACATTATGGATCGCTTGCCGACTGGAAAAAATATTGCGGTGAAAGAAAAAATCGATCCGGCGGCCATCGAAAAAGATAGCCGCCCCACGAGAGGACGAGTCCTGATCCCTGATCTAGGTGGATCCGATCGTGGGCGGCCGGGACACGGGAAACTCTAAACCCGGCCGAGGCGCCGCGGGAAAGGAGAACAGCATGCATCAACGAATATTCATCATGATCCTGGTAGGCCTGCTTATCGGCACCACCGGCGTGCCGCCGGGCTACGGGCAGGCCCCGGTCGCCGGGGAGGGTCCCCCCCCCGTCCGGTTGTCGGAGAAACAGCTCGAAGACCTGGTGGGGCGGATCGCCCTCTATCCGGACGACCTCCTGGCCATTATCCTGCCGGCGTCCACCTTTCCTCTGCAAATCGTGCAGGCGGACCGGTTTCTGCAGAAACTTAAGCAGGATTCCAAGCTCCAGCCGGATGCCCAATGGGATCAGAGCGTGCGCTCCCTGCTCAACTACCCCGAGGTGGTGGCCATGATGAGCCGGGACCTCGACTGGACCCAGGACCTGGGCGAAGCGGTGGTGAGCCAGCAGACGGACGTCCTGAAGGCCGTCCAGGCCTTCCGGGCCCGGGTCTATAACGCCGGAAACCTGAAGACGGACGACAAGCAAATCGTCGTCAAGGAGAAAGAGACGATCAAAGTCGTCCCGGCCAATCCCGAGGTGATCTACGTCCCTCAGTATCAGCCCAGCACGGTGGTGGTCTACTCGTCGGCGCCGGTCTATGCCTACTATCCGACACCCTACCCGGTGTATTACTATCCGTACCCGGCGGGGGCGGCCTTTGCCACGGGCGTCTTCTTCGGGGCGGCCACCGCCTGGGCTTGCAATTGGAACCACGGCCATGTCGATTACAACGTGAATGTCAACCGGACCGACAACCTCAACATCAATCGGGATAATCCCCAGTACCAGCAGCGGGCCGATCAGGCCCGCCAGCAAGGTCAGCAACGGGCGGATCAAGCCAGGCAGCAGGGTCAGCAGCGAGCCGACCAGGCCAGGACGTCCGCTCAGCAACGGGGGGACCAGGCCAGGCAGCAGGCCCAACAGCGGGGGGGAGACGGCGGGGCCTCGCAGTGGCAGTCACAGAAGCGGCCGGGCGAAGTAAGCGGGGGGCGAACTCCATCCCGGACGGCCGAGTCGCGGCCGGGTTACAGTAGCGGCGGCGGTTCCCGGGGCGATGACTTCGGAAACGCCGGGCGCGGCTCCGAGGCCATGCGGGATTCCAGCCGGGGCCTGCAGAGTCGCTCCGGCAGCGGGGCCGGCCCCAGTGGCGGCGGATCTCGTAGCGGCGGAGGATCTAGCTCGGGAGGTGGCGGATATCGCAGTAGTGGCGGGACCAGCCCGAGCAGTGGCGGATATCGAGGTGGAGGCTCCAGTTATAGCGGCGGCGGCGCCTCCCGCGGTGGTGGGGGCGGCGGTTTCTCCCGCGGCGGCGGGGGCGGTCGTGGCGGACGTCGATAGGGAGGATACTCATGAAATCTGTTAAAACCCGTACCAATGGATGGTGGAAACCGGGACCGGCCCTGGTCATCCCGGTGCTGCTGTTATTGCTGACCGTCAATGCACCGTCAGCCTCCTCGGCAGTGGGGCCGCAGTCCTTCAAAACGCCCGACGCGGCCGTGGAAGCCCTGCTCCAGGCGTTTAAGGAAAATGACCAGGCCGCGTTGACGGTCATTTTCGGCAGCGAATACGCCGACCGGCTGCTTGCCAAGGACAAGACAGACGCCCGCGAAGGCCGGGAGCGTTTATACCAGGCCGCCCAAAAGGCCCTGGTCCTCCGGAAAGACGGAGAGGACCGGAGAGTTCTGGTGATCGGCACGGAGGCCTGGCCTTTTCCGATCCCCCTGGTGCGGAGCGGAGGCGAGTGGCACTTCCAGACGGCGGAGGGGCTTGAGGAGATCGTGAACCGGCGCATCGGCTTGAACGAAATAAGCGCCATCACCGTTTGCCGGAATTACCTGGTCGCCCAGCGGCAGTACGCCGGCCAGATCCGCGATGACAGCGGCGTGCGGAAATTCGCCCGGCGGCTGATCAGCTCCCCCGGGAAACGGGACGGCCTCTACTGGGATCCCGCCCTGGCAGGCGGCGAGGAGAGCCCTTTCGGTCCTCTGATAGCCGAGTATCTCCAGAGAGGGGGACGGCCGCTCGCCCCCTATCACGGCTATTTCTTCCGGGTGCTGACCCGGCAGGGGAGCCGGGCGCCCGGCGGCCGCTACAACTATGTGATCAACGGCAACATGATCGCCGGCTTCGCCCTGGTGGCCTTCCCGGCCGAGTATGGGAAAACCGGCATCATGACCTTCCTCGTCAGCCATCACGGGAAAGTGCTGCAAAAGGACCTGGGCCCCCGGACCCGTAAGGTCGCGGCCCAAATGCAGGCCTACGACCCCGACGGGTCCTGGATCGAAGTCAAGGACTAAGGTGCGGGTTTCCCAGGACGCCCGGGCGGCCTCTTGGAACAAATCTTTCCCTAATAACTAAATTCCCAAAACGTGTTCCCTATTTTACCCCGCTCCTGGCGGGGTAAAATAGGGAAAATCCTTCCTACCTTTTAAGAACAGGTGATTTTTTACCCCCAAACCTCGTAATTTTCCTAGTAGTATTAATTCTTATTTTTGGATATATTTATTACTTAAATGTTTTAATAAAATGACCAAGGAGGAATTCATGAAAAAATTATTGGGCTTACTGCTGACGATCGTTTTTGGCCTGACCCTGGCCGTGGGGGCGCTGGCGGAAGAAAAAGCGAAGGCTAAAGGAAAGCCGTCGGGGATCAAAGAACGAACGGTTCAAAAGACTGCCACTGTGCAGGCCATCGATCTGGACAAACGGGTGGTCACTCTTAAAGGGGAGAAGGGCAACGTTTTTGACCTCCAGGTAGGGGAAGAGGCCAAGAACCTGCCCCAGGTGAAGGTGGGTGATTTAGTAACCGTTAAATATTACGAGTCCCTGGCTTTTGAAGTAACCAAACCCGGCCAGGCCGTCGGCGTGGGGGCGACCGCCGGCGTGGCCGCGGCCAAGCCGGGGGAAAAGCCGGCCGGGGTAGCCGCCGGACAGGTGACGATTACGGCGACCGTCGAGGCCATTGATGCCAAGAAACAGTATGTAACGCTCAAGGGGCCGGACGGCAAGACCAAGGAGATCAAGGTGAAGGATCCCAAAAACCTGGTGAACGTCAAAGTGGGCGATCAGGTGGCCATTACTTACACCGAGGCCCTGGCCATTGAGGTGGAAGCGGCGAAAAAGAAAAAGTAGGATAACACATTAAACAAAAGGAGATACGGTATAATGAAAAAAAGCAGTTTGGTGGTTTTGGTTTTAGTGCTCGGATTTTTGTTCACGGTCGGCCTGCGTCCGGCCGGGGCAGAGGTGATCGACAAATCGGATCAGTGGAAGTCCTTTCTGTCCGTCTACGGCTGGGGGAATATCGTTAACGGGGACGTTAAAGTCAAGGGACTTGAGGCCGATATCAATAACAATTTTTCCGACTTTTGGAGCAACTCCAAGTTCTTCTTCGGCGCCCATTACGAAGGGTTCAAGGGACACTGGGGCCTCATGGTGGACGGTTTCTACAATGACTTTGAAGCGGAAAAAGAACACCCCACCGGCGCGCTCCCCGGCCGGCGGCAGATGAAGTTCAAGCAGACCCTGATAGAGGTGGCCGTTCCTTACCGGCTGACCTGGAGCCCGGTGGTGGCCGACGTTTTCATCGGCGGCCGTTTCAACAACATTTATGCGGAAATAGCCGTCCCCAGCGCGGCGATCAAAAGGGACGATACCCTGGCCTTTGTGGATCCCATCGTGGGCGGCCGGGTGTTCATCCCCATGACCAAGACCTGGTTCTTTGGTCTGCGCGGGGATATCGGCGGCTTCGGGATCGGCAACGCCTCGGACCTGGCCTTGAACGGCAGCGCTTTTTTCAACTGGCAGGTCACCCAACCCTTGTCCATGCAATTTGGCTATCGCGCCCTGTACATGAAATACAACGAGGGCGAGAACGAATGGAACGCCACCCAGCACGGCCCCTGGGTGGGGATTGGATTTGGTTTTTAATCCAAAGTTGAGTTGCTAGGTTAAAATCTTCTCTGAAAAAGAACACACCGGTGGCGGCCGTCATGGCCGTCACCGGTGTTTTTTACAGCAAAACCGCAAACGCCTTCGCCTCTTGGTTTGGTGAAAAGCATCAATGTCAGCGATAGAAGGTGCTTGCTTTTCCACCGGCCTTACCATAAAATTTGACCGGATCCAATTAAGAAACCGAATTAATCAAGGGCTTTTTCAAAGAAACGATCGGCCCGGGGCCTGTCGAGAACAGTAAAATTCACCCACAGAAAAAAGGGGAGGCAACACAATGCCTTTAGGAAAAAAACCGGAAACCTTCAGGGGTTTTTTTGCCGGATCTCCGGTCATTTTCATGGGAGTCCTGGTTCTTTTATTCAGCGCCGCCTGCGGAAAAAAGGAACCACCCAAGACTGCCCCCCCGCCCCAGGAAGTAGCGGTCCTGACCGTTACCCCGAAGACCGTCCCGGCCACCTTTGAATTCGTGGCCCAGGCCGAGAGTTCCCACCAGGTGGAGATCGTGGCCCGGGTGTCCGGCTTCCTGGAAAAAATCCTTTACCAGGAGGGCGAGATGGTCAAGGAAGGCCAGGTTATGTTCCAGATGGACCGCAAGCCCTTCCAAGCCCAGGTAGATGCCGCCAAAGGGGAGGTGGAAAACCGCCTGGCTCAGCTCTGGACCGCCAAAGCCAACCTGGACCGGATCAAGCCCCTGGCCGAGCAGGATGCCGCCAGCAAAAGCGATCTGGACAACGCCATCGGGGCCGTCAAATCAGCGGAAGCGGCGGCCTATGCCGCCCGGGCCAATCTGGATAAGGCCCAACTGGACTTAAGCTATACCATCATCAAATCTCCGGTTACCGGCGTTTCCAGCAAGGCCCTTTTGCGGGAAGGCGCCTACCTCGCTCCCTCCGGGTCGTCCTCCCGGCTTACTTATGTAGCCCGATTGAACCCCATCTGGGTTGATTTTACCATCTCGCAGAACCTGATGGCTGAAATGACCGAGGAGGTCCGGCAAGGTCGGATCTCTCCACCCAAGAATCATGACTACGAGGTCGAGCTGGAGCTGTCCGACGGCAGGCGCTACCCGTACCGGGGAAAACCAAACTTTGCCGACCCTTCCTTCAGCAAGGAAACGGGGACCTTCCTGGTGCGGGCCGAAGTGCCCAACCCCAAGCAGGAACTCCGCCCCGGCATGTTCGTCAAGGCCTTTATGAAGGGGGCGGTGAGGCCCAACGCCATCACGGTTCCCCAGAAAGCCGTCCAGCAGACCGCCAACGGCCATACGGTCTACGTGGCCAATACCAAAAACCAGGCGGAAATCAGGCCGGTGGTGGTCGGTGACTGGATCGGGCAGGACTGGATCATCAACCAGGGTCTGAAAGCCGGGGACCGGATTATCGTGGAAGGGTTCCAGCGATTGGCGCCCGGGGCGCCGGTGAAGCCGATCCTGACCGAGAGTCTGCCCCGTAGCCCGGAAACCGCCCAAGCCGGGGGGCCGGCCGGAAAAACGGCTTCCAGCCCTGCGGGCAACCCCGCCAAACCGGCCCAGCCGGCAGCCAAGTAAGCGGGCGCAATCATGTTTGCCAGCTTCTTCATCGATCGACCGGTCCTGTCTGCGGTCATCTCCATCGTCATCATCCTGGCCGGGTTCGTGGCCCTCAAGGCCACCCCCATCGCCCAGTATCCGGACATCGCCCCCCCCACGGTGCAGGTCACGGCCCTGTACCCGGGCGCCACGGCCGAGGTCATCTCCAATACGGTGGCCGCTCCCATCGAGCAACAGGTCAACGGCGTGGACCGGATGAGCTACATGTCCTCCACCAGTTCTTCCACCGGGAACATGACCCTGACCGTCACCTTCGAGCCCGGCACCGACCCGGACATGGCCCAGGTGAATGTCCAGAACCGGGTGAGCCAGGCCCAGGCCAAACTCCCTGATATCGTCGCCCGCCAGGGGGTGACCGTGGAAAAACGCTCCCAGGCCTTCATGATGGTCATCAGCGTCTTTTCACCCGATGACCGTTACGACCAGACCTATCTGGCCAACTACACCAACCTCTATCTGCTGGACCCGATCAAGCGCCTCCCCGGGGCCAACCTGTCCACCATGTTTCCGGTCCCCGATATTGCCATGCGGATCTGGCTGAAACCGGACCGCCTGGCCCAGCTCGGCATCACGGCCGACGACGTCAGCACCGCCATCTCGCGCCAGAACAAGGCTTACGGCATCGGCCAGATCGGCCAGGCCCCGACCACCAAGGGGACCCAGCAGAGTTTCGTGGTCACCACCCAGGGCATGCTGACTCACCCGAAGGAATTCGACGAGATCATCCTGCGTACCGACAAGGAGGGGGCGGCCATCGTCCGGTTGAAGGACGTGGGGCAGGCCGAACTGGGGGGCAAGGACTATTCCATCGACAGCAAGGTGAACGGCAAACGGGCCGTGGCCATCGTGGTCTACCAGCAGCCCGGGGCCAACGCCATCGAGACCTCCCAGGAAATTCGCAAACTGCTCCAAGAGCTGACCCCCCGCTTCCCGGCCGGTCTCGAATACAAGGTGGTTCTGGATACCAGCAAGTTTACCGAGGCCTCCATCGAAAAAGTGGTCCACACCTTCTTCGAGGCCGTGTTGCTGGTGGTCCTGGTGGTTTTTCTGTTTCTGCAGAGCTTCCGGGCCACGCTGATCCCCATCCTGGCCGTGCCCATCGCCATCGTCGGGACCTATTCCGGAATCCTGATGCTCGGTTTTTCCACCAACATGCTGACCCTCTTCGGGATGATCCTGGCCATCGGCCTGGTGGTGGACGATGCCATCATCGTGGTGGAAAACGTGGAGCACCTCATGGCCACCCAGGGACTGACGCCCCTGGAGGCGGCCAAGAAGGCCATGGGCGAACTGGCCGGGGCGTTGATCGCCATCGTGCTGGTGCTCTGTTCCGTTTTCGTACCGGTGGCCTTCCTGGGCGGCATGACCGGCACCCTGTACAAGCAGTTCGCCATCACCATCGCCATCTCCATGGCCCTCTCGGGCGTCATCGCCCTGACCCTCTCACCGGCCCTGGCGGCCCGCATCCTCAAACCCGGTCACCACGAAAAAAGGGGCTTCTTTAAGTGGTTCGAAAACGGCTTTACCCGCCTGACCAACGGCTACACGGCCGGGGTGCGTTGGCTGGTGGGCCACAAGCTGATCGGCCTGGTCCTGTTCGGCGGAGTGCTCGCGGCCACGGTCTTCCTGTTCAAGGTCGTGCCGGGGAGCTTCGTCCCCGAAGAGGACCAGGGATATGTCTTCGTGGTCAACATGATGCCCGATGCCGCCAGCCTGGAACGAACCGTGGCGGTCAACGACCAGGCCCTGGCCATCCTGAAAACGAATCCGGACGTAGGCGATATCGCCCAGCTCGACGGGTTCAGCCTGCTCGACAGCCAGAACAAGACCAACGCCGGCATGATGTTCACCTCCCTGAAGCCGTATGAAGAACGGGAAGGGAAAGAGGGAACGGCCTTTGCCGTGCTGGACGATGCCCGCCGGAAACTGGCCGGCATCAAGGAAGGACTCCTGCTGCCGCTCAACCCGCCCTCCATTCCGGGTCTGGGCACCACCGGAGGATTCGAGTTTTATGTGCAGGACAAGGGCGGGAGCAGTCCCCGGGCCCTGGAAGAAAAGGTCAAGGCCTTCATGGCCAAGGCCCGCCAGCGGCCCGAGTTGACCGGGGTGTCCACCACCTTTTCCGCCTCCCAGCAGCAGCTTTACCTCGATCTCGACCGGTCCCGGACCGAGATCCTCGGCGTGCCGGTGTCGACCGTTTTCGAGACCCTGCAGGCCTACTTCGGCTCCTCCTACGTGGCCCAGTTCACCGATTTCGGACGCATCTGGCAGGTGATCATCCAGGCCCAGCCCCAATATCGGGACAAGCCGGATTCCTTTTCCCAGATCTATCTCCGCTCCAACAGCGGCCAGACGGTCCCCCTATCGGCCGTGGCCACGGCCCGTTATGTCTCCGGCCCCAACCTGTTGACCCGCTTCAACGGTTTTCCGGCAGCCAAGGTGACCGGCAGCCAGGCCCCGGGCTACAGCACCGGCCAGGCCATCGCTGCCATGGAAACGGTGGCCCGGGAGGTACTGACCGGGGGCTACGATTTTTCCTGGGCCGGACAGGCCTATGAAGAGAAAAAATCCGGCGGCACCTCTTCGTCCGCCTTTATTTTCGGTTTGATCATGGTCTTTCTCATCCTGGCCGCCCAGTACGAACGCTGGGCCATGCCTCTCGGCGTCCTCTGCTCCGTGCCCTTTGCCATCTGCGGGGCCCTGACCCTGACCTGGCTCCTCGGGCTGGAAAACGACGTCTATTTCCAGGTGGGCCTGGTGACGCTGATTGGACTTTCGGCCAAAAACGCCATCCTGATCATCGAGTTCGCCGCCGAAAACCGGCGGGCCGGGATGTCCGCCGTAGAAGCGGCGGTGGAGGCGGCCCGCTTGCGCCTGCGGCCCATCGTCATGACCTCCCTGGCCTTCATCCTGGGTTGTGTGCCCATGGCCATCGCCACCGGGGCCGGGGCCAACAGCCTGCGGGCCATCGGCACCGGGGTCATCGGCGGCATGCTGGCCTCCACGGCCGTGGCCTCCTTCTTTGTGCCCCTCTTCTTCGTGATCCTGGAGGACTTCACCGGCCTCTTCAGCCGCAAAAAGAAAATCGTTACCGCAGCGACTCCGGGAGACAAGGAGGGTCCCCATGCCTAAGATCCTCTGCTTCGCCCTGGCCGCCCTTTTCCTGGCCTCCTGCACCGTGGGCCCGGATTACGTGAAGCCGACGCCCGACACACCGCCCGCCTGGCGCCTCGAATACGAGGCGGCCGCCGGCCTGGTCGACCTGGCCTGGTGGGAGGGGTTCGGGGATCCGGTGCTGAACGGCCTCATTCGGGAGGCCCTGCAGGAAAACCTGGACCTCAAGATCGCCGCCGCCCGGGTCGATCAGTTCCTGGGCGCCCTCGACACCACCCGCTCCCAGTTCTTTCCCCAGATCAGCGGAACGGCGGCCGTCTCCCGGCAGAAGGATACCGAAACCGGTCCCACCCCTTTTCCCGCCGGCGTCTCTTCGACCTACAATACCCATCAGGCCTACCTGAGCGTGAGCTGGGAGATCGACCTCTGGGGCCGGATCCGCCGAGCCACGGAAGCGGCCCGGGCCGACGTGCTGTCCAGCGAAGAGGGACGCCGGGCCGTCATCCTTTCCCTGGCCACCGACGTGGCCAACGGCTACCTGACCCTGCGGGCCTTGGACCGCCAACTGGAAATCTCCCGGGACACCGAACAAGCCTATGCAGAGACCCTGCGGCTTTTCCGCCTCCGCCATCAGTACGGGACGATTTCACGACTGGAACTCAGCCAGGTCGAATCCCAGTATGAATCGGCCCGCCAGGCCATACCCCGGGTTCAATCGCAGATCGCCCAACAGGAGAACCTCCTTTCCACGCTGATCGGGCGCAATCCCGGGCCCATTTCCCGGGGCCGGACCATCGATGAACTGGCGCCGGTGGGCATTCCCGAGGGCCTGCCTTCCACGCTCCTGGAACGGCGTCCGGACGTCCTTCAGGCCGAACAGACCCTGATCGCGGCCAATGCCCGGATCGGGGAGGCCAAGGCCCTTTATTTTCCGACGATCTCCCTCACCGGGTTGCTGGGATCGGCCAGCGCCGAATTGTCCAAGCTGTTCCAGGGTCCTTCCACCATCTGGTCCGCTGGGGCCTCCGCCGTCGGACCGATCTTTACCTTCGGGGGCATCTCCGGGCAGGTCAAGCAGGCCGAGGCCTTCCAGCAGCAAGCCCTTTTTCAATACCAGCGAACGGTCCAGAATGCCTTTCGCGAGGTGGAAGACGCCCTGGTCGGAACAGTCAGGGGGCGGGAACAGCTTGCCGCCCAGGGGCGCCAAATCGAAGCCCTGAAAAATTACGCCCGTACCGCCCGCTTGCAGTACGATGGCGGAACGGCCAATTACTTCCTGGTTCTGGACGCGGACCGCTCCCTTTTCGATGCGCAGTTGTCTTACGTGAATACGCAGTCCAACGTCTTCACCTCCCTGGTCAACATCTACAAGGCCATGGGCGGCGGCTGGGTGACGAAAGCCGACCGGCGAACGATGGAAGCGGCAGCGGCCGGAAAAGGGAATTAAACAGAGACGAATATGCCTTTTATTTCCAAATTGAAATTCGTTGGCTGGTTGATGGTGCTGGTGGCCGGGCTCTGCGGTTGCGCCACCCCCTCGGGCTCGAACGGCCCGGCGCGGGACGAGATCCAGTTGGCTCCGGGAGTTTCCATCGAAACAGGGTTTCGGGCGGCTAGCGCTGCCGGGAATCAAATGAACTACTCCGTAAAGCAGGATGGCAACCGGCTGATCATGGAAAAGCGACTCCCCACCGGGGCCGGTCACTTCGGAGGTAACTTAGCCAATCACCGGAATAGAATTACCGTTTCCCCTGTTCCGGGCACCGCCGGCGGTTCCCTCGAGGTCCGGGTGGTAGGGGAATATCTCGGCGACCCCCGCGATAAAGATGTCTACAATTGCTTGACCTGCGACGTCAACAAGATCAAAAAGGCGATCCGGGAAGTGCGCTGATCTGAGGTTAAAGATTTTTCCAAAGGGGTCTATCATGAAAAAAAGAATCACTTGGCCGGTCCTCCTGGTTATCCTTTCCTTGGCGGCCGGAACGGTCCTGGCTCAGGAGCCCATCATCTATCCTAAGAAGGGACAAAGTTCCCAGCAATTAAAAAAAGATAAATCCGACTGCTATCAATGGGCCAAGCAGGAAACCGGTTTCGATCCCCAGGCCCCGGCTACCGCCTCCACCCCGCCGCCGGTTAAGGAAAAGACCAAGGCCGGTGCCGGACGGGGGGCGGTCGGCGGAGGCCTGGTCGGGTTGGGGGTGGGGGCCTTGATGGACGCGCCCGGCAAGGGCGCCGCCATCGGGGCGGCCGGCGGCGCCCTGATCGGGGGCGTGCGCAAGAAGAAACACGCCGAACAGCAGGACCAGAAGGAGCAGCAATGGACCCAGCAGGACGCGGCCGACCGGCAACAGAAACAAAACTACTACAACCGGGCCTTTTCCGCCTGCATGGAAGCCCGCGACTATACCGTCAAGTAAGGGGGCCTATCATGAAAAAAACAAAATGGATCCTCTCCCCGTTGTTTCTTTTGCTGCTGGTCCCCGCCCCCGTCCCGGCCGCCGATTTTGACGGTTCCCAGCCCCTGATCTGCGCCCTGAAAGACAACTTCGAATGCGGCCCGGACGGCTGTGAACGGGTCACCTCCGAAGCGATCAACCTCCCGCAGTTCCTGCGGCTGAATTTCAAGGAAAAGCAGATCACCACCATCCGCGAGGGGGTGCAGGTGAGGACCACCCGTATCGAAAACGCGGATCATAAGGAAGGGAATATGTTTTTACGGGGTTTGGAAAGCGACCTGGTCTGGAGTCTGGTGATTAACGAGACTTCGGGGAAAATGGTCCTTTCGATCGCCGGAAACGAGGCGGGTTTTATGATCTTTGGGGCTTGTACCGCCCCTTAGCGCGAAAAGAGACGAACGTCCAACATCGAATTTAATAACCCACGACCCTACAAGACACCCTAACCGCAGTTTTTTTCAGGCTTCAGGAACGGCTGGCTGAAGACGGCCAGGCCGGTTTAATAGAAGAACACCATTCGATGTTGAATGTTGGATGTTGGACGTTCGATGTTCAGCAGTGAATTCTCCCCTAGGCCTCTTACCCTGCCGGTTTGGCGATTCGCCCTTCCAACAGGGCCAGCCGGGATTTAAAATACTCCGCGCTCGGCCTTTCCTTCCCGTCGCTCCAGCGGATACTGTAAGGTTTCCCCGTCGTAGAGGAAAAAGAGGCCACCTGGTTGATGAAATCCGCGGCGGAATGGATTTCGGACCGGCGGCTCTTCCACTTCCGGCGCAGGAATTCGGCGGCTAGGGAGGCGCTGTAATCTTTCCCGTTCCGGACGAAAACGGCATCGGTCATCTGTTCCACACCGGAAATCAGGGCTTCGATCTTCTTTTTCTCGGCCGAGGTTAAATCGTCGGCTAAGGCTGGTCCGCAACCAAGGGTCAGGATCAACCAGCCGAGGCCCAGGATTAGGCGGCCAAAACGGGAAAGCGCGGTGAATCTCAAAAAAGCGGAAGTCATTTTTCCAGATCCCGCAGCAGCCGTTTAAAATCCCTGGTGTTGGACATTATCCTATCGGCGGCCTGGCGAAGCTTGTCCACATCTTCGGGAGGAAGGGTAAACGAAGTGGGCAGGCGCTTGAAATAGGACCGATCGGCCGGATCCGGCAGGGCGTCGAACTTGACTTCCACCAGGTAGAACTCGATATCTCCGCAGGCCCCGGGGGCGGTGTCGATCTTGCCGGCCGGGCAGCGCCCGGCGCGAATTTCCTCGGCCCAGCGGGAAAAGCTTTCCCGCAGCAGGGCGATGGTTTCCACATTATAGCGGGAGATGGCGATGGAAGAATAGGAATCGACCATGGCCCCGAAGGGGGGGATGGAGCCCATTTTGTCCCAGCGGGTATCGATTTCCGTTTCGGCGTTGACGACGATGAAAATGACTTTATGAATTTTTTCCAAACCGCCGGCTTTGAGGGTGTCGTACACGTTCCCCTGGGCGGTCACCCTTTCCAATACGGCCCGCAGACCCAGATTGTCGGCCACTCCGCCGTCCACCAGATGCAGGTAGGGCTTCCGCTCCGAGTCCAGGAAAGGGACGATGTTGTTGGCCAGGTCGAACCGCCGGTCCGGCAGGTCCCGGTTCCTCAGGGAGGCTTGCAGCGGTTCCGGCATCCGGAAGCCGCAGGAACCGGCATAATTCTTCAGGGTGATGGGCGTAAGGAGGAGGGGCACGGCCGACGAGGCGGCGCAGGCCCGGGCCACCGGAAAGGAGGAAAGGTCGGAGCAGATGAGATCGAAGGCGTCCTGAATGAAGGAAACCCGGGTCCCGTGGATCATGTCCGTGGCATTGATACCGATAAACGGCCCCCCCTGCTTGCCCAGGTCCGCAAAGGTGGCGCCGCCGAATACCTCCCGGTCGTAATATTCTGCCGCCAGATCGCTTCGATCAAAATACGGGGAAAAGAGGCGCGCCCAGTTGTAGGGATTGAAAAAGACGGCTTTGCCCAGATCCCCCTGGACATCCTTTTTAAGGAACCGCGGCTCGAAATCCTGAAAGATGCGCTCCCCGAACAACCCGTAGTAGGCCGCGGTGAAACTGCCTCCGGATACGGCCGAAATGATATCGACTTTATCCAGGAGGCGCTGCCGGTTCCCGTCCGGACCGACCGCCGTATCCCGCAGGGCCTCCAGGACCCCGTAGGAGAAAGCGGCGGCGCGGGTACCACCGCCGGAGAAACTCAGCATCAACAACAGATCGTCTGCCCGGGCTGCAGAATCGATGTTCTTTCCCCGGTAGCCGATATCGGGATCGTACCGGGACAGCGGCTGATTCACCGGGTAGTGGGTGCAGCCGGCGGCCAGAAAAAAGGCGGCGGCCAGGCAAATGAAAAGGATCCCCGATCCAACGCTGTAATTTTGGTCCGGCCCGGGAATGTTCATGCGTTTGATAAACTCCAATGATATTCGGTTTTTTATTTGGGCGGAAAACTCGAGAGGAGGCCCGCTACGGTTTCCTCCAGTTTTTTGGAGGCGGCATCGGTTTTAAGTTCTCCGGTCGCCGTCCCCCGCCAGATTATTTCCCGCGTGTCGCTCCGGGCTATATTCAGGGTCAGCATCCGGAGTTGATAGGCTTTGTCGTACTCGGCCTCATAGTTCATCCAGATAAGCAGGTCGGCCTGGTCCGTTTTCCGGGTCAGACCCTTCTTCCCCAGGTCCCGGTCGACGAGGAACTGCACGTTGGTTTCCAGCAGGGGGTCCAGGCGATAAACCCCGACAGGGGCGGCCCACTGATAGGTTTTCAATTCCGGGAAGTTGGTTCGGGCATCGTAGGAATATTTGATGGACGGGCTGCAACCAACCAGGATCATGGCAGCCAGGATGACCGCCGCTGCCAGTCCAAAACGAAAATCAGAATTTTTCAGGCGCATCGTAAATTCCTCCCCTGGATTGGAAAATGCTGTCTCAAGGACATTCGTTTCTTAGGATTATAAAATAAAATGAACGGCGATGCCAATATTTTCAGGCGCCGGTCATTGAGCAGGCCGCCCACCGCGTCGCCCGTCTTGGCCGCCACGGCTTCGGTGGCGTGACTCAGGAGCGCTGAAAGCGGCACGATGGCCAGGACCGACAGGAGGAAGAGCAGGGTGTGCGCTTCGGGCCTAAAGTGCTAATAGGGGGACGAAAACCAAAAGCCATAACAGACGATTGTGTCGGACTTCTTGCAGCAATGGGTTCATGGCTGTCGAATCTCCTTCTTCTCCCCTCTACTATTTTTGCCCAATCAGGATTATCTGATCGCTCAAAAGGTAAGCACTTGGAACAGGTGGCCTTGCCACGGCCCCAGTTCGACGTACAGACCGGGATCCCGCATCTCGTCCCCGCTGCGGTCGTAGGATTCGCCCGTCAGCACATCATTGAGGTGCCAGGTTTTTCCTTTCAGCTCATCCCAGGGCAGATGAACCCGCGCCTGGGAGAACCCGGCGAAAAATTCACCACGATGAGGAACGCATTTCGCTGACCTTCCCGGTCTTTTAAATTTCCGTCACACCGGCTGCCTTACCGAGATCCAGGACCTGGTCGGCCGTGGTGGTGGCGAACAGATGGAGACCCCGGGCGATGACGCCGGTCCATCCGGTCTGATGGCTGGCCCCGAGGCCGGCGCCATTGTCGCCGTGGAAGTACTCGTAAAAGAGGATAAGGTCACGCCAGTAGGGGTCCTCCTGAAATTTCCGGGTCCCCCCGTAGACCGGTCGCCGACCAACCCGCCCTGAGCCTGTCGAAGGGCCCCGCAGGAAGATGTTGGCCAGCCGGCGCTTGATCTCCTCAGCCACTTGGTAGAGGTTCATCAGTCGGCCGGAGCCCGTGGGACACTCGATCATAAAATCATTCCCGTAATAGGCGTAGTACTGGAGGAGTGCCCGGAGGATCAGGGCGTTGACCGGCATCCAGATGGGGCCCCTCCAGTTGGAGTTGCCGCCGAACATGCCGGTGTCGGATTCCGCCGGCAGGTAGGATACCCGGTATTCCTCGTTCCCCGCGTGGAAGACAAAAGGCTCCTCGGCATGGCAGCGGCAGAGGGAGCGGATGCCGTAGGGACTCAGAAATTGGTTTTCATCGAGCATAATGGCCAGCACCCGGCGCAGTCTCTCTTCATTCAGGATGGAGGCCAGGCGCCGGCCGGCATGACCGATTTTAGTGGGGTCGTGGATAAAGGCTATGAGTTCAGGCCGGGTCTCGATGAACCGCTTCACGATCCCAAACATTCCCGGGTACTTTTGCAGGAGTTGACCCTCAAAGACGGTGACCGCGCAGAAAGGGAGCAGGCCGACCATGGAACGGACCTTCAGGCGCTCGGACCGGCCGTCCGGCAGCCGGAGCACATCATAGAAAAAACCATCTTCCTCGTCCCACATACCTGTCCCCCCGCCCCCGTGCATCATCGAGGAGGCGATCCAGAGGAAGTGCTCGATGAACTTGACACACATATCCTTATAGGCCGGTCGCTCCAGGGCCAACTGCGTGGATATATCCAGCATGTTCTGGCAGAAAAGGGCCATCCAAGCCGTGCCGTCGGCCTGCTCCAGGTAGCCTCCGGTCGGCAGCGGCGCGCTCCGGTCGAAGACGCCGATGTTGTCCAGCCCCAGGAAGCCCCCCTCAAAGATGTTGCTGCCGGAGCGGTCCTTGCGGTTGACCCACCAGGTGAAATTCAGCAGGAGCTTCTGAAACATCCGCTCCAGCCATTCCAAGTCGCCCTGGCCGTGCCGGACCTGCTGCAGACGGAAAGTGAAGATAGCGGAAAAGGCATGCACCGGCGGGTTGACGTCGCCGAAATTCCATTCGTAAGCCGGGAGTTGGCCGTTGGGGTGGAGGTAGTCCGGCCTGATCATCAGATCAAGCTGCTGCTTGCCGAACTCCTCGTCCACCAGCGTCAGGGCCAGGACATGGAAAGCCAGGTCCCAGGCCGCGTACCAGGGGTATTCCCATTTGTCGGGCATGGAGATGATCTCGGCATTGTACATGTGGTGCCAGTGCTCGTTGCGGGGGGCTCGCCGAACGGGGTTGAAGGGATCGGCCCCGTGCTCCTCCAACCAGCGGTCGACATCGTAGTAGTAGAACTGCTTGGACCAGAGCATGCCGGCCAGGGCCTGGCGCATCACGTTGGCCTCGTCCGCCGAAAGCGCGGACGGGATAACCTTCGCGTAGAACGCATCCGCCTCCTGCAGGCGCAGGGCAAAGATCCCATCAAAGTCCTGGCCGAAAGGATTGGGGGGAGAGCCGGCGGTGAGACGGAGTCTGATCACCTGTTCCTGGCCGGCACCCACAGTGATTCGATAATGAGCCGCGGATTTTGTTCCGACCAGGGCCGGATTGACCGCTTCATTCTTTCCGCCTACTACGAAACTGTTGATGCCGTCTTTGACGTAGGGGCTGGCGTTCGGGTGTTCAGGAAACAGCCGTTCATTATTTGTCTCGTTTTCGGTGAATAGGAGGGGCCCATTCCCTTCAGCGTGAAGGGTGTAAGTGCCCAGAAGGGCATGCTTAGCTTCAATGGCATGCGTCCCCGCGGGACCCTCGATTTTTTTGAGCTCCGGTTTCTCCACTCTTCCGGAAATCCAGGCAGACCAGTCATTGCGGAACCAGAGCGTGGGCAGCACATGCAGCTCCGCCTTTTCCGGTCCCCGGTTGCAGACCGTGATCCGGACGAGGATATCTTCCGGATCTCCCTTGGCATACTCGACGAAGACGTCGAAATAGCGGTTCCCCTCAAAAACACCGGTGTCGAGGAGCTCGTACTCCATCTCGTTCCGGGTGCGCCCTTGGTTGGTCGCCACCAGGTCGTCATAGGGAAAGGCGGCCTGGGGATACTTGTAGAGGTACTTCATGTACGAGTGGGTGGGCGTGCTGTCGAGATAGAAGTAGTACTCCTTGACGTCCTCACCGTGGTTGCCTTCACTGTTGGTCAGCCCGAAGAGGCGCTCCTTGAGGATCGGGTCCCGGCCGTTCCATAAGGCCAGGGCGAAGCAGAGGTGCTGCTTATCGTCGGAGATCCCGCCCAGGCCGTCCTCACCCCAGCGGTAGGCCCGGGAACGGGCCTGGTCATGGGTGAAAAAGTTCCAGGCGTCGCCGTTTTCGCTGTAGTCCTCCCGCACCGTGCCCCACTGACGTTCGCTCAGGTAGGGGCCCCATTTTTTCCAAGGAATCTTATTTTCTCGTGCCTCTTGCAGTCGTTGTTCCTCCTGATTCATGGTCGTTTC
The DNA here is from genome assembly GCA_016219065.1 of Deltaproteobacteria bacterium. Lineage (GTDB taxonomy): Bacteria > Desulfobacterota > RBG-13-43-22 > RBG-13-43-22 > RBG-13-43-22 > JACRCK01. The sequence continues at coordinate 30,974 of JACRCK010000007.1, forward strand.
TCCTTCTAATTCAAGACTTGATTGCGCCAGGCTTTAAGGGTCTTTTAGGAATCATCTCAACAATTATATCAGTAATTTATCCTTTACTGGAACTGACTCTGCCGGCGGATTTAACGGCCAACGGGAAAAATCCCTTTGCCGACGGACCGACCCTGGATGAAATCCAGCGGCGCGATATCGGCCATATCTTGCAAAAGACCGGCGGCCGCATCGCCGGTCCGGACGGGGCCGCTGAAATTCTGGGCATGAAACGGACCAGCCTGTATTCCCGGATGCGGATGTTGGGGATGGCTGTAAAAAAATCCCGTTAAAGGCCGCCCCCCCAGCGATATTGCCAGGCGATCCCCAGTAGGTCGAAGTTCCCCCCCGTGCCTCTCCTTCTGCCTTTATTATTCTTCATCGCCGTCTCGCCGGCACCTTTTCCGATTTTCTTCTCATCCGACGTGAGTTGGCCCCCTTTGTTCCCCCCGTTCCGGGCTGGAGGAATTTTCATGGCTCCTCTTCACTGCAGGTCCCGCACCAGTCGTTGGAAATCCCGGGAGTTCTCCAATATCCGGCGGGCGGCTTGGCGGAGTTTATCCACATCCTCGGAAGGCAGGGCAAAGGAAGTGGGCAGGCGCTTGAAAAAGGTCCGTTCGGCCGGATCCTTCAGGGCGTCGAACTTGACTTCCACGACGTAGAACTCGATGTCTCCGCAGGAACCGGGGGCCGTGGAAAGCTGTCCTTCCGGACAGCGTCCCTTCCGGATCTCGTCGGTCCACTGCTTAAAGCCTTCCCGGAGCAGGGCCACGGTCTCGATGTTGTAGCGGAAAATGGCGATGGAGGAGTAGGAATCGAACATGGCCGCAAAGGGGGGAATGGATGCCGACTGGTCCCATTTGGTGTCGATCTCGGTCTCGGCATTGACGATGATAAAGGCGATCTTCCGGACCTGCTCCAGTTTCGCGGTTTTGAGGTTGGTCATGATATTGCCGCTGGCAATGACCCTTTCCAGCAGGGCCCGGAGGCCCAGGTTGTCCGCCACACCCCCGTCCACCAGGTGGACATAGGGTTTCCTCCCGGAGTCCAGAAAGGGGGCGAGGTTGTTGGACAAGTCAAACTGCCGGTCGGGCAGGTCCCTGGCCTCCAGGGATTTGGTCAGAAACGCCGGGGGTACAAAACCGCAGCTTCCTGCATAATTTTTCAGGGTGATCGGCGTCAACAGGATTGGGACCGCCGAGGAGGCGGCGCAGGCCCGGGCTACCGGAAAGGTGCTCAGATCCGAACAGATGATATCGAAGGCATCCTGGGTAAAGGCCAGCCGGGTCCCGTATACCATGTCCGTGGCATTGATGAGGATCATGGGCCCCGGCTGCCGGGCCAGGTCGGCGAAGGTTGCTCCTTCGAAGACGTTTTTGTCGTAATATTCGGCGGCCAGGTCGCTGCGGTCAAAATAGGGCGAGAACAACCGGGTCCAGTTGCCCGGGTTAAAAAAAATCTGACTGGAAAGCTCCCCCTGAATATCTTTTTTCAGGAATTTCTGCTCAAAATCCTGGAAAGTGCGGTCCCCGAACAAACCGTAGTAGGCGGCGGTAAAGCTGCCCCCGGAAACACCGGAAATCAGGTCGATCTCATCCAACAGTCGGAGTTCCCGACCTCCTTTCAATAGCCGGGTATCCCGCAGGGCCTCCAATACACCGTAGGAAAAGGCGGCGGCCCGGGTTCCTCCACCGGAGAAGGTAACCATCAGGAGCAGATCCCTGTCTCCCGTGGATTTGGTCATATTTTTAGGTTTGTATCCAAAATCCGGATCATACCGCTCCAAGGGCGCATTCAACGGGTAATGGTAATAGGTGCAGCCGGCCGGAAAAATCAGAAGGCTTAGGATCAAGAAGAGTTTCGGGAGAGGTCCCATAACGGTTCAGCCTTTATCTACTTATTTACCGCTTTTTTCTTTGACGGTCCAACCCAACCGGGGCAATTCCTGACGGGCCCGCGGGGTGGCCTCTCCCCGCAGCCAGAGGATCTTTTGTTTGGCCTTCAAATCCGGCCGGGCGGCAAAGCGGTTGATCTTCTCGGTCCAGGCCAGCAAATCCACCGGGCCGGCCACGACCAGGACCCCCGCCCCGGTTCGCCCGGCGAAGGGGACCTCTTTCTCCAGAGCTTTGATCGGCGCTATCTTTTCATGATAAAGGGCCAGCATCTCCAGGGCCTCCACTACGAACCGGGCCTGGTCGAAGGAGAGCACCGTCGTGGCTACCGGCATGATCCCCGGCCGGCCGGCGGTCTGCTTGAGCCGTTCCAGGGCCTTGACCAGCCGGGTCTGCAGGGTCAGGGTGAACTGCGGTTGACGCAGCAAGCGGTCCACCTGGTCCTGGGCAACCCCCATGGCCAGCAGGGACCTTTCATTCTGGACCTTTAAATCGCCGGGAGCCATGTCCCAGACCCAATCGGACAATGCGGTGCCGGTCGAAATAACCATCCCAGCCGGGACCACGGCCTTGAAGGCCGAAATTCCCAGGCCCCCGGCGAAGGCGGCGGAAGCGATGTCGTCGAGCCTCTGGGTCAGGACCGGGTTGGTGGAGTAGGGGTCGACGCCCAATTCCCGGGCAATCCGTCGGCGCTGATCGTCATAGCCGAAGGCGTCGGCGGTGACCTTCCCGGCCATGCGCAGCGTCGCTTCCTCCACGGTTACTTTCCCCCCTTTGGCCCCCGTAGCTTCAGGCTCTCCGGGCAGCCGGGCCCCCGGGCCGGCCGGCGGCGGGACGGGCTGCTTTTCCTGTTCCTTCATATCCCCCAGCTTCTGGTACCCGGTTTTGGCCCCTCGTCCAACCCGCTCGAAAAAACGCCCTACCCCCTCGGGTACGCCCTTGATCGTCTCTTCCGGGTTCTCGATCAACTGGCCGACCTGCTTGCCGAACTCCCGGCCCGCGGCTTTTAAACCCGCCTTAAAGGCGTCGGATTTGGAAACTTTTTCCAACCGGTCCAGGGCATCGATTTCCCTGATCCGGGTTTCCGCCATCCCGGGACTGCGGGCGATAAAGGTCCCGAAATCGGAAACGATGGTGAACTTCATCAGGAACCCATCCGTGGGCACCGTTTCCTCGATCCGGTAGCGTTTCCCCTGGAGCAGTTCGCCCGGCAAGACCGCGCCGGCCTTCAGGGTGGGCGGCGGCTCAAAACCTTTTTCGGCTCCCTGGACATAAGCGGTCATCCCGGTCGATAGAAACAGCAGCAGCAGAGTAAGGCGACCGAAGGTTTTGACCATCCGAGAACACCCGAATATTTTTTTCTTTTTCATGACCATCCCTTCAATTTAACTTATGATCTTGGGTCGACTTAAAAAGAAAAGCCGATGCCTGCCCAAGGACCGTGCTGGGTGGCGTTCCATTCGTTCTCCCCTTCATTGTATTTCATATATAAGGCCCGATAGCCTCCATGCAAGGAAAAGACCTCGTTGATCTGCCAATTGATGGAGGCATTGCCGTTCAGGGCCAGGTCCGAGGCGTTGCCGATCCCGAAACCGCCGATATCGCCGCGCAGACCGAGGAACCAGTTTTTAGCCAGGGGGATAAAGACCCGGCCGCCCACGATGGGGTCCACAAAGGCCAGGGTGTCGTCTTTCTTAACCGGCACGCTGGGGATGGCGATTTCCGCATGAATGTAATTATACCGACCGCCCACAAAGACATCGGCCACCACCGGATTCCAGGTCAGCCGGTAGGGGACGGCCGCCTCGATCAGGGATTGTTGGATCTTGACCTGCCGCCGGCCCGGAACCGACCCCCCGGGATGCTCCTTTTCCGCTTCCAGATCGGCATACAAGCCGTCCACCATGATCCCCCAGCGTCCCTTAAACCCTTCGTAATGGGCCATGAAGAAAAAGTTGGTATTATTGAAAATATCGGAATAGGTAACATCGAGATCGCTTTCCAGGCCCTTGACCTTGACATCCCCGGACATAGCCGGTACCCAGCCATAGATGGAAAAGAAAGACTTCCAGTGGTCGGACTTGTCGAGGATTTCCGCCCGGGCCGGGCTCAAGCCCGTCGTGATTAAAAAGCCGACGGCTAAAACCAATACTAGCAGGTTGTTTCGTTTCATCCACGTTCTCCTTTTCTTTTAAGGTTGTTCTTCAACTTTTTCTTTTTGGCCGGCTCCACGGAAACGGCCCGAGCCTCGGTGTAAGTGATCGCCATCTGGCCGTCCTTCTTGACGTTGACCAGGTTTGGGGGATCCCGCGCCTTGATCTACTTGGTCCGGCCCTCCGGATTCTTAAGCGTTACATAAGTGTTTCTTGGAGTCAATGACTTCGACGGTCGCTGTAATCATCACCTGTCGCGGCGGCTAGCGCGGCTTTGGTTTTCATGGTTGTCTTCTTGGTGTGCGCGAGGGGTTGTTCACTTCACCTTTTCGACGTCGGGGGGCATCCAGGTGCCGTCGAGGATGGCTTTCTCCGACCAATAGGCTCGAATGTAGAGCGAAAACTTTCCTCTGGGCGCCGGCACCCAGTTGGTTTCCCGGTTCTTGCCGGGGGACTTCGCCCCGAAATACAACGTGAGCGAGCCGTCCGGGTTGTATTGCAAGGACTTGCTTTTCGTGCCCAACGAGTAGCGGTTCAGTTTGTTGGGATGGAATAGGTGGTGTTCGTTGTAGAGCGTCAGCGACCAGAAACCTTTGACCGGCGGCGTTTGTCCCTTCGCGAAGGTGACGGTGTAATTGTTCTTGCCGTTAAGTTGCCGGCCCCGGCTGTCGTAATCACGGTAGATGTATTTCGTCTCGTCGGGCTTGTTGTCATACATGTTCGACTTGGCGGTGCCGGAGCGGTTGAGATAATCGGTGCCCCACTGCGCGTTGTTCACCGGCGAAACCCAACCGTTGCCGGCGGAGCGACCGTTGTGTTTCCACTGGAACAGCGGGGCGATGAGTTCCTGGTCCGCGGCGACAAATGACTCAACCAGCGCTGTCTTAGTCGCCGGGTCTTTGGCTGCGGCCGCGAATACGGAATGGATCCAGGCGTAGAGGGCTTCCTCCCCAGGCAACGGCGGCACGAGTTTCATCACGCCGGGCAGTTGATCGAAAAACTGCTCAGGAACGACCCACTTGGTCTCGCCCCCGGGGCCGGCCGGCACTGGAAAGTGCGGCAGTTTGCTCCAGTCCGTGGTCTTCATCTTCCCGTCGAACTGGCTGAGGGGATAAAACATGATCTGGCCGAGAACCGACTGAACGGCCTTGGTATCCTCGGCGGTGTCGTCCTTAAAAACACGGGGGGCGACAAACACCAACTCCGTGGAAGAACGCACCATTGCCGTGATCCCTGCCGGAACTTCGCCTTGCCAGTTGGGTCCGACCATCAGATAAAAGCCGGGCTTGGTGCCGTAAGGCTTGCCGATCTCAGCGAATTCGTCCGTGCGCGCGTCATAGAGCGCATAGACCCAGAAGCGGTCACCGAAATCCGGCACCTGAAACACCGCCGGTTCCTTGTCCAGGGCGAAGTATCCGGCGCCATAGGCGACGTCCTGGTTGGGACAGGCGACGAAGGTCTGCTCGGGTTTGATGTAATCGGTCAGCATCGCGTTGTAGCCCACCGGAGCCATGGGGATGGTCCCCCCGTTGAGGCCGGGCACACCGCCGTTTTTGCCGGTCACCAATTCAAAGCCGGCGCGGCGGTTATGCGAGTTGACCAGCGCATAACCCCAGAGGTAAGCCATCCGGCCGACCGTCTGGACATACGCTTTGGTCATGATAGTGCCGCTCGCCGGGCCGGGAACTTCAGCAGCGGTTTTGGGCAACAGCACCTGCTGCGCCTGCACGGTCGTGAAGGCCAGCGCGCCAATGAGCGCCGTGGCGATGAGGGTTTGTGTGTACACAGTTTTCATTGTTCTCTCTTTTGTTAAGTTGATTGGTTTGGTCACTACATTTTCTCGATGTCGCCGGGTTTCCAACTCTTGTTGATCGCCGCCTCGGTGGGGCCGTAGAGCCGGAGGATGGCGAAATACCCTTTACCGGGCACGGTGGCGAGCCAGTTGCCGGCCTTGCCCTCGGGCGCTTTCGGTCCGAGGTAGAGGTCCGTGCTGCCGTCGGCGTTCTGCGTAGGCTTATCGCGCAAACCGAGCGACGGAAACGGCTGGCCGTTGGCCAGGCCTGAAGCGTTCTCTGCCTCGTAGAGCGTGACCGACCAGAAGTTGCCGGCCGGGATGTTGGGGGGCAGGTTCAGGCGATAGTTGCTGCCACCGGACAAGGGTGTGCCCTCGCTGTCGGTGAAAGCGATCATGTATTTGGCGCCCTTGCCGGGGATTTGGGAAATCATCCCGGGACTGATCGAGTAGTAGTCGGTGAAGAACCAGATCCGGGTGTCGAGGTCCAGATACCCGCCAGCAGTTCTCCTCCAGCCCAAGTCGAACGGCCCGGCCGGATTCGCGGGCGTCGCGTCGGCCATGGGGTTTAACCAGCGGCGATCGGGATAGACGCGGAACGAGCGGCCACTGACGGCCTCTTGAAAACCGATGACGCGGCTCATCTTGTAGGCGGTCTTTGCGGCGCGATCGAGAATCTCGCGGGTGCGCGCATCGGGTTTGAACGGCCGGCCCTGGATGATGCCGATTGAGGCCAACAGGCCGAGTGAATCGGATTCGGCCAGGTTGCCACCTTCGCTATCCACGAGCTGCTTAAGCTGGTCGAAGGCGCTGCCGTCGTTGATCGGCAGCATGTTGGCCGGGACGCCCGAAGCGTCGGGGAACTTCATCGGCTTGGCGCCGGCTTGGCCATTGAGCGGATAGATCTTCGACTGTTCAACCAGCGCGATGGCCGGCGTCAGATTCTTCGGGTCCTGATAGAAGGAGCGCAGGAAGATGAAGACATTGTTGGTGCCTGAACGGTAAACAAAATAACCTTTCGGCACTTTGCCCTGGTAGCCCGGCGGCAACAGGAGGAACTTGCCGCCTTTCCCGCCGTCAGGCCCGGGCAGTCCGACGTCACCAAAGAACCGGCCGCCATCGACCGGGATGGGGCGCTGCCAGAAGTCGAGCAGGATGCCCTGCAAATTCGGCGGCGCTTCGAAAACCAGCGGACCGTCCCGGCCGAGGTCTACGTAGCTCATGGCGTAGATGACGTCGGAGTTGGGGGTCGTCACCAGGGTCTTGGCGTCGAGGCGCTTTTTCCAAACCGGCAGCACATTATAGCCGGCGCCGAAGACCTTTTCCGAACCGATCTTCATGCCGAGCGTGTTGATGAGCGGCAACGCCCAGAGATAGGTCTGCGTGGCCCGCTGGAAGAGCAGTTCGTCGCGGAGTGTTTGCGCGGTCTCCTTCGTGGGCCGGTTTTCCGCGAACGGCAGATTGGCCATTTTATCGTAGTGGGACTCCTGCGCGTGGGCCGGCGGTGTAAATCCGTTCATGGCCAGCAGGCCAGCGAGCGCGGCGGCGAGGAGGTTTTGTCTGTGTTTTGTTTTCATGGTTGTGATTTTTCTTTGCTTTGTTGGTGTCGGAAATTGAAAAGGAGCAAACGGAGCCAATGGAGAGTTCTCTGTTTTCTCCGTTGGCTTCTGTTGAATCATAATTTTCATTGTGGAGTGGGCCGCACCCGGTGTG
>JACRCK010000105.1 GCA_016219065.1 Deltaproteobacteria bacterium
CTGATTGTCGATGACGAGCCCCTGAACATCAAATTGTTGAGAGGGATGCTGGGCAGCGAGGAATATGAAATCATCGAGGCGGTCGACGGCCAGCAGGCGGTCGAGCTCGCCGCGGCGGCAGCACCGGACCTGATCCTGATGGACATCATGTTGCCGTTGCTGGACGGGTTCGAGGCCACCCGCCGGATAAAAAGAGACCCCCGCACCGCCCGGATTCCCCTGATCCAGATCACGGCCCTGGACAGCCCGGAGGATAAGATCCAGGGCCTGGAATCCGGCGCCGACGAATTCCTCAATCGTCCGGTGAACGTCCACGAGTTGATCGCCAGGGTCCGGTCCCTGCTCCGGCTCAAACGGTATCAGGACCAGATAGCGACCCGGCAACAGTCACGGGACCTTTCCCCTTGGTCAGCGGAAGCGCGGGGTCCGGCAGAGGCCCAGGAGGCGAAGCCGGTCATCCTGCTGGTGGAGGATGACGAGAAGGACGCGTTTCTCCTCCGCAGCCATCTGGAGGGCGGGGCTTATCGGATAGAATGGGAAAGGGACGGAGCGGCAGCCCTGGAACGGATCCACCGTGAAAAAATCGACCTGCTGCTGCTGGATGTGCTGCTGCCGGGTCCGGACGGATTTGAGATCTGCCGCCGACTGAAAGAGTTAAGCCCGTTCCGGGACATTCAGGTGGTCCTGATTACCTGCCTGCAGGATCTGGAAAGCAAGATCCAGGGCGTCGAACTGGGGGCGGACGATTACTTGATGAAGCCGGTCAACGGCCGGGAATTGATAGCCCGCATCAATATGCTGCTGAAGAAAAAAGCGTATCTGGACCAACTCAACCGACGCTGCGAACAGGCCATGACTTCGGCCATCAACGACGGCCTGACCGGGCTGTTCAACCAGGCTTATTTCAAGCGCTATCTGGAACTGGAACTAAAAAGGGCGCACCGTCAGCAATACCCGTTGGGCCTGATCCTGATCGATATCGATGACTTTAAAAAATTCAACGATTCGCGGGGGCACCTGGCTGGAGACAGCTTGTTGCGGGAACTGGCCCAGGTGATCCGAAAAAGTATCCGGGATATCGATCTGGCGGCCCGGTACGGCGGGGATGAATTTGTGCTGGTCCTGCCCTACAGCGATCAGACGGGCGCTCTACAGATTGCCCGGCGGATCCAGGAGGCCATGGCCGCCCATACTTTCCTCGCGGAGGGGGTCGCGGTCCCGGAGCGGAAAACCATCAGCCTGGGCCTGGCCTTTTACCCCGGGGACGCTTCCACCATGGAAGAACTGATCCGTTGTGCCGATCAGGCCCTTTATCGGGCCAAGGCGGAGGGAAAAAACCGTTTACAGGTTTTTGACGGGGGCCGGACGGGGCTGGCAGCGAAGTTTCGGGCTGGAGAGCCGTTAAGCCCGGGAAATCCTTGCTAGGATCATCGTCAGCCCCGGTACGCCGCCGGTTGAGGCCGAAGACGGGAAAAAAATGAAAAAGAGCAGCCATGATCCGGAAAGAAAAAAAAATCTTGATCGTTGAAGATAACGAACTCAACTTGAAACTGTTTGTCGCCGTGCTCGCGCAGAAAGGGTATCGGATTGTAACGGCCACCGACGCGGAAACGGGCATCCGGCTGGCCCGGGAGCAGCCACCCGATCTGATTCTCATGGACCTGCAACTACCCGGTATGGACGGTTTTCAGGCGGTTTCGGTCCTCAAACAGGATGATCGCCTAAAACACATTCCGGTGGTGGCGCTCAGCGGTTTCGGGGAGGATGACGTCGGGAAAAACAGCGGCCTGGCCTTGTTCGCGGGATTCATTTCCAAGCCGATCAGCGTCCGGACTTTTCCCGCGACCCTGGCCGGCTTTATGGGCGACGATTAAAGCAGGACCTCTTTCCCGACCCGGTCCTGCCGAGCACCCAGTCTGCAGTTGAAACCGCTAAGCCATTAATTTGACCCCTGTCAGGAATATCTTGCCCCCCCGACTCCCCGGCCCTGGGGGCCCTTCGACATCCCTGTATGAAGAAGTTGGCGACGTGACAGGGGATTTAGGAAATATCCAATAATCCAAAGGGTTGGCATAACCTTTGCTTAATAATCCCTTGAGTCCGGAAATTTCAAAAGGCGTTAAAAAAATTTCCGGGGGAGGTGAGCTCCGGGTTATGCATTTCCCTGAAAAAATCCTCGTCGTGGATGACGATCCCTCCATCCGCACCCTGCTCCAAAAGGCCCTGACCCAATTCGGCTACGAAGCCCTCGAAGCCCGCTCGGGAGATGAACTGCAGCAGCAGATGAACCGGGTTGCCATTGATCTGATCCTGCTGGACATCAAACTCCCCGGGGTGGACGGCTTGACGCTCCTGCCCGGCATCCGGGAAAAATACCCGGAGGTTTACGTGGTCATGCTTACCGGTGAAGTCGATATCCAGACCGCTATCCGGGCCATCCGTCAGGGGGCTTTCGACTACATTGCCAAACCGTTTTCCATCGAGGAATTGCAGATCGTGGTATCCCGGGCCTTGGAAAAGAGGCGCTTGGAAAGGAAAAATCTCCATTATCTCCGCCATATCCAGGAAAAAAATTTGCGGCTGGAAATACTCCATACCCTTTCCGTAAAGATCGGCAATTCCCTGTTGAGCACCATCGAACTGGAAGAAATTTTTCGGATCATCATGGTGGGCATTACCGCCGGTGAAGGGTTGGGGTTGAACCGGGCCTTCCTGGCCCTTTTCGATGAAGAGGGGACAACCCTGGAGGGGAAAATAGCCGTCGGACCCGGAACCCCCGAAGAGGCCGGCCAGATCTGGTCCTCGCTGGAAGGAAAAAAATTCAGCCTGACGGAGGCCATCGCCAAGTACGGCCGAACCTGTCAATTGGAAAACATCAAAGTCAATCAGTTGGTCCGCGAAATTCGGATTCCGGTCACTAGGCAGGACAATATTTTGATCCGGGCCTCCGCA
>JACRCK010000101.1 GCA_016219065.1 Deltaproteobacteria bacterium
CCGAGGCCAACAACGCCATTCGGTCGGAGATTTTGGGCACGGCCAGGTATTTGATCCCGGCGGGCGCCAGGCCGTTGGCCGCCAGCAGGCGGTCGGTGACGTATTCGACGATCGTGCCCTGGGAGATGCCGATTTCGACGTCTTTCAATTCCTGGACACGGCGAATACCGCTTGAACCCGAGGCGAGAATGAAAAAATGCCCCGCGCCCTTGGAAGCCAAATGTCCATAACGCACGGCCTGCATCCGGATTTCGTTTCGGTTAAAGAACATCACCGAAAGGATTTCATTCAGTGTGCCGTCAGCCTGCCCGGCCTGTAGGAGTTGATCCCGCTCCGGGGCCGAGGCCACCGGGACGAGCTTGACGTCCAGACCGTACTTGGCGTACAGTCCTTCCGCTTGTGCCACGAACATGGGCAGGGTATCGATGACCGGGATAACGGCCAGCTTCAGGGTGACGGGTTTCCCCAGTGACGGGGAGGGGAAGGCCGCGCCCCCGACACCAAGGAGCAGGCCGAGCAGGACGATTTCAATGGGCGAACGTTTCATAGACAGATTTGCGCTCCATTAAGATTTTTCTTTTGGTTTAAAATAGTTATAAAATAAGCCCTCCGCAGGGTCAAGGGGAAAGGTAAGGAATACGGCTCCGGGTTAAGTTAACTCGGGTCTACGTTTTAATCAATTGATTATTCTTATAAATTTTACTATGATGGGCCCATGAATAAAAAGGTCGCCTCGCCGAAATCTTTGAAACCTTTGTATTGGGAATACCTTTCGTGCTTTCCGTAACCCTCATTACCTTAAACGAAGAACCGAACATCCGGGCCTGTCTGGAAAGCGTCCGCTTTGCCGACGAGATCATTTTGGTGGATTCGGGGAGCCGGGACCGTACACTGGACATCGCCGGGGAATTCCAGGTAAAAATTTTCCGAGAGACCTGGCAGGGGTTTTCGGGGACCAAGAACAGCGCCCAGGAAAAGGCCCAAGGGCCCTGGATCCTGAATATCGACGCCGATGAAAGGGTAACGCCGGCCTTAAGGGAGGAGATCCAGCATCTGCTCCAAGGGGGGACCGACTGCGCCGGGTTCAAGATCCCCCGGAAAAACTTTTTCTGCGGCCAGTGGATCAAACATGGCGGTTGGCATCCCAATTACCAGCTCCGCTTATACCGGAAGGATGCCGGGCGGTTTGCAGCCCGGGAAGTCCATGAGCAGGTGGAGGTTCAAGGGCGAGTCGGCACCCTGGTCAACCCCCTGGATCACTATACTTACCGTTCCATCTCCGACTACCTGAGGCGGATGGACCGCTACGCCGATCTTTCCGCCCGGCAGTACCTCAAGGAGGGACGACGGATCGGCTGGCCAGCCATCGTTTTCAGATCCTGGCTCACCTTTTTTCAGATGTGGATTTTGAAACGAGGCTGTCTGGACGGGGTCAACGGATTTCTGTTGGCCGCTCTTTACAGCCAATATACTTTTATTAAATACGCCAAACTGAAAGAAATGGAAACCATTCCCCTCCGATCGATATCACCGGATCTAAAGTAAATTATCGCTAGTGAATATTTTAATTATTAAATTAAGGCACTTGGGTGATGTGATGATAACCACGCCGGCCATCTCCGCCCTCAAGGCGGCCTACCCGGAAGCCCGGATAACCATGGTGGTCAATACCGGCACCGAGGCCATGGTCGCGGGAAATCCCGATATCGAGGAAGTAATACCGCTTTCGCGAGGGGGGGAAGAGGATGGCCGGTCGGGGTTCGAGAGAAACCTAAACCTGATCAGGAGACTTAGAAGTAAACATTTTGATTTATCGATAGATTTTACTATTGGCGATCGGGGGGCTTTCCTTTCCTTTCTGGCGGGGGCGCCTCAACGGATCGGTTTCGGACCTAAAAAAAGCAAACAATGGTGGTGGAGCCTGGCTTACACCCGGACCGTACCCCAACCGAAACCAAACCGGCATATCGTGGACTCCCACCTGGATGCGGTCCGCCTATTGGGTATTTCCCCAGGGCGTCCGAGGTTGAAATTTTCCTGGGAGCCCCCGGATGAAGATCCGGTTAAAGACCGGCTCCGCGAACAGGGTTACGACAAACGTGAGCCCTACCTGGTCGTCCACCCCACCTCCCGTTGGATGTTCAAGACCTGGCGTCTGGAGGGCTATGCCCGGGTTATCGAGGCCGTCCAGGGAGAACTGGGCCGCCCGGTGGTGGTTACCGGTGGGCCCGGGAAAAATGAAATGGAGGCCGTGCAGGCCATCTTATCCGGGTGCCGGATCCGTCCCCTGGACCTGTCGGGACGTTTGAATCTTAAACAGTTGGGCGCACTAATCGCCGGGGCTTCGGCTTTTTTCGGGGTGGACAGCGCCCCCATGCATATCGCCGCGGCGGTGGGAACCCCGGTTGTAGCCCTCTTCGGCCCCTCGGGGGAACTCATGTGGGGTCCCTGGGGGCGAGGGCATCGGGTCCTTAAAAAAAATTGGCCCTGTCGTCCCTGCGGCCAGGACGGCTGTGAGGGGAGCAAGATCAGCCGCTGTCTGGAGGCCATCGCAACCGAGGATGTGCTGGCGGCCCTGTCGGGCGTTCTGGCGGGGGAGAGGGCCGGGCGGTCCGAAACGGCATGAAGATCGCCCTGGTCCGAAAAAAATTTACCCCTTACGGGGGGGCCGAGGTTTTCGTCCAGCATCTGGCCGAGGCCCTGGCGACCCGGGATCATGAGGTCCATATCCTGGCCCAGGGCTGGGACCTGCCGGGCGGGCGAAAGGCGGAGGCCCTGAAGGTCCACCGGATCCCCGTCCCTTTCGGCCCGTACTGGTGGCAGGCGCTGGAATTTGCCCGGCGGGTGAAGAACCTGGTGGCGGCCTCCTCCTTCGACCTGGTCCACAGCTTCGAGCGCACCTATTCCCAGGACGTCTACCGGGCCGGGGACGGCTGCCACCGGGAATTTCTCCGGCAGCGGTCCCGCTACGTCTCCGGCGCCAAGCGGGCCTCTTTCCAGACCAACCCCCACCATTGGGTAACCCTCTGGCTGGAGCGGCAAACGTTCATCCGGAATCCCGAACAACGGGTTATTGCCAACTCCCGGCGGGGAAAGGAAGAGATCCTGAAATACTACCCGGTCCCGGAAAACAATATCCGCGTGATCTATAATGCCTTGCCGGCCTGGCCGGAAAGCTTCGTCCCTGTTCAAACGGTTCGGCAGGAAAAAATGAACGCCCTGGCCCTGAACCCGGCGGACAGGTTGCTGTTATTTTTAGGTTCCGGTTTCGAGCGTAAGGGACTCCATCTGGTCCTGGAAGGGTTAGCCGCAATAAAAGATCGTCATATCAAACTACTGGTGATCGGCCGGGACCGGGAGGCCCCTTACCGGGAGCTGGTCCGCAAAAAGGGACTGGCAAACCGGGTTTTTTTCCTGGGGCCCCGGACGGAAACGACCCCTTTCTATCAGGCGGCGGAGGCCTTCCTCCTGCCTTCCTATTACGAGCCCTTCAGCAACGCTTGCCTGGAGGCCCTGTCTTTCGGACTGCCGGTCATCACCAGCGCCGTGAACGGTGTGGCGGAGATCCTGGAACCCGGCGTCAACGGGGTTATCCTCCAGGACCTGCAGGACCCTGGGGCTTTGGCCGAGGCGATCCTGGAGACCCTGAACTGGGATAAGGAACGACTGTTTCAACGGAACCGGGAGCAATTGGCTGCCACCTTCACTTTCGCCGAAAGGATCCGGGAATTTCTGGCCTGCTACCAGGAGGTCCTCCAGGAAAAAAGGGGGCGGGCCCATGGCTGACAAACCGTTGGACCGGATCCTGGACCTTTTTCTGAAACGCTACTTGGCCCGGAATCCCGATCAGCTCCGGCCGATCGAAGCCCTGACGGCGTCCCCCCGCCGTTTCCTGGTCGTCTCCTCGACGGCGGTGGGGGACACCATCCTGTCCACCCCGGCCATCAAGAGCCTACGGCGTTCCTTCCCGGAAGCCCATATTACGGCCTTGTTCCACAAGAGAGTCGCCCCCCTTTTCGCCGCTTTCCCCTACGTGGATGACGTGGTCACCTACGCCGGCGGCTATAAACATTTCTGGCGCACGGTGCAGCGCTTACGGCAGATCCGTCCGGAGGCCGCCCTGATCCTGCACGGCAACGGCCCGCAGGATATACCGCTGGCCGTCTTCAGCGGCGCCCGCTTCATCCTGAAGCATCCGACCGAAACCGAATACAAAAAATATCTTTCCGGGCGGCTGGAAAAACGACTGCAGCATGTGATCGAGGAGCGGCTGGATCTCGTTCGTAAGGTCGGAGGCCGGGAGGTGGATACCAACCTCGAACTTCCCTGGGTCCCGGGGCCCGAGCTGAGGAAAAAAGTCTCCGGCCTGCTGTCTCCGGAAAAGACCTGGATCGGGTTTCAGATCGGGGCGGCCAATGTCTATAAGATGTGGCCCATCGAGCGTTTCACCGCCCTGGCGGAGCGAATCCTCGGTTCCGATCCGGACGCGGCCATCGCCATCACCGGCAACCAAAAAGAAAAAAAATTGGCCGACCGGGTGGCCGAACGCTTCCCCGATCGGGTCGTGAATGCCTGCGGGCAATTCGCCATTCAGGAATGGCCCGGTTTGATACGCTATTTAAAGTTGCTGGTCACCAACGACACCGGCACCCTGCATCTGGCCGTGGCCCTGAAGACCCCGACCCTGTCTCTCTTTTCAGCGACCGATTCTAGGCTGATCGGCCCGTACCAGGACCCCGGATTTCATCGGGTCATTCAAAAGGAGGGCGGCTTTGTCCAGCGCTTGCCTAAAGAACAAAGAACCGATGAGGCCATGCGCCTGATAACCGTGGACGAGGTCTTCGCCGCCTATGAACATATTGTGTCTGACCGATCAGTTTGACGGCGCCGACCATTCGGCCATTGAAGGCGTCTTCGGAAAATATCTGGCGGAGCGGGCCGAAGTCCAGTTGGGCTTTTTTGACCGGTCGGCGGACCGGGCCGCCATCCGGGGGAAGCGGATCGTCCTGCCGTACGCCTGCAAACATCGAAAGATGCTGCGGACCCTGGAGTCCGGGCTGGACCTGAAACGGCTGGATCTGGTGGTGGTCCGCAATTTCCTCCCCGTGCTGGGCCAGATGCTGAAAGGCCGGGACCGCTATGGGTACCGGCTGGGTTTCTGGCATTCCTTTCCCCATGACTTTCGCCGGGTGCACGAGGCCCGCCTGGAAAAAAAGGCCGTTTCCCGCAAGACCCTGGAATATGCCTGGAAACGGTTTCGGGAAGAGCGTCGGATCGGGCGCGCGGACTTTTTAATCACCATGTCCGTCGCCTTTCGGGAGACCTTTCACCCCCGATTGCAAAAACCGTGCTTTATTCTGCCCATGGGGGTGGATTTCAAGGGGCTGCCCTCCTCGGCTCCAAGGCCCATCCCGCCTACGGCGGGACCGAAAAAATTCATTTACAGCGGAGCGGTGGATGGCTTACGGCAATCGGCGGATCTGGCCCGGGCCTTTCACGAGACGCCGGGCGATTTTATCCTGGATTTCTATACAGCCAGCCGCAACCCGACGGTGCGGCAGATAGCGGAACTGCCGGATCCCCGGATCCGTCTGCTGCCGGCGGTTCCCCGGGCCGAACTTTTCCGCCTTATGGGCGGCTACGATGTGGGGCTGGGCCTGCTCCCGAATAACGAATTATACCGGGTGTCCTCGCCCACCAAGACCTTTGAGTATTACGCCCTGGGGCTTCCGGCCCTGATCAACCCTTTACCGGAGTACCGGGAGGTCTTCGACGACCAAATGGCGTTCTACTGCGACTTTACCGGGGAGGCGATTCGGCGTCGGATCGCCGAACTGCTGGCCATGCCCCGGGAAATGCTGGCCCAACGAGGCGCCCGGGGGAGGGCGGCGGTGCTGGCGAAAAGGAATTACCAAAAACTGGCCGAGGGGCTGTTTGATTTTCTGCGCGCCCGGCTGCCGGCCTCCAGGACACCGACCCAGGCAGAGGAACGCTCATGAAGAAACTGATCCCTCTCCTGTATTACCGAATTTTCTGGAACCGCTGGAGCGAACCGGACCGGAACTTTGCCCCGGAACAGGTTAAAAAAATACTGGTGGTCCGGAACGACAATATCGGCGACGTGGTCTGCACCACCCCGGCGATCGGGACCCTCCGCCGCCACTTCCCCCGGGCCTTCATCGCCGTCCTGGTTTGCCGTCTGACCGAAGCGGTGGTAACCGGCAACCCTGACGTGGACCGGGTCTATGTCTATGATAAGGCCAAACACGGCCGCTACAAGAGCCGCTGGACGGCCTGGCGGAAACAGTGGCAGGTAATCCGGGAAATCCAGCGGGAGGGCTTTGATCTGGCCGTCGGCTTTCGTTCCAAGTTCTCCAGTCCCCAGGGTTGGCTGGTCTTCAGCAGCCGGGCTCCCTTCCGGCTGGGGCACCGGGCTGAAGGGAAAGAGAAAAAATTCGCTTTTTTCTATAATCTGCCGGTTGGGAAACGGGAACCGGAGATCCATGAAGTGCGGCGTTCCCTGCACATGCTGCGGCGGATCGGCATCGAGGACTTCGAGTCCGATTTGTGTTTTCCCCTGGGCCCGGCGGAAAAGGACCGGGCCGCCGCCTTTCTTAGAGAACACGGCCTGGGGGAACGGCCGCTGGTCGATGTGCATCTGACGGCCCGGCGGGAAGAAGGGCGCTCCTGGCCGGCGGCTAATTATGTGGAGTTGCTGACGCGGCTGACCCAAAGGCCGGGGATCGATTGTTTGTTCAGCTTCGGTCCCGACCAGACCGAAAACGCCCGAAAAATCCTGGCCGATCTAAAACAGCCGCCGCCGTCTTTCTGTTCGCCCAGCTTGAAAGAATTTGCCGCCATCATCGCTCGCTGCAACCTGATGATTACCCTGGAGGGAGGCCCCATGCACGTCGGCGCGGCCCTGGGGACGCCGCTGCTGGCCTTGTACGGCAAGACCGACCCCGCGGTCTGGCATCCCTGGGGCTGTCCTCACCGGGTGTTGCGCCGGGGCCGGCAGGAAAGCCTGATTACCGTGGCTGAGGTCTGGGCCGAAGTGGAAGGCTTTCTGGAGCGGGGGGAGTTCGGGGATGGTTGATAAAAAAAGACGATCATCGAACATCGAACGTCCAACATCGAACATCGAATTCGAAAGCGGTAGCTCAGCCGCCTTCAGCCTAGAGGAAGGCTCGTCATTGCGAGATCCGCCTGGAGCGGATCGAAGCAATCCCCCGGATAAGCTTCGGGGGAATTTCAGGTGGGACGCGGATTATGAAAAGGAGCGCAAAATAAAAAATCTTAGGGTCATTGACCCGGTTTGGTCCTTTCATTAACAATTAGCTGTTAACCGCCAGGACATCGTAGACTAAAAAGACCGCCACGACATCGTGGACTCTGTTCTCTGACAATCGAATAGCCACTCTGTCAAGATCATAAACACCACGTTCAACAATGGAGGTGTTTATGGTCAATGACTTGGAA
>JACRCK010000109.1 GCA_016219065.1 Deltaproteobacteria bacterium
CAAGATAGTGGGTCTCTTCATTAAACTTTATAAACGCCTGCAATTGAGCAACTTAAAAGGGGCATTTTACCTGATCCGCCGGCGGGAAAAACAAAAAAATTATTTAAATTTAGTTAGTTATAGTGATTGTGGGAAATTGATCAGCCTTGCGGCAATCTGCGGCAATTTGAAAATTATGGTTGGTTTGCAGTAAAACGCAACAAAAAGGGGGCCTTAAAACCGGAAGGCTAAAAGCCCTCCGGTTCGAGGCCCTCGTTACCAAAAATAGATTGGGTTTGGAGAACCCGTCCCTTTAATGGACGGGTTCTTTTTCTAATTGCGAACGCTGTATTGGGCGACGCCCTCTTTGTGAACCCGGCTGATAAAACCCTCCTTGACCATTTCCTGCAGACCGGCCATCACATCATCTTTTTTGGCCTTCAGGTTTTGGCTCAGCTCCTTCAATTCAAAAAACCGGCTTTCGGAGTTGAGCAGGTTGGCGATGCGGGCCTTCAACCACTCTTCCCTGGCGATCCCCAGGAAATCCTTGTCGAAGGCCAGGGCGTTCCGTTGGTTGCCCGGATACACTTCTTCCCAGGGACGCCGCAGGGTGGCGCCCAGAACCCAGCGGACCCGGGAATTGTTCACCACGGAATATAAGCCTCTGAGCATTTCCAGCATATGGGGGGTCCGTTCGATGGGCCCCAGTTCGTTGATCAGTTTGATGAAGCTCTCCGCCAACACGATATACTCCTGGGGCTTGTTTAAATCCACATGGGCCAGGGCAATACGTCGGCGATCCAGACCGCAGAACTCCAGCAGCTTTTTGAGCAGATTGACCCGACTCCAGGTATGATCCAGGCCGAAAGAATGGTGGCAGTCCCCCGGCGGGCAGCCGATCAGAATCAAGCCGTTGGCCCCCTCGACGAAGGCCCGGGCCATGACGGAGGGATCCAGTTGCCCGATACAGCCCACCCGCAGCAGGTAGATCCGGGGGTCGTAGGTCATGCCCTTGAGGCCGGCGTGATCGGCGGCGGCCAATCCCCCCCATACACAGCCGTAGGCCATGATTTCTCCCTCGGTCAGCGCCCCGGCCAGAGCGGCCACCTGGGCCTCCCGCTGTTGGTCGGTATTGTTTTGCAGGACCAGGGCGTGGTGCGGGCAGGCGGCGGCGCAAGTCCCTCCTCCCGTGCAGACCATGGGATCCACGGCCCGCGGGATGCCGCCTCCCAGGCCTTCCACCGGCTCGATGCCCCCGCAATGACAGATCTCCTTGCAGAGACCGCAGCCGGTACACTTGGACTGGTTGACGGTACAGACCATGCGCGGCGCATAGAGGTTTCCCGTCCTGGCCAAGTCAACCAGTTCCGACGTCTTGGCCGCGGCCCGGCGGCCCTGGCGCAGGGCTTCGTGCAGATCGCAGGGATGGCGGGCGCTGCCGGCCAGAAACATCTCGTCCCGCCCGACCTGTTCGGGGCGGACCTTTTCCCCTTTCACCTCCAGAAAATGACCCTCTTCACACTCCAGGCCGAGGATGCGGGCGACGCGGGTGGCCTCCAGGCCTACCGAACGCCGGGGAGACAGGATCAATTTATCCCAGGGGATTTCATACTCGGTATGGTCCCGGGGATCGCAGTAAGTGAGATAGCCCGCCTGCACCGTCGGTCGGATGGCGCCGTCGTAAGGCACCCACTTGATTTTGTGTTTCCGGGCCAACTGCCGTTCTTCGGCCGAAAGGGGGATGTCCATCAGGTGGTTGTAAAGAAAATTGACTTCGAGGTCCTTGCGATGGGTGACCATGTACTGGGCGATGGACCAGGCGGTTCTGGCCGACAGGTAGGCGAACTCCGGGGTTTTGGATTCGTAGTCGTTGATCCAGAAAACGATCTTCCCGGACGGGACCCCGTGGGTCCAGATCATTTCCTCGATTTCCGTGTGGCAGATGACCGTTTTGCCGTCATGGCCGAAGTCCGAGCCCTGGTTCAACATCTGGCCGTCCAGACAGGCGATGAGGGTCCCCACTTCGAATACTTTGGCCGGTCCCTCTTCCAGCGTGGAGAAGGTCACGGTGTAGTGGCCGGTCCGCCCGCGCACGCTTTTCAATTCCCCGATGGTTATCCGCCGGACCAGCGGACTTTCGTCCACTTCCTGCATGATTTTTTGCAGACGATCGTAATAATGCCGTTCCCCGGGGTAGTGTTCATGAAGCATGCGGATTTCATCTTCATACTCATCGGTCTGCACGGCCAGGATACAAGCGATGTTTTTGCGTAAAAGTTCCTGGGCGGCCGCGTAGGTGGAGATCCCGCCGCCCAGGATCATGACCGGACCGACGAACTCCACCTTTTCCGGGACCGTGGGCTCCAGGACGGCCAGGCCGGCCACGGAGGCCTGGATCAGCTTGGCGCCTTTGGCGGCCATTTCCTGCGGCGAAAGCTGGTGGACCGCCGCTACGTGGTCCTTCAGATTGACCATGTCGATCTGGCCTTCCAGGACCTCCGTACCGGAGAACTCCTGGTTGAATTTTTTCAGCAGCACGCGGGATTCGCAGCCGGCGATAACCAGGCGATTCAACCCCCCGTTGGCTACGGAAGTTTTCAGCGCGCTCAGCCCCGGGGTGGTGCAGGCCAGGGGGAGAATTTCGACCTCGCTGATCAAAGGGTTCGGTTCCAGGGATGCTTTCAATCCTTTCAAGTCGATCCAGGGGTCGATCCGCCCGTCGCACTGGCAGAGAAAGACGCCTATTTTTTTGTTGTTATCCATGGGGCACACCTCCTTATACGTGGGGGGCAGCAAGGGGTTTATGATGGTCGCCGCCGCGGACCCGGTCCAGGCGGGTGCGCATGGCCCCGGTAGGACAGACCGTTACACAGGAACCGCAGGCCACACAAGCTTCCGCTGGTTTGCCGTACGGGGCGCCGATGGTCTTATGGACCCCCCGCCCGATGGTGGTGATCGCGGAAACTCCGACCACCTCCCGGCAGACCTTGACGCACAGCCCGCAGAGCAGGCACTCTTCTTCCTTATTTTTTAGCCCGAAGCGGGTGGCGGTCACGCCGTATTCGGCCGCCAGTTTTTTAATTTCCCCGCTGGCCGGGCATTGGGCCAGCAGCATCTCCAGGATCCAGCGCCGCACGTTTTTAACCCGTTCGCTGTCGGTGAAAACGTTCAGACCCTCCCGTACCGGATACATGCAGGAAATGACCACTTTGGACCAGTTGCCTTCCTTAACTTCCACCACGCATAAGCGGCAGGCCCCGCTGGTGGAAACGGCCTCGTGGTAGCAGAGGGTGGGGATCCGGATCCCGTATTCCTTGGCCGTCTCCAGGACGGTCCAGCCCTCGCGGGCCTCCACTTCCTGGTCATTGATTTTAAAGGATATCATTATAGCAAGCCTCCTTATAGGCGCGGTTAAAAAACATTCACCGCCTCGAATTTACAGGATTCCAGACAAACTCCACAGCGGATGCACTGTTCGGTGTCGATCCGATGCGGTTTTTTCTTCTCGCCGCTGATGCATTTCTGGGGACAACCGCGGGCGCAGACCCTACAGCCGGTACATTTTTTCTCATCGATGGCATACGTGATCAAGGCCTTACAGACGCCGGCCGGGCAGCGTTTTTCCTGGATATGGGCCAGGTATTCATCCTGGAAATAGCGCAGGGTGGTCAGGACCGGGTTGGGAGCGCTCCCTCCCAGGGCGCACAAGGAGCCGTCCTGGATGGCCTGGGCCAGACCGTGCAGATCCTCCAGATCCTTCTCCGACCCTTCCCCCCGGCTGAACAGGTCCAGCATTTCCCGCAGGCGGGTGATGCCCAGACGGCAGGGGAGGCATTTCCCGCAGGATTCCTCCTCCAGGAATTTCAAGAAATAACGGGAGACGTCCACCACGCAGTCTTTCCGATCCATGACGATCATGCCCCCGGAACCCATCATCGATCCGGCCTGGATCAGGGAATCGAAATCCACCGGGATGTCCTTCAACGAATAAGGGATACAGCCGCCGGAGGGACCGCCGGTCTGAACGGCCTTGAAGGGTTGGCCTCCCGGGACCCCGCCGCCGATCTCTTCCACGATCTTGTTCAGGGCAATGCCCATGGGCACTTCCACCAGGCCGATGTTGTTGACCTTGCCCACCAGTGAAAAGACTTTGGTGCCGGTGCTGTGGGGGACCCCGATGCCCGCATACCATTCCGCGCCTTGCTCGATGATCAAAGGAACGTTGGCCCAGGATTCCACGTTGTTCAGGACGGTGGGTTTGCCCCAGAGCCCTTCTTCGGCCGACCGCACGTACTTGGGCCGGGGTTCTCCGGCCTTGCCTTCGATCGAGGCAAACAGGGCCGTCGATTCACCGCAGACAAAGGCGCCGGCCCCCCGGTTGATCTGAATATCGAAGGAAAAGCCGGTACCCAGTATGTTTCCACCCAACAAGCCCAGGGCCCGGGCCTGATCCATGGCGATGGTCAGGTGTTTGATGGCAATGGGGTACTCGGCCCGGACGTAGATAAACCCCTGATGGGCGCCCAGGGCGAAGGCCCCCAGGATCATCCCCTCGATGACGGCGTGGGGATCCCCTTCCATGATGGTCCGGTCCATAAAGGCCCCCGGGTCGCCCTCATCGCCGTTGCAGATCACATAAACCGGCCCGCCCCTTTTTTTAACGGCCGCCAGGGCGCTGCGCCATTTCCGGCCGGTCGGAAACCCGGCCCCGCCCCGGCCCCGCAATCCCGATTGCTCCACCGCCCGGACGACCTCTTCCGGAGTCATGGTGGTCAAGGCCTTGGCCAGGGCCTGATATCCGCCCCGGACAATGGTATCGCGCAGGTCGGTGGGATCCACTTTCCCGATGTTCCGGAGCACGATGCGCTGCTGATTTTTATAAAAAGGGATATCGGTTTCCAGGGGGATGGGTTCCCGGGTGCGGGGATCGAGATAAAGCAGCCGCTCCACCGGTTTACCTTCCACCAAAGTCGTCTTAACGATTTCTTCCACGTCGTCCGGTTTTACCCGCTGGTAAAAGAGGCCCAAGGGGCGGACAATGACCAGGGGCCCCCGGGAACAAAAACCGTGGCACCCGGTGGTCTTGATGCCCGGCATGACCCGGGCCTTGATTTTGCTGGCCCCCAGGGCTTTCTTTAAGGCCTCGGTAACCCGGGGGCTGCCGTTGGCCAGGCAGCCGGTGCCGTGGCAGACGATGACCACCGGCTGGTTGGGGTCCTGATCGGCCAGCAGCTCCTCCCGGTAGGTTTGCAGATCTTCCGGCGATTGCAGGCCCTGCCGGTCAAGGGTTGGTGCCGTTGATGCCCACGCCATAATCTTTCTCCTTGTTCGCTATTCCGCCGCCAGCTTGTCAAGATTTTTCAGAAGCTGTCGGGTGGTTATATTCGGATGATATTCTTCATCGATGACCGCCACCGGGGCCAGGGCGCAAGCCCCCAGGCAGTTGACCGTTTCCAGGGTAAATTTCAAATCCTTGGTGGTCTGCCCGGCTTTGATCCCCAGCTTCCGTTCCGCCTCTTCCACCACCCGGGGAGCGCCTTTCAGATGGCAGGCCGTCCCCTGGCAGACCCGGACCTCATGCTCTCCCTTGGGTTCCAGGCTGAAGGACTGATAAAAAGTAGCCACAGCGTAAGCCTGGCTCAGAGGAATCCCGACATGATCGCAAACCAGGGCCAGCGCAACGGGAGATATATAGTTATAGGCATGCTGGAGATCCTGAAGGAGAAATATCAGATATTCGGGTTTGCCCGGATATCTTTCAATGATGTCATCGATGGAAATCTGTTCTTTGTTCACACTGAACCTCCTGTATGGGTCATTTTTACAGGAGCACTAAGGCAATAGCTATGCCAATCAATTTAACTTATTGATTTTAATTATTAAAAATATAGAAAGGCGGATTCAGTCAGGCGGGCAAAAGAAAGAAGGGCGTTTCAAAAAAAAATCCTATTTGGCGATTATTAAAAATATTCTTAGATTTCAATTAGTTTTAAATAAATAGCCTATTGGAACAAAATGAAACATATGAAACATAAAACCATTTATTCGAGACCCATTTTTTTCATTTTCCGCCAGAGTGAGGTTCGACTTATGCCTAGTAAATCGGCTGCTTCCAGGCGGCGTCCCCCCGATTTCTCCAGGGCTTCCCGGAGGAGGTCCCCCGCGGGTGCTTGTGTTTCCTTTTTCGTTTC
>JACRCK010000107.1 GCA_016219065.1 Deltaproteobacteria bacterium
AGAACGCCTCGCCGCGATTGCCGTGGTCGGCCTTCCGGATGAAAGATTGGGCGAAGTGCCGAAAGCTTTTGTGATTTTGAAAGAAGGGGCGCTGCTCAACGAACGGGAGATTATCGAACTGGCCCGCAACAAAATGGCCCATTATAAGGTGCCTCGATCCGTTGAGTTTTTAGATTCCCTGCCGACCACTTCAGTCGGAAAGATCGACAAAAAGGCCCTTCAAAATTTAAAAGGAGGTCACTGATTATGTCGAAGGTCTATGCCTTGAATCGGATTGATATTCAGGGAGACATCTGCTGGGTTTCCATCAACCGGCCGGGAGACCGGAATTCTATTAATACGGCCCTGATGGAAGAAATGGAACAACTGCTTGCCGAAACCGAGAAAACTGCGGTGAGAGCCATCGTCTTTACCGGAGCTGGGGATTCCTATTTTATCGGCGGGGCGGACGGAGTCGAGATGATGCAATATGATGCGGAAGGGGCCCTGGCCTTTTCCGCCCACATCCAGAGACTATTTAACCGCATGGAAGAAAGTCCGCTCATCCTGGTGGCGGCCATTAACGGGCTTTGTTATGGGGGCGGGTATGAATTTGCCCTGGCCTGCGATTACCGGATCGCCAGCGAGACGGCCCGACTGGGACTTCCCGAGGTAAGAGTAGGGATCATTCCGGGCGGAGGGGGCACTCAACGGCTGCCCAGGCTGGTGGGCAAAGGCCGGGCCCTGGAGATCATCCTCCGGGGCCGTCTCTATGACGCCCAAGAGGCCCGGGAGCTGGGCTTGGTTAATCAGGTCGCCCCGGCGGCCGAACTTCCGGCCGAAGCGGCTAAGTTTCTGAAGTCTATTTTTAAAAATCCCCAATACGCCCTCGCTCACGCCAAGAAGGCCGTGCAAGCCGCTCAAAACCTAGACTGCGCCGACGGGTTGCAGGTGGAAAGAGAACAATTTAAAGAATGTTTTAAAGAGGATTTCTTTGTGAATGAGATTTGCAGTCAGATTAAAGCCGGCCGCATGAAGACCACCGAGGTATTGCCGGACTGGGTCTCTGAAAAAATAAGGTAAGGCTCCCGGAGCTGTAAAAGGAGAAGCGGCATGGCCTATCAACACATTATTTATGAACCGGGCCAGGTGGCCAGGGTCGTTCTGAACCGACCGCGCTACCTGAATGCCCAGAGTTATCTCATGCGGGAGGAACTGGACGACGCTTTTGGTCGCGCCGTCGAGGACGGGCAGGTAGGGGCCATTGTGCTCTCCGGTGCAGGAGAGCACTTTTCCGCCGGGCACGACCTCGGCACCCAAGAGGACGTTGCTTACCGGGAAGCCCAGGGGCACGCCCAATTGGACCGGTTTAAGGAGTTTATGGACATGCGGGCGATCTGCCTGGAGAATACGCTGCGCTGGCGTAATCTTCCCAAACCCACGGTGGCCATGGTCCAAGGGTATTGCATCTTTGGGGGCTGCATGTTCGCCTCGGCCATGGATGTCATCTTCGCCGCCGAGGACGCCCTCTTCCTGCCCGGTCCGGTACAGTACTTCCATGCCCCTTGGGATCTGGGACCGCGCAAGGCCAAGGAACTGCTGTTTGAGCATCGTTTCCTATCCGCCCGGGAGGCCTGCAAACACGGGTGGGTAAATCGAATCTTTCCTAAGGACGACCTGGAAAGAGAAACCCTGGCCTACGCCGACCGAGTAGCGGAGAACTATCTCGAGAATCCTTTCTGGGTCCGGATGACCAAGTTTTCCATCAATCACATGCAGGACACTATGGGCTTCAGTAGTGAGATCGAAACCGCTTACAATAACTATTGTTCGATGATGGGGTTGACCAATCCAAACATACCCCCGTCCGATCAGGGTGGGGTGGCCCGAACCGCTACGGCTCGGAAGAACTTCGAGGCCTCCCGGAGATGGATAGAATCCGAACGCTGAGCGCTGGCCTAACCCCAGGGAAGTCGGAGAAGCCACTCACCTCCCACTAGTGGCGCCGACGGGCTGAGGGAGGCAACGAACTCCTTGATACCAATAGGCACCCTGTGCGCGATCAAAGTCCGGAAGCGCCCTTAACAAAGCACATTCCCCGACCTCCTGATGCGCTGTTCTGGGCCCAAGTTGCCGGGTCAGAGTCGATTACCGTATAAGTACCTGCCGGGATAACCACTTTAGGGAAGACTTCCCAGTTAGCGTCCGGCACACCTCCCTGGCCGGGGCTGCCTTTCGCCCCCCAGGGACCGTACATCTTGCCGGTTTCGGCTCGCAATCCGATGGCGCCCGGTGCCTTGCCTCGGGCATTGTTCCAGTGGTAAGTCAAGATATGTGTGACAAGGACAGGCCGGTCGGTCACGAAAGTGGTGGACCTTGTTGGACCGTTATAAACCGCATTAATATTCATCGTATTAAGGATCTCCACGGGTTGGGATTTCTGCGTACCGCTGCTTTGAAGTGTCGGATCCAGTTCAGGCGCAGGAAGTGGAGAGGAAGGGGAACTAGCTCTTAGTTGCGCATTCTCGTCTTTCTGATCCAGCGAATACTTCTGTCCGCTGGCGACCTTTAGGTCGTACTTATAGATTCTACGCTCTCTGGCGTCGGCTTTCAGGTTAAAGCCCGTGTAAACAGTAGCCGGGCCGTTACCCGTCCCTTCGAAAATTACCTTGTAATCCGTGTTTCTCGGATAGTTCAGCTCTGTCCAGTAGGTACCGTCCGCCAGCCTGAGGGTGTTGATGAGAACCTCGGGAATTTCCAGGCGCGCGACGCCACCGGGAAAACCGCTTATGCGCCCGCGGCCGTCCATAAGGTACACATTGAGGGGACAATGAGCCTTAAGGGTGGCAGTATTCTTGTGGTTTTTGTATTCATTCATGGTGCGTAAATACCTTTCATGGCGGTCCGTTATACTCTTCAACGTATTTCTCAGTCCCTCCGGCTGCTTTTGCATCCATATGGTCACCTCCTCCGGGATCTTCGGCGGATCATAGGGATTTGGATAGGCGTCCGAGAAGTACTTGCCGGTATAATATTCAAGTCGCGCCCAGGGATTACGGGTCTCCCCGCTCTTTTCAAGCGGGGGGAATTTTTTCGCCCACTCAGCCACAGGGTATGTTATCGGCGTTCCTGCGTGGTTCTGCGTCGGCCAGGGATCAAGCACCGTTCCGGTTACCCTCCAATCCGTGCCTTTGGGGTATAGGACGACCGCCTGATGCCCGCCCATCCATCCCGCAATAGGGCCGTATTCGAATCCTTCCGGGCCATATCCTTCAAACAGCGCTTTTTCCTTCGGGTTACTGCTATATTGAAGTTGGCCCAGCAAGGTGAGGATTTTACTCTGATACCCGCCACAGGCGCATTCCTTATATCGCGGATCCCCGGTGTTATCTGCCCATAAATTGTTTATGGGTCCTGTTGCCGCTATCCCCACTGGCATGGCGGCTTGGTAACGTCTGAGAATCTCTTTCATCCTCGCTACCGGAGACTGGGGACCCCGGTTCTGGTCGGGGTCTGCCGGTGGGGTTGTCTGCCCGTGGGTATCCCAGGAACCCCTGACCACCACACCCCGCGTGCCGGCATTATAGTGGCCCGTCATGACAATGGAGACACCGCCCGTTTTGGCGTTTTTGGGGATGGGCACGCGAACAGCGAACGTCTGGGGCTTGTTCGGCTCAATCTTATAGGTCTTGGATTCCGTTTTACCACCGGCGGATACCCCCACGACGACATCAGCGTAGTATCCCCAATCGGCCGTCAGCTTTCCACTGATGGTCAAATCCCCGGACCCCTCGAACCCCGTGATCGTCAGGGTGCGGGTCCAGGTGAAGCCGGGAACGTCTGCAAATTTAGACACATTCGCGCCAGCGATTTTATAAGTGACCTGCAATCCGTTGAAGGGGTCCTTCGGGAACGTGCCTTCAGACTGACCGAAGCCCTCCCCAGCACAAAGGATTGTTATAAAGGCCAGTGCGAAGAGGCGGCCCAAGGCCGCGCGAAGCCAAGTTAACATGATCCATCCTCCGGATGCTCTCATATCCTTTTGAAATTTTAATAAGAATTACTTTATAGGGGCGCGAGTATAGAGTAAGCCCCTCAGGGGCGTCAAGAAGAAAAGACAAACGGGGATAATGGACTTAAGGGGTCCGGAATTGCTCCAGGCTTTAAGAAAAACCGGGAACTGGTGTCCCAATGCCTCGAAGAAGTGTCCAAGATCGAACCGGAAGGCCCCTAGGTGGTCATCAAGCTGCTGGAGACCCTGGCAGCGGGAGAAAAGCCGGAGGTCGTCGACTTCCTGGCCCATCCGGCCCAGTTATTATAACAGAAAACAACCGACCAAAAGGAAGCCCTGGGAGCGTAAGGCCATTGCTTTTTGAACGCCCGCATGTTAATTTTATCACCTGTCTTTTGCCCATTTCAGTAAACCGGTCTTTTTCCCCGGGCCGCCTGTGCTTTTTCAACCGCGGTCCTAAAGGGGGGTGCATCCATGACAACCGCATCAAGCTGCACCGTCTCACCAACCGACTTGTGGTCGGCCGCTGCCACGCTTTCAGCCAGGGTGCAAAAATTACGTCACCAGTTCTGGTCCTTCTACGAGCGGGAATACACCAACGAGGTGCGGGCTTACACCACCGGCACGCCGTGGGACTCGGTCTATTCCATCTGGAGTTGGACCAATGTGCCCGAGATCGCCCTTTTTCAGAAAGGCTTCCGCAGTTATCTGTGGGCCGCGGCCCAGACCGTCGGTCTGCCCGCGGGGTTTTGGCAGGAGCCCCTGGTCGTTCGCCAAGCCCTTTTCTTTCAGGAAGTGGTGCGCTCCCAGTTGCCGGTGGAGATCCTGGAAGGCGAGCTGATTGTGGGCTCCCATTTCAACACGGCCCTTTCCCGGTGCCTCCGGAAAGACGAAGCCCGGGCCCGGGACCGGGAAGAGCAAAAATTCCTCAAAGCCTGGAATGAGCTCAACAGCGCGGGGGTGGGAAATTGCGGGGCCGTCCCCGGCCATTTAGTGCCTAATTATCCCAAGGTCCTGAGAATGGGCTGGCAGGGGATTCATGCTGAGGCCCGGGATATCTTCCATAATCCAACGAGCACGCCGGAGCAGAAAAACCTGGCCCGGGCCGTCATGATTTCCGCCGAGGCCACCCGTGTCCTGGCTGAACGCTACGCCGCCAAGGCCCAAAGCCTGGCCGGGAGCGAAGTCGATCCGCAGCGCTGCCGTGAGCTCAGAGAAATCGCCCGCATCTGCCGAAAAGTTCCCTGGCGGCCGCCGGAAACCTTTCCGGAGGCCCTGCAAGCCCTCTGGTTTACCCACATGCTGGCCATGGCCGCCGAAAGCTATCCGGGACCCGGGTTGTCGCCGGGCAGGGTGGATCAGTACCTTTATCCTTTCTTCCGGGCGGACCGCGAGGCCGGCCGGCTCACCGATCAGAAGGGGCGGGAATGGCTGCAATGCTGGTGGATCAAGCATAACTATGTTTACGATTATCAGGGCTGGACCGGCACCAATCAAGGGATCAATTCTTCCTTTGGCCAGTTGATCACCTTGGGCGGCCTGGATAGCCGGGGCAACGATGCCGCCAATGACTTGACCTATCTGCTGCTGGAGGTGATCGAAGAGATGAACCTCCTGGAGCCCAAGCCCAACGTCCGCCTCCATGCCGGCACCCCGGAGAAGTTGCTCGACCGTCTGGTGGCCATGTTGGCCAAGGCCCAGGGCTCGCCCTTTCTGCTCAATTTCGACGAAAATTCCATGGCCGGCCTGAGATGGCAGGGCCTGCCCGAAGAGCGTCTTTGGGATTACGCCCCGGTGGGCTGCCTGGAAAACACCCTGGCCGGTGACGACCGTTCGGGTACGGTGGATGTGAACCTGAATCTGGCCAAGGCGGTTGAGTTGGCGTTGAACGACGGCGGCGATATGGCTACGGGTAAACGCCTTGGCCCCCACACCGGAGACCCAAAAGGGTTCAAAGACTTTCCGGAATTCCTGGCGGCCTTCAAGCAACAGCTCCAAGTTATTTTGGAAAGACTCCTAGCCGTCAACAATATCGCCGATGCCGGCCGGGCCCGCTGGGAACCGGTGTCTTACCTGAGCGCCTTGGTGGACGGCTGTCTGCAAAGCGGCCGGGATTGCAACGCCGGCGGGGCCCGGTATAACTTCCTGACCGTCGAAGGGGTGGCCCTGGCTACGGCCGCCGACAGCCTGGCGGCTGTAAAAAAGCTGGTCTTTGAAGAGCATTTGCTGGCAATGGGAGAATTGGTGGATGCCCTCAAGGCCGATTTTGAAGGCTATGAAAGCCTGCGCCGGATGCTGCGGACCAAGGCCCCCAAATACGGCAACGATGACGGCTATGCCGACGAAATCGCCCGCGAGGTCAGCCGCTTTTGGACCGAAGAAGCCTTCCAGCACTTTTCCCCCACCGGGAAGCGCTACCGGGGGGGCTATCTTTCCTGGAATTACTGGATCGCCTATGCCCCGTCGACGGCGGCCACACCGGACGGCCGGCGCCGGGGGGAGTTCCTCTCCAACGCCGTCTGCCCGGTCAACGGGGCCGACCGCCGCGGTCCGACCGCGGTCATCAAAAGCGTGGGTAAATTGGGCTTGGAGACCGCTCCCAACGGGGCCAGCCACACCATGAGCTTCAGCCCGGCCCTGTTTCGAAACCCCGAGCAGCGCCAAAAGCTCAAGGCCCTGCTGCGCGCCTACGGCCGGGTAGGCGGGACTTGCCTGCAGATCAATGTGCTTGATGCCGAGACCCTGAAGCAGGCCCAAAAGTTTCCCGACGAGTATCACAATCTGCTGGTGCGGGTCACCGGCTATAATGCCTATTTCGTGGGACTGGGCAAAGAGATACAAGACGAGATCATCGCCCGGGAGTCGCACCCGGTTTGAGTGACCCGGAAGGGAAAGATGATTTCACCGCCAAGACGCCAAGAACGCCAAGGAAAATATTTTTTCATTGCGCCCTGGCGGTGAACAAGCTTTTAATGAGGCGCAACGGCTGCCAGCAAAACAAAAATGTCATTCGGCCTCACCTTCAATATCCAGCAATTCAGCACGGAGGACGGACCGGGCATCCGCACTACGGTTTTTTTCAAGGGTTGTCCTTTGCGCTGTCCCTGGTGCCATAATCCCGAAGGCCTACACGCCGCAGGAGAGCTGATGTGGTATGCTGTGCGCTGCCTGGGGGCCCAAGATTGCTTGAACACCTGTCCGGAAAAGGCTTTGCTGCTCACTCCGGGAGGAATGGAGATCGACCGCCAGCGCTGCACCTTGTGCGGCCGGTGCGCAAAGGCCTGTCCGGCCGGGGCCTTGGAAATCATCGGCCGCCCTTTCACCTCCGATGAACTGCTGGCCGAACTCTTGAAAGACAGCGTTTTTTATGAGACCTCCGGCGGCGGTGTCACCTTCAGCGGCGGCGAGCCCCTGATGCAAGCGGATTTTCTGACCCAAATGCTGCCCCGTTGTAAAAAGGCCGGTATGCACACGGCCCTGGATACCAGCGGTGCGGTTGCCTGGGAGCGTTTGGAGGCCATATTACCCTGGGTGGATCTGGTTTTGTTCGATTTAAAAATCATGGACCGGGAAAGACATAAACGGGTCACGGGGGTCTCCAACGAGATCATCCTGAAGAACGCCGGCCTCCTCTCCGCCCAAAGGATACCGATGTGGATTCGCACCCCCGTCATTCCCGGGTATACCGATGAGGTGGAAAATATCCGGGCCATCGGGGCCTTTATTCGGGAAGCATTGCCTACCGTCCGGCGTTGGGACTTGCTGGCTTACACGAACTTGGGCCGGCCCAAATACCAGCGCCTCGACCGGCCCTATTTGCTGGAAAAGACGCCCTTGTTGACTCCAGGGGAGATGGAAAGCTTGCATCAGGCCGCTGTAGAATTAGTGCCGGAGGCCGTCTGGTCCGGGGCCACCCGGTGATCTGAATTTTTCCCATTGAGGCCGGCTATGTCCCAGCTTGAAAAGTTTCCCGGATTGGTAAGCGCCTTGCGCGGGGAGCTGACCCCCAAGTTTCTGGCCACCCGCTCGGGCGAGGGCCTCCCCAATGTCGTGCCCTGCATTTCTTTGCGGCCGGCCGAAGACCAGGAGGATGTGCTCTTCTTCGGAAATTTCCTGTTGCGCAAAAGCATCAGAAATCTTCAGGAAGACCAGCGACTCGCCATCCTGGTCAGCACTCCGGAATTAAAAGGCTGGATTTTGCAGGGGGACTTTATGGAATTCCAGCGTACCGGCCCTTATGTGGACTTCCAAAAAGGCAGCTCCCACCTGCGCTATAACGCCTATACCGGCGTGCGCAATGCCGGCCTCATCCGCGTTACCCGAGTAGCAAGCACCTTTTCCCGCTCCAAGCTCCAGGTGCTGAAAGATTACCTGCTGGCCCGTCTGGCGGCTTGGGCTCACAGAGAAGAGGGCGAGACCGGCCCGGATGGTGTAAGCATCCCCCTGGCGGTGCAGCGCGAATTCGCCCGGATGGCCGCGGTCAAATGCCTGGCCTGGATCGGACCGGACGGATACCCCCAGGTCATTCCCTCTTTATCATTGCAGCCGGGGGGGCAGACAAAACTGGTCTGCTGGAAAACCTCCGGTCTATCCTGCCCCCCTGCCGAGGCCCTGGTGGCCGCCAACGTCCTCACCTCGGAGGCTGTTTCCTATCAGGCCAAAGGATGCTGGTTACCGTCCAAGCGCTCGGCGGCGATCCAGGTCGCAGAAATTTACGCCGGCGGCCCACCTTATCCCGGTGGCCGGATCGTTCCCTAAAGCCTTATTCCCACCGCGGCGGGCTAAGAATATTTGGGCTGGGCCTGACCCCGGGCAGGGTCTGCAAGCCGGCGCGGCTTCCTCCAGGCCCGTCTTCTCCACCAGATGGGGCGCCCAAGGGGCCTTCGCGGTTTCCGGCAAGTAATCCTTGCCGGCTTGGTTTTTTTCCGTCTTTTCGACCCTCCCCGCCACCAATCGGTGAATATCGCTCACTGATGAGTAACTGAAAATTAATTTTTAAACATCAGCACCCCGAACCGATAAGAAGCCAATGAAACCTTTCCCAGGTTCCCCCAATCGGCTGCGGGGACCTGGTTGGGACCTGATTTATCGTAAGCGGCCATTTGCCTGAAAAGGGCGAAGCAAAAGTGGAGGGTATGAAACGTTTGAGAGCAAAGCTGATCCTGATCGGAAGCATCATTTTTTCGCTGGGGGTCATCGGCGGTTTAATCTCCGGCAACTGCCAGGCCGGACCTTATTAGCTGCCAATGATCTTCAACGAGGGGAAGGTTCCGGGAAGCCGGTTCGCGGCATTTTCCCTCCCGTTGTTTTTATTGAATGAACCCCAAAGTAGAAAG
Organism: Deltaproteobacteria bacterium; assembly: GCA_016219065.1. Classification (GTDB taxonomy): domain Bacteria; phylum Desulfobacterota; class RBG-13-43-22; order RBG-13-43-22; family RBG-13-43-22; genus JACRCK01. The sequence continues at coordinate 9,328 of JACRCK010000107.1, forward strand.
GTCCTGGGAACATAAAACCAGGGCGCTGGGGTTGGTTCTTTATAGTTCCTGAAACGGGGGCCTGCAATCCTAAAAACCGTCAGCATCCCGCTCCCGTGCCGGGCCTTATTGCTGAAGCGCTCCAATCAGGTGGGGGAGCGGTCGGCCGAAGCCACTCGATCATCATGGTCAGGTTCTTCTTAATCATTTGGCCTGGCCTGTTCACTCGGACCGTGCGTCGGCCCCGTGCTCCGACAACTGGGCCCCGAACCAACGGTGCAGGGCCGTTAACAAGTGCAGATCGGCCGTTTCAAAGGTAATCGCAGCGCCGGAAGGCAGCGCCCCATAGGAGACCTTGATACGCGAGGCCCCGGCTTGAAGTTCCTTGAGCCCCGGCATATCGACGCCATGCAGTTTAGCCGGGTCCGAATAGTCGCCCTGCTGGAACTGCTTGGCTTCGTGCTGGAGATGTTGTCGAATGAGCGCTATCTGATCGGTTGCGCCGGGGTCTTTCGCAATGACCTTTTGCACCCCTCCCGTCGCGGTCATCTGGAAGATGTGTAGGGTTTTTGAAATATCGAAGGGCATGACCCCAGGTGCCCTATGGTGCACGTGCTCTTGTCGGGTTCCCCCTAAAACAGTGGCCAGGCTGCCGCTGAATACGATAATGGCCACCAATGGCATCAAAGAGAAAAGTTTTCGCCAGGGCACGTTTATCATCTAGATCTCCTTATCGGGCGTCGAGAAAGGGGATGAGCGCAGCCGCCAACGCCGGTCTTTGATATCCCGAAAACTGACCAGCTTTTTCTGGTCTTCATCCCAGAGGCTCAGGAGGAGGGCGTCCAGGCTTCTGCGGAGGGTTAGCCCCTTCACGTGCAATTCCTTCGTTTCCGCGTAGCACTTGGGCAGGTTGTAGTTGGGGATCCGGGGACGCACGTGATGGAGGTGATGGAAGCCGATGTTTCCGGTGGCCCATTGCAGAATAGGAGGGAGTTTGTAGTAGGAGGCGCCCCTCAGGGAGGCCGTCAAATGGTTCCACTCTTTCTGGCGGGCGAAATAGGTGCCCGGAAAATTATGCTGAAGATAGAAGATCCAAACCCCAAGAGTCCCGGCGATCAGGGCGATCGGCATTTGAATCAGGAGGTATTCCCTGATACCGATGGTGTACCAGGCCGTAACGACAATAGCGGCGAGGGCCAGGTCCGTGAAGTATACGCTGCGTCGCCTTTTTGGGTCGTCATCGAGATGGGGAAACCGGTATAGAATGAAAAAGGTATAAAAATAACCCAGTCCGAACATGATGAAGGGATTCTGATATAAACGGTACTTGATCCGCTGCGCCAGTGAAGCCCCGAGATACTCAGCCACGGTCATGATCCTGATCGCTCCGGGACCGCGGCGGTCAAGATTCCCAATGCTGGCATGATGCAGGGCGTGGTCATGCCTCCATTGCTCGAAGGGTGTAAAGGTAAGTATGCCGCAGACATAGGCCAGGATGGTATTCGCCCTCCTGTTCCGGAAAAAGGAACCATGGCCGCAATCATGGAAAAAGATAAAGATCCGCATATAGAAGGGAACAGCCGTTAAAGCCAGCAGGAAGGTGGCCCAGTAGGAGAGGCCGAGTCTGATGGTTA
>JACRCK010000115.1 GCA_016219065.1 Deltaproteobacteria bacterium
TGCGGCGGAAGTGGTGGGTGATCGTCGCCGCCCTGGTCCTGGTCCTGGTCACGGTCCCCGTCTATTTCAAGCTGGGCTCGGAATTCATGCCCCCCCTGGAGGAGGGCTCCATCCTCTATATGCCCACCACCATGCCGGTGATCTCCCTCACCGAGGCCCAGTAGCTGCTCCAGGTCACGGACCGGATCATCCGCCGCTTTCCTGAAGTGGACCGCGTGTTGGGCAAGGCCGGTCGGGCCGAGACCTCTACGGATCCGGCGCCGCTCTCCATGCTGGAGACGGTCATCACCCTCAAACCCAAGTCCCAGTGGCGGAAAACGGATACCTGGTATTCGAACTGGGCGCCGGATTGGGCCAAGGCCGCTCTGCGCCGGATCACCCCGGACCACATTTCCCAGGAAGACCTGATTTCTCAGATGAACGAGGCTTTGAAGATTTCCGGACTGGCCAACTCCTGGACCATGCCGATCAAGGGCCGAATCGAGATGTTGAGCACCGGCTTGAAAACCCCCCTGGGGCTCAAGATCTCCGGTGCGGACCTGGACACCATCGAAGAGATAGGGGCCCGGGTCGAGGCGGTCCTGACCCCGGTGAAGGGGACCCGCAGCGTCTTCGCCGAACGCACCGGCAGCGGCTATTTCCTGGATTTCGAATGGGACCGAGAGGCGTTGTCCCGGTACGGCTTGAGCATCGAGGAGGCCCAGGGAGTGGTGCAGCGGGCCATCGGCGGGGAAAACGTGACCACCACGGTGGAAGGTCGGGAACGGTACCCGGTGAACGTCCGCTACCAGCGTGATTTCCGCGGCGATCTGGGGACCCTGGCACGGGTGCTGGTCCCGGTGGCCGGCGGGCAGAAACAGATCCCGGTCTCCCTGTTGGCCCGCATCAATGTGGCCGAAGGGCCGGCCATGATCCGCGACGAAGACGGCCTGCTGGCCGGTTACGTCTACCTGGACATCACCGGCCGGGATCAGGAGGGCTACATCGCCGAAGCCGGAAAACTGCTCCGGGAAAAGGTGAAACTGCCGCCGGGGTACGCCATCTCCTGGAGTGGTCAGTACGAGGCCCTGGAACGGGTCAAGGAAAAGCTGACCTGGGTCGTGCCCCTGACCCTGATTTTGATCCTCTTTCTCCTCTACCTCAATACCCGGTCCCTGACCAAGACCCTGATTATCACCCTGGCCGTCCCGTTCTCGGCCATCGGGGCCTTTTGGTTTCTTTACCTGCTTGGATATAATTTAAGCATCGGCGTCTGGGTGGGGCTGATCGCCCTGCTGGGGGTGGATGCCGAAACCGGGGTTTTCATGCTTCTCTACCTCGACCTGGCCTACGAACAGGCCAAAAAGGAGGGACGCCTGCGCAGCCTGGCCGATCTGCAGGAAGCCATCCGTTACGGGGCGGTGCAGCGGTTGCGGCCCAAGTTCATGACCACGGCCACCATGTTTTTCGGACTCATTCCAATCATGTGGTCCCTGGGAGCGGGCGCCGACGTGATGAAACGGATCGCCGCGCCCATGGTGGGGGGGATTTTCACCTCCTTCCTCCTGGAGTTGCTGGTCTATCCGGCCGTTTATCAGATTTGGAAGTGGAATTTTGAACTGAAAAAACAAGTTTCAAAGGAGTAATGGATTGGTTGGAGTATTGGAGTATTGTTTTAAAAACCATTACTCCATCGCTCCAATATTCCATTACTCCATTTTTTTATCTGGCATTGATCTGGAACTTGACGGTGGACATCTTTCCGCCCAGGGTGATTTTCAGGGCGATGACCCAGGGGCCGTCCATGATCAGGCGCATGACCATTTGGTACCGGTCGCCCTTCTGCTTGGCCGGTTCGGTAAAATTCATGGGGGCCATGCGGGGCATGGGGGGCATGTAATAATTCACCAGCACCTGGGCCTCGGTAATCCGGCGGCCCCCGGGGTCCTTGATCTCGATCTCGAGGGGATTGTCCCCGACAATAGGGGGATTCCGGCTGATCCGGATTGTCACTTCATAGGGGCCCAACATCTTGCGGGCCTCGGCGGCTTGGGCGGGAGAGGAAAGGGTCAGAAAAAAAAGGATCAGGAAGAGGGAAATTAATTTATTCACGGTTTTCATATTTCAGACTATGCGCCACAAAGGTACAGGGTACAATCTTTTTTTCCTTTTGGGGAAATTTTTCAAGAATATTATTCGATTAGAAGTTGAATTTTTCCAAATTCGGGCTTATTTTACTAAATATCCACCGAGAAAACCAGCCTTATGCGCAAATCGAACCTGTTCTTTTTATATACCCTTGTCCTGTTTCTGCTGCTGGGCCTGGTATTTCTCCGGGATTCCCTTGATAAGAAGACGGATACGGAAGCGTTTCAGGTCCGGGTGGAAATGGTCCGAAGCCACGGCCTGACCGATCTTTGTCTCTTTACTGAAGCACGCTACACCCGTCATCCCAGCCAGGCCGATTTTCATTCTCCTTTCCAGGACTCTCCCCTTTCCCTGGAACATTTCCCTTCCGGGTCGCTGCTCGGCTCGCCTCATCAGGCGGGGAAGAATAGATGAAAGGATTTTTACCGGTAAATGCGCGTTTGGATTGAACGCCAGAAGAACATCCTCGATTTCACCCTGGCCTCCCTGCTGCGGCGAAAACGGAAAAACGCGGCCTTGGTGCTGGTGTACACCCTGATCGTTTTCCTGCTGTCCTCCGTAATGTTTTTTACCCGCTCCATACAGCAGGAGGCAGAGGTCCTGCTCCGGGAGGCGCCGGAGATGGTCGTTCAGAGGCAGGTGGCCGGGCGCCATGAACTGATCCCGTTGAGCTACATGGAAAAGATCCGGGGTCTGCGGGGGGTGCAGTCCATTCGGGGACGGCTGTGGGGGTATTATTATGACCCGATCGTGGGGGCCAACTACACCCTCCTGGTGTCGGAAGACGCAGCGGTGGTCCCGGGAAGCATAGCCGTAGGGGAGGGCGTCGCCCGGGTCCGGCTGGCCGCGGTGGGTGACGACCTCGAGTTCCGGACCCATACCGGAGTCCTCCGAGAGTTGAAAATCGGAAAGATCTTCCCCGGAGAGACGGGCCTGGTGTCTTCCGATCTGATTCTGATTACCGAGTCGGATTTCCGGGATCTTTTCGGCATTGCCGGAGCCTATGCGACCGATCTGGTGGTCCGGGTTCGGAATCCCCGGGAGCTGGCGACGATCACCTTGAAGGTGGCGGAAGCCCTGCCTGATACGCGGCAGATCCTGCGGGAGGAAATATTGCGGACCTACGAGACCGTGTTCAGTTGGCGGGGGGGCCTGCTGATCGCCATTTTCGCCGGCAGCATATTGGCCTTTATTATCCTGGCCTGGGACAAGGCCTCGGGACCGACCCTGGAGGAACGGCGGGAACTCGGCATTCTCAAGGCCGTCGGCTGGGAAACCGCGGATGTGATCCTGATGAAATTCTGGGAAGGGGTGGCGATCTCGCTGACGGCCTTTCTCCCCGGGATCCTGCTGGCCTATGTCCACGTGTTCCTGACCTCCTTCATCCTCTTCGAGCCGGTGCTGAAGGGCTGGTCGGTACTCTATCCCCATTTTTCATTGACTCCGGCCGTCGACGTGGCGCAGGTAGCCGCCCTGTTCTTCCTGATAGTGGTCCCCTATATCGTGGCCACGGTGATCCCCGCCTGGCGCGCGGCCATCGTCGACCCGGATTCGGTGATGAGATAAAATCGCCTGGGTCATTGGGGCCGGAGGCCCGTCAATTGAGGCTGACGCCTCGGTCATTGGGCTGCGCCGTCATTTTTTAACAGCAATGGTAGGATGAAAAGAGCGAAGCGAAACTCAACAAAAAAGGCCGGCTGGGAGGTGTTGGGTTTCGCCGAAAGACGGCTCTACCCAACCTACGATCTGCCACTACCGTCTTCAATGACGGGCGAAGCCCCAATGACGAGGCGCCAGCCTCCAATTACGGCGAAGCCCAATGACAAATAATAGGTATTTTATGATTAAACTGGTCGAAATCAAAAAAGTCTTCAACGCGGGGAAACCCAACGAGTTCGCCGCCCTCCGGGGGATCAGCCTGACCATAGAGGACGGCCGGGCCACGGTAATCAAGGGACCCAGCGGGTCGGGGAAGACGACCCTGTTGAGCCTGATCGGCTGCATGACCCGGCCCACCGAGGGTCGGATCTGGCTGGGCGACCGGGAGATTACCAGTCTCCCGGAACGATTCCTGACCGAGATCCGCCGGAAGACCTTCGGGTTTATCTTCCAGCAGCCTAATCTCATCAAGGGACTGACCGCCCTGGATAACATCCTGCTGCCCGCCCTGCCTCTGGGAGAGCCCTATGCCGATATCCGGAAACGGGGGATGAATCTTTTGGAAAGGCTTCGTATCGGCCCCAAGGCCTCCTCCAAAGTGGAGTGGCTCTCCGGGGGGGAGGCCCAACGGGTAACCGTCGCCCGGGCCTTGATCAACGACCCTTCCTGCATCATCGCCGACGAACCCACCGCCCACCTGGATTCCGCCCTTACCCAAGAGTTGCTGGATATTCTACAGGAATTGAAGCGGGACGGGAAAACCCTGCTGATTTCGAGCCACGACCCTCTGGTATACGATTCCCAGGCCGCGGACCGGGTGGTCAACGTGCGGGATGGAAGGGTGGAAAATTGATACGAGAATACCGTTCGGCGAAGGAGTTAAATACAGAAATAGATTCTATACCCTGACTGGTGACTCGTCATTGCGAGACCCGCCTGAGGCGGGTCGAAGCAATCCCCCGGATAAGCTTCGAGGAAATCCAAGCTGGGACGGGGATTGCTTCGTCGCTTCACTCCTCGCAATGACTTACTCGGTCAAAATTCGTATTTTCATGCTTCGCGGGTGGGTGAACTACCGTAGGTGACCGTGAGGTCGGGAAAAGGTTTTGGTCATTTGAATTTGTTTCGAATTTCGAGTTTCGGATTTCGAATTTAATCGACGAGGTTTCATTGCTTTTCCACCCCACTATCCTGGCCCTATACGTCGGTTCCCTGCTGGTGGCCTTCCTGGTGCTCTATGCGGTGCCGCCGGCCCTGCAGATACTCCGGCGCTGGGACCTGCACAGCGGCAGCGAGCTGCAACTCAACATCGAAAGAAAGACCTACCTGATCTCCACCCTGTTGGCCTATGCCTTCGGTTTTGAACTCCTCTCCTTTTTCCTGTACATTTTTGCGGCCGAGCAGCTCCACCCCCTTTTCGTGGGGGCCATGTGCGCCGCAGGGTCGCTCTACGTCAATGCCTTCGGCTATCCGACCTTGATCCTCAAGCTGATCAACTTTCTCCTTGTCGGCGTCTGGCTGATTTTGAACTATGCGGACAACCGGGGCGACGATTACCCGCTGATTCGCCTCAAGTACGGGTATTTCCTGCTCCTGGCGCCCCTGATCCTGCTGGAGACTTTTCTTCAGGCCAAATATTTTCTCGGCCTGGCGCCGGATGTCATCACCTCCTGTTGCGGCAGCCTCTTCAGCACCGGGACCGGCGTGCGTTCTTCGGGAGGGAGGCTTTTCCCGAAGGCCCCGGCTATAGCCGTTTTTTATGTCACCCAGGCCCTGACTACGGGTTCCGGGTTTTATTTCCTGCGGAAAGGCCGGGGAGGCTACCTGTTTTCGGGTCTGAGCGCCCTGGCCCTGCTCGTGTCCGTCGGCTCCATTTTTTCTTTCATCTCCCTCTATATTTACGAACTTCCAACCCATGCCTGCCCCTTTTGCCTGCTGCAGAAGGATTATCATTTTATCGGTTATCCCCTGTACCTGACCCTTTTGGGAGGGGCCATTGCCGGGATCGGTACCGGGGTGCTGATGCCTTTTAAAAAAATAGCCAGTCTCTCCACCTCCCTGCCCGGTATTCAGAAGAAATTAACCTGGACTTCGATCCTCTTCTTTCTGGTTTTCACCGGATTGGTCACCGTCCAGGTTCTTCTTTCCAACTTGGTTTTGGAGTGAAGCCGGAGGTATAGAGGCGGCAGCGAACGCCTGGTCGGCTGGCGAGACGCCTGTTCTATTTATCAAGCTCGCGGGTGTTCAGACCGCCTCGGTCTGCCAGACCGAGGCGGTCTTGCCTCTGGGCCTTCCACTCAAAGCTTTTTCAGGCTTTGCGGTTGTGACGCCGCAGGCGTTACCTGAGGGGTTAGTACAAAAAAAAGGCGCATCCTTGGATGCGCCTTTTTTGGTTAAGATTAAATCACTTGACCGCTCCCTTGAATATTCCAGGCAGATGGAGCGGGAAAAGCTGTTTGGTGGTCGTGAGCAGGGAGAAGGTCTTACTTGTCAGGGTGGTGACCGACGTGGCGCTGATCTCCGCCGTGTCGCTCAAGGGAAAGATCCCCGCCGGCACGGTGACCAGGATGGTGGCCGTGGTCACGGCGTCAACGGCCATGAGACCGGTATTGAGCGTCCCGTTGGCAAAGGTGCCGGTCGTGGTCCAGTTGTGGCCGAGGTGGTTGAGGGTAAAGGAGTCCGCCACCCCGCTGGTGTTCTTGAAGTTTAAAGTATAGGTGACCTGGGTGCCGACCTCCCCGATCTTGCCGTCTTTAATGGGCAGCAGGTAGGGGCGGATGGCCCAGAGTCGGCCCTGTCCAGCCGCGGCCCCCAAGGTAGGATCGTCGCCGCCGTACAAAGTCCCCTCGGGATCCAGGGCTAGGGCGCTTATATTCTGAAAAGGTGAATTGGGCAGCACACCGGTAGTCCCCTGGTTGGAGTAGGTCTCGGCGACCCCGTCGGCCGGGTTGAAACGCCAAACCGTATCCGCGGTGCCAATATAGAGGAAGCGGGCGCCGTCATAAGCCAGGGCACCGGGGGTAACGATCGTCGTAGGCAGCAACGTTACCGCATTGCAGGTTCCTGTGCAGGCGGCAGCGTTGTTGATCCGGCCCAGGTTGTTGGAGCCGGCGACGAACAGATTGTTGTTCACAAAGGCCAATTGGGTCGTCGCAATCGCGCCTGGTTCGGTGCCCACGTTCTCCATGGTCGGGGTCCCGTGGGGATTGGCAATCCGGCTGATCGCACCGGTTCGGCCGAAGCCCACGTAGACCTTGTTGTCCGGACCGAAGGCCGCGGCGGTCGGCTGGTTATTAATGATGGTGACCGGATCGTTGACGAGCGGCCCGCTGGTGTCGAGATTAATTTCCTCGGTGGCCGGGTTGAAGACCAGGCGGTGGATGCCGGTGTTGTTCGTAGCGTTGTCCGTCAGGTAGATGAGATTCCGTACGGGATCGAAGGTGGCTTGGCCCGCGGACACGACGTTTCTATAGGCGATGGTTGAGGTTAAACCGGTTATATCTTCTACGGAAAAGATCCCGGTAACCGGGTCTTTAACGAGGCGGCAAAAGCCGTTCAGATGATCGGAGACCCAGAAATGCCCGCCCAGGGCGCCGGGCACCCAGATCAGGCCCGCCGGCGCCGTGAAATTACCGGCTGCATGAGCCGCGGTCCCCAAGACCATGTTGGTCAGTGAGGGGCCTGGAAGTGCGGTGGTATCCATGCTCCAGATCCGGCCTTGACCGAGTCCCGCTCCAGCCGTGGGGTCATCTCCAAGCAGCAGGAGGGTCCCGTTCACCCCCAGGGCGCTTCCGTTTAGAAAGGGCAATACAGGGGTTGTCGTCCCTGGAGCGGTCCCGCCGTTGGCGAAGAGGATCGCCGGTGTGGCGGGAGTGGCCGGATTGAATTGATAGACTGCCGATACGGTGCCGAAGAAAAGGTTGGTTCCGTCAAAAACGACTGCCTGGGGCAGGGATACGGTAGTGGCCACCGCGCCGCCTTGGCAGGCGCCGACACAGGCTGTAGCGTTGGCGATCAACTCCGGGGTTTCCCCAGCGGCCAGATAGAGGTCATTACCTACAAAGGCTAGGGCCATAACTCCGCCACCGGCCCCGGCCGAATCGGTGCCTATGGTGGTTAGTAATCCCGCAGGGGTAACCTGTTCAATGAAGCCGTTGCGGATATAACTGACATAAATATTGTTGTCTGGTCCAATGGCGACACCGTTGGGAAGGTCTGCTATCCTGGCGGTCAGCGGATTAACAACCGTCCGGGTATCAAGGGTCGCCCCATTGAAATTGAAACTGATCAGTCCTGCGTCGTTGTCGGCCGCATAGACGGTCGCACCGTTAACTGCCACCTGACCAAAGGCCCCGAGTTGGCAGGTTCCGACGTTCAGAACGAAAGTCCCGGCTATTCCACCGGGATCGAGGCGGCAAAGCCCTTGAAGATGATCGGTGACCCAGGGAGTTCCCCCCAAAAAGACGATCCCCGCCGGGGCAACCAGGCCGATCGCCGCCCGGGTGGCCACGGCCCCGTAAGAGGGTTGGATAGCAAAGAAGACCAGGAAGGCGATGAGGGCGAAGCAGATCCAACCTGATCGACCCGCACCTGGAAACATTCGGGTACTCTGTCCGGCATTTGACTGGTAATTCATGGTAACCTCCTGTAATTTTATAAATTTTTATAATAAAATAGCTGACTAGCGGCTTCTCAATCGCAACACAATCATTATATCTAATATTTCCAGCATCAATAATGGGGGGAAAACATTATTTTTAGGTGCCAATAAATGTATTTTCTCTTCTTGCGAACTATTTAGACTAAAGGCCCAGGCTCGGGACGGCCACCCACGAAGCCTGAAAAAGCTTCAGGGGTAAGGCCCTAGGTTAAGACCGACTCGGTCTGGCAGACCGAGTCGGTCTTAACCTAGGTGGGCCTGGCAAGGCTTAAGGCTAACCAAAAAAATTTGGAATTTTTTTGGTTGGGAAAAACCGTTGAACAAGAACCCAAGAGAACGTAGTTTTTATATAGATTCTTAATTGTTAATTCTTAACGGACCGGCGTTTTTTAACCAGTAGCCAGCAACGAGCAACCAGCAACAGGTTTTATTCTCGTATTAAATCAGGGGCGGTTGAAAACCCGCCCCTGGTTTGCCGGGAGATAAGATTTAGATCTTTTAACGCACCGCTCCTTTAAAAGTTGCCGGCAGGAAATTCAGATGGGGCAGAATTACAAAGAGCCGAGCGTCCAGGTTATTCTCCGTAGGGGAATCGGCCACGTGAAGGAGCCCCAGAGGGCCGAAAGCAAGAGCCGTTGGGGATTGGTATAACACCCGATTGACATCGATAAGGGCCGTATTGGAAAACATCTCGGCTGCTGGAAAAGACGTCAGCGGCAGGGTAATATCGAGCCGCCAGACGGAGTCGATGTCCGTAGCATAAATGAAGCGCTTGCCATCAAAGGCCAGGGCGGTCGGGGCCGTAATCGTCTTGCCTCTTGGCGTTCCGATGCAGGCCCCATTGCAGATTGCCGCATTGCTTATCTGATTTAGGGTTGTCAAACCGGCCGAGTAGATGTCGCCGCCGACAAAAGCCAGTTGGTTTACTCCCCCGCCCGGATCGGTGCCTACATTCACTACCGTCTGCGTAGGGCCGTTGGGAGTGGTCACACGCTGGATCATCCCGGTCCGTATAAAACCTACGTACAAGTGGCCGTCAGGGCCCAGAGCGCTGGCTATCATCCGATCGGCGGCATTCAGCAGTCCGGTGGCCACTGTGGTGAGACCGGGAAGAATCGTCTCCGAATTCCGGTCATAGTTCAACCGAAACAGGGGGTTTACGTCTGCGGCTGAATCCGGCAGGTAAACTTTGTTGTTTGCGGGATCGAAGGAAGGCTGGCCCGGTGAAACGATGCTCTGCAAACCGCCCTGGCACGTATCGACGTTGATGATCAGATTTCCGGGGGGCAATGGGTCGCGGTCGAGCCGACAAAATCCCTGAAGATGGTCGGAAATCCAGAAGTGCCCCCCCAGCGCTCCGGGGAGGAAAATCAGCCCGGCCGGCAGGGTGAGACCGGTGGCTTCCTGTCTGCCCACTCCCGGTGCGATGAAGGCAATACCCGGCAACTGATTGGTGGGCACCCGCCAGAGGCGGCCCTGCACGGGAGGTTCACCGGCTCGAGGATCGTCCGTTACGAACAGATTAGCGCTGCCGGTATCCAGGCCCAGGGCGCTGACATTAAGAAAGGGGAGGACCGTCGGATTCGGTGGAACGGTCCCGCCGTTGACGTAAAGTTCCGCTACGGCTCCAGGAGTGATGGGATCGAAGCGAAAAACGCCCGAGGCCCGGCCGATGTAGAGCAGGTTGTTGACCCCATCGAACGCCAGGGACATGGGAATCCCGACATTTCTTGCTCCGGTCACAAGGGCACCCGTACAGGGAACGGCCGTCGAGCAGGAGGCCGGGGCGTTGGTGATCCTCTCGACGGCCGCCGAACCGGCCAGGAAGAGATTGTTGCCCTGAAAGGCCATTTGCAGGATGCTGATCCCGGCGGATTCGGCGCCCACGTCGAGTTGCACGGTCGGGGCGCCGCCAGGGGTAAGGATGCGGTCGAAACTGCCTTTTCTGATATAGCTTACGTAGAGGCCGTCCGGTCCCAGGGCGCAGCCCACGGCGCGATTGACCGGATCGGAAAGGATGGTGACCGGATTAATGAGCGAATTGGCGCCGGCATCGAAGGTCAACCGCACCACTCCGGTGCGGCCGTCCGCCACATAGACAAAAGTACCATCGAAGGCCGCCTGCCCGGCTTCGATCAAACCGGGGGCACAAAAGTCCCTGTTGACAACCAAGGCGCCACCGGCGCCAGGATCGAGACGGCAAAGGCCGCTGACATGATCGGAAATCCAGAGGTTGTTTTGTACTTGTACCAGTCCCGCCGGAAGGGTCAAGCCGGTTGCCGCCCGGGTCCCCACGGCCCCATAGGACAAGGCGGACAGGCCAACCAAAACCGTAAAGAATACGGTCAGAGCCATACCGAACCAACCGGACCGTAAAGCTCCTTTAATTCTTTTTTGGGTAGTTCTCGAAGTATTCATTTTGCTGTCCCTTTCCTTGAAAATGTATGAAATATGATATGCCTTTAGGTTAACTATGTTAACAGGTTAAGTTAACAGAGGCCAAGATAAGACTAACCACTTAATACCATGACAAATTATGTTAAAATAATTATGGTATTTTTTTAATAATAGTAAATGGGTACAAAACACTATTTTTAGGCGGACGGGGCTGTATTTTTTTCTACCCCGGGACGTCCGATCCATCTTTTCAGGGCATAAAAAAATCCGGGACGGGTAAAACACCCGCTCCGGATTTTTTTGAACCGTTATGTCTTGAACCGAACGTTCGGTTAGGCGTTTAGCTTTGCTTCACGCTCCCCGATTTAAATCTAAAAAGTGGGCGTTGTTTTTTTTGCCAGTACGATCAGGTAGGGGGCGCCGGCTCATAGGAAGTGCCCCAAAGGCCTGGTATCGATTCCAGAGCGGTGAAAATCTCCTCCGGTTTGCAGTCCTTGGAAAAGAAAAAATCGGCCCCGTTCTTGAAGGCGGCCTGACGATACTCGGGCAGATCGTAGCTGGTAAGAAAAAAAATGACGCATCGGGATTTTTCCAAACGGATTATCTTAGAGATTTCAAAGCCGTTGCGGTCCGGAAGATTGATATCGATAAACACCAGGTCCGGGGCAAACTCCCGATACCGGTTCAGCGCTTCCTTTCCGTTTTCGGCTTCGATTATTTTCATGGTCGGGAAACGATCATTCAGAATTTTTTTGAATGATTCCCGGAAGAAGTGATTGTCTTCGACCAACAGGGTATTTAATGGCGACATAGGAAAAACGAATTTACGAGCTTTAGCTCCTTGATTATTTTGCAGTCCCATAATACCCCCTCAGGTATGGGCGAGTAAATAAAGTAAATTATCTATTTCCGGATGAATTGAACGGTATTTTCTAAATAGATGAAGTCCGCGGTTCAATTCAGCGCCTCCTACATGACGCCGACGGTTCCTCCGACCGAACCAGATAGACCTGCTGATCGGCCGGGCTGCTGGTTGGGCCGGGGCGAGCGGTTCGCCCGCCCCGGATGGTTCGGGTGGTTACCGCTGTCTGACGGCCGCCGTGGCACTCTTGCCGTATGAGGAGACCACATTGACCGCAGCATCGAAGGCTACCGGGGAATTGGCCCGGTTGAACGACCATTTGCCGTCTACCCCCACTGTGGCGGTGCCGATTACCGTTCCGGCCCCGGGTGTGGCCCCGGTGCGGATGGTCATGGTATTGGCGGGCGGCGACGGGGCCGTGGTTCTACCGGCCACCGTCCACTGACGCAACCGGAGGTTGTACTCGGCCCGGTCGGTGGTGATGACCTCGGCGTTGGTAATAATGGTGACAGTCACCGTGGCCACGTTGGAAATGACTCCCAGGGTGTTGCGGACCGTATAGGTGAAGGTGTCGGTCCCGGTAAAGGCCAGGTTGGTATGGGTATAGGCGATGGTGCCGTTCAGGACGTTGACCGAAACCGTGCCGTGGGCCGGCGGACTGGCCACCGTCAGGGAAGCGAAGTTAATGGTCCCGGTATCGTTGGCCAGCACCGGGATGATCACCGAGGCGCCCTGGGCCACGGTTCCGTTGTCATCCACGGCCATCGGGGCTGGGTTCAGCGGGTTGACGGTTACGGTCACCGTGGCGGGAAGCGTGACCTGACCCAGGTTGTCCTGGACCGTGTAGGTGAAAGTGACCACTCCCGTAAAGGCCACGGCGGGGGTGAAGGTGATATTCCCGGTGGCCAGGCTGACCGAGACGGCGCCGCTGGTCGGCGGGGTCACGATGGTTACCGTGGAAGGATCCAGGAAGTTGGGGACCGTGGCCGTATCATTGGCCAGCACCGGGATGACCACGGCCACGTTCTGGAGGGTAGCGGCGGCGTCATTCACGGCCACGGGCAGGCCGGTAACCGTTACCCGGACGGTGGCGGTGTTGGAGGTCAGGGGCTGGTTATCGGCCACCGTGTAGGTAAAAATCACATCCCCGTTGAAACCGGGGAGGGAGGTGTAGGTGATGGTCCCGTCGGCATTGTCTACAGCGGTTCCGTTAGCGGGTTGAGCCGTCACGGTCACGCTCACCGGATCAAGGGCTCCCACCAGGGCCAGGTCGTTGGCCAGCACCGGGATGATCTTGGCCGCTCCGGCCGTGGCCAGGGCGCTGTCGTTGCGGGCCACCGGGGGCAGGGCCGCCGGCAGGGCCGGGCCTATGACGATCTTCTTGGAATCCGAGCCGCCCTTCGAAGAACTGACGTTGATTACGGCGGGCGGGGCGGGGGTCAGGAAATCCGCCGGGACGCCCGATGTCAAGGCTCCGGGAGTGAAGCCCACCAGGGTCAGATTGGGCGCCGGGGCCAGCAGGTCACTGGAGGCGGCGGTCACCGTCAGGTTGCCGGTGAAGGCGCTATAGTCGGCCTGGGTGATGATCACCTGGTCCACCAGGTTGACGGCGATGCTCGTGGGCGGGTTGTTGGGGTTGGCCACGGTATTGTCGGCCGTGATGGTCAGGGTGGCCGGGAGGGTGGTCGCATTGGAGATAGGAATATGGGCGAAGAACCGTCCGGTCCCGTCCCCGGTCAGGGGCCAAGTAGGTACTCCGACCCCGGTCACGGTCACGGCCGCGGTGGGCGCCGAGTTGGCGAAGACATCGACGTGCCCCACACTGGGGGTCGCGTTGGACCGGCCGTACGTGGCCCGGGTCACGGCCAGGGGGGTGGGCACGTCGCCGTTGAACAGGCGGCCGTTGAGGGTGAAGTCCGTGGTGGAAATATCCAGTCCGCCCGGTCCCTGCACCCGGAATTCATTGCCGAAAGGGCCGCCTGTGACCTTGGTGCTGGGCAAAGCCGGATCGACCAGGTATTTTTTGGTGGGGTTCAGGGTCGGGCTGCTGAAAAAGTCCAGCGGCGCCCCACCGGGGGCGGCCGAGGCCCGGAGAAACGGCCCGATGGCGCTGCCCAGAGCGCCGGTGAAATCACCGGGGGCCCCGATGCCGATATCGGAGGTGAAATTGATGGCCCGGATCCCGGGCGCGGTTACATTGAAGGTATGGATGCCGTAGGGATGGGTAATGGTGTAGAGGCCGGCCGAAGGCGCATCCACCCGAATCCGCACCCGACCGAAAGAAACCTGCTCCCCGGGGATTACCGGCCCGGTGGCGAAGGCGCCCTCCAGACCAAGAACTAAATCGGCTGACCCCGTGCCCAGAGGAATGATGGCCCCGGCGGCAAACCAGAAGGCCTCCTCCGGGAAGTTGGTCGGGAAGAGGATGGGGGCCGTCGGGTTGGGGATGTCCGCCGGCAGTAGGAGACAGGCCCCGGCCGCCAGTTCCGCGGTGTTGGGGAGGCACAATTCCAGGGTCAGGGCATTGCTGTCCTGATACCAGAGCGGAAAGCCGTTGCCCGGGTCCGTGGGACCCACGGCTGTCAGGGCGGCCTGAACCGCCTGGCCGGAAAGGAGTAGCAGCGCCAACCCGATAAATAACAAAATCCATTTGTTAGTGTTACGTTGCGGCTTCATTGAATAATCCTCCTGACTAAAAGTCGGCGTCCCGGAAAAGGTTTGGCATAAAGACATAGGTCTTGCCGGGAGTTATCGCGTTCAAGGCATCCGTGGTCCCGGAGTTCCGGGCCGTCCAGGTCACTCCGTCCGGCGAAGTGACCACTCCGCCCAGGGCCCCGACCGCTGCAAAAGTCCCGCTGTTGAAGGTCACGGAGAAAAGATCGGTGGCCAGGTTGGAGATCCGGTCGGTCCAATCAGTGCCGTTGGGGGAGGTCTTGATCGTTCCGTTGGTCCCCACGGCTAGGAAGAGGCCCCGGTCGAAATGGACGCTCCAGAGTAATTCACCCAGATTGGGGGCGGTGGTCTGCTCCAGGGTCCAGATGTTTCCGTCGGTCGAGGACAGGACGGTTTCCGCATCGCCGGTGGCCACGAATTTCCCTTGACCGAAGGTCAGGCCGGTCATTAATTCGGTGGTTACCAGGCCCGAGTCGGCAACTGGGTTCCAGTTGATCCCGTCGGGCGATCTTAAAATGGTCCCGAGATTGCCAATAGCCACAAAGGCTCCGTTGCCATGCTTGACCCCGAACAGGTTGTTGGTGGTCCCCGAAAACTGATTGGTCCAATTGATCCCGTCCGGGGAGGTCACGATGGTTCCATCAGAACCGACGGCCACAAAATGTCCTCCCCCGAAGGTTATGTTGAACAGCGTGCTGATGGCGACGTTGGAAATCTGAGGGGTCCAGGTGACTCCATCCGGAGAGGTGACTACCATACCCTGGTCCCCCACGGCCACGATCAGTCCGGCGCCACGGGTGGCCCCCCATAAAAACACGGGGGAATTGGAGATCTGGGGGACCCAGACAGATCCCTGGGGGGAGGTTAGAATCCTGCCTCCAGGCGCAACGGTGTCATTCCCCACAGCCACGAAGGTGGCGGTTTGGGCCAAGGCCGGACCGGCCAGGGGCAGGTCCAGCAGGGCTGCAATAAAAAACAACCAGAGGGCAGGGCCTGTTCTTTTCATGAATGTTGACATCTTACCTTCTCCTCTCTCCTTATCGATGTGATTTAACGTTTTAATGTGTTTCCCCCTTAACCTTTTGGCAAGCCATTCCCCGGTTCAGGGCAGAAAGGGATCGAGTCCCAAAAAAGTCTGGATTGGCGGAAGGCCGGCGGCCGGACGGCCCCCGGTGCCCACGGCCGGCAGTTCCAGCATCTGGTCCGGCAGTCCCGGCAGTCCCTCATCATGGCCGTTGGGAATAAACAACTGGGGATGATCGAAAGGTGCCCGTTCCTGGCGGACCCGCTCGTCGGTTAGGGTCAGCAGGAAGGCCACCAGCGCCCTTTTCCGACTGAGATTGCCCTGGATGAACCCGATTTCAGCGACGAAAGGGTTTAAATCATCTACATTTTCCTGGGGAAAGTTCCCGCCCCGGGCATAGAATTCCACCACCTGCATCAGGGTGGCCGCCCCCCCATTATGGAAATAGGGCCCGGTCAGTTCCACGTTGCGCAATCCCGGAGTCTTGAAGGCCCCGTTCACAGCCACCCGATTCAAATTACAGGGCGCCGGGAATGGCTGGCATCCGGGCAAGTCCGGAATATACGGCAGCAGATCGTCAGGGACCACGGTACCGGTGGTGTTTTTTTCCAGGCCCCGCAGGGAATAAGAAAGGGGCCGGCCGAAGGGGTCGTTGCCGCCCCGGCCTTTATCTTCGGTGGTCGGGGTGGCGGCCACATTGTAGAAGCCTACGTCATAGAAGGCCTCGCCCTGGACCATGCCCATCCGTTCCACCAACCCCTCCACGCCCAGCAGGGCGGTCGAAGCGTTGGTCAAAACCGGGCCGCCGTGGCACTGGATGCAGCGACCCTCGTTCATGAAGATATTCAGCCCCTCCTGTTCCTGGGGGGTGAAAGTGGCCCTTCCCTCCTGAACCCTGTCAAATTTCGAGTCGTTGGCTACCAGGGTGGCCTGGTAGAGCTGCAGGGCCACCCCAAAAAAGAAGGCGAAATTGGCTTCCATCTGGGTGTATTGACCGGCGCCCAGGGGACCCTTGGCCGCCTTGGAAATCCGGGCCGGGCCCACGAGCCTGGCAAAGGTCCGAGGATTATCGAGGGTAGGCCCTTGAATTTTCGGGGCCCCCAGGGTAACCACCTGGTTCGAATTCCAATATTTGGACGGAAAGGCTTCCTGAATCATCCGGGCATAGGTGGTCCTCAAACCGGGCATCCCGGATACCCGGCTTCCCAGGGCTTTGGTCCTTATAGACAGGGGACCAAGAACGCTGTCCTGGGGGTGGATCACCTGGCGCCCCAATGGCTGCAGGGAAAGGAGCTTGCGCCCAACCTCGGGCCAGGTCCGGCCCTGGAAAGACATTTCAAAGTCGCTCAACACCGGACCAACGGCCTGGGAGGCCAGGCTGGCGAAATCCAGCCGCAGTTTGACCGGCTTTAACTGACCATCGCCGTTGACCAGTATGGTAGCCTGGTCGTCCGCCGACCCGAAGGGGTTCTGCCCGTTGAAGACCCGGTGGGCTCGCCCGTCCCAGAAATTGTGGAGATTGAACACGGCGTTGATCACCGAGGGGGTGTTGCGGGGCTCCACCCGGCGGACATTGACCCCGCCCACCTGGAAGACCGGATCGGCCAGGGGAGACCCCTGGTCCAAACGGCTGCCTTTGGTGATACCCGTGTACAGGACCAAGGGCACCCCTTGGGAGGAGACAATGTCATTGGTGTTGGCGCTGACTCCCGAACTTTGTCGGTCCGAGGGGGAAAAACGCTGATGGAAGGGGAAATCCGCGGCCTTCAGGGTAGAATTCGGCCTGGCCTTCTGGAAGGTCTGATCACCGCCCAGCAATCCGGGACCGATCTGGTTTTTGGCCCGGTTGTCCGCCCCAGCGTGAAAATGGCAGGAAGCGCAGGCGGTTTCCCCGTCGCTGCCCACCTGCAGGTCCCAAAACAGGGCCTTGCCCAGGCGGATGGCCGCGGCTTTATCGCGGACGTAATTGTCCAGCTCCGGCGGTTCGGGAACGGCCACGGTCTTGAGCGATGGGGGAACGGGGATGACCTGGGCCCGGGCGACCGGGCTGAAGTTAAACAGGCCGGCGGGCGACAACAGGGAACCGATCAACAGCCAAGCCATTCTCTTTCGCCAGGGCTTCGGCCGGGAAGGACCGTTGTTTTTGATTTCGTTGTTCATGATGGGGCTGAAGCCTCCTCTACCCATCAGGGAACGACATGAATAAAGGTCTCGGCGATCCCCATCTGTTCCTGGTTGATGTGATGATGGAATTCCACCGCTACTCGGTGGCTGCCGATGTCTCGGGCCGTGGGTTTGATCAGCAGATCGAAACGACGGGCCGCGGTCAGCTCAAAGGGTACCCCGGCGGCGATGGTGAAGGGCCGGCTGTATTTAGTATACGGGTCCTGACCCAACACCCGCCCGTCCATGGCGATGACCTCGGCGTTCAGGCCGCTGATGGTGTATTTATTCAAGGAATACGCGGCGCAGAGCAAGCGGACCAGCAGGGTCTGCCCTACCCGGACCGTGGCGGCCACGCCGGAGTCCACCTGATTTCCGGGCAGGTTGCGACTCCAGGGATGAGGGCGGCCGGTAATCAGGAAATAGCGGGGGCTGAAATTATCAAAATGGGGGTTCTGGGGATCATTGTAGGCCATGAGGGTAGTTCCCGGAAGCGGGAATCCGGCGCTGTGGTCGGCCGCTCCGATGATGTGCCAGCGGGGGTCCACGTCATCCGAGACCCAGATTGCTTCCACGTCGTAGGGCACGATGTCGTTTCCCCGGCGGACCCACCCGGGTCCCCCGTCCACGAAGGGACCGCCCTTTCCCGGCGGGTCGATGATCAGCATGCCGTACATGCCCATTTCAAAGTGGAGCAGCGTGTTTTTATGGCAGTGGTAAAAATAAGTCCCGGCGGCGCCGGCCAGCATCTGATAAGTGTAACCGGCTCCGCCGCTGACTTCGAAAGACAGTTTTCCCACGCCGTCGTTCATGGCTGTGGGCTCCATACCGTGCCAGTGGATGGTGTGGGTATTTTTGTGGCGGGTTAAATGGCCGTGAAAGATCTCCCCCTCCACCACCCGGATGGTAGAGGAGGGAAAAGTACGCACCAAGGGGGTAGTGCTGTCAAAAAAACCCCAAAACTCCACTAATTGTCCATCGGGCATCTGGACCATCAGGCCGGAGTAAACTTCCGGATTGAAAATTCGGTCGGGGTTAAGGAGATCGGGTGTCGCCGGGCTGCCTTGGGGCACGTCGGAGGCGAAGGCCTGGAAATGCATCGGCTCAAAGAGGTTTTTCGGGTCCCGGGACAGGACGATGGCGGGGTTTCCCAGCCGCAGGGAGCCGGCGCGGACCTGCGGTGCTGTGGACCGAACGATGGAGGTCGGGCTATTGCTGACGGGCCCCGTCGGGGAAACACCGGGAGCGGGGATCGATTGAACCCGGATGTTGTTCATTGATCCTCCGGTGAATTTGGATCGAACATTTTTTCTTTTAAGGTTGAGGGGTTCCGCCGAGTTCCGGTTTTTTCTTCTTAATATAGATATTGGCATGATCAATTCTCCTTGTTTCGGGCCACCGGCAGGTTAAACCAGGGTCCCCGTAAATTCGATATGGACGATCATTCCCTGGGGGTAATTTCCGCCCGCCGCCGCCTGAGAAAGCTCCTGGTGGCTATGCATGGGATAGGCGATGGGAAAGCCCCTACGGATCCCTCCGGTAATCGGGTCTGGACCCGGATGGCGGGGGTTGCCGTCAAAGCCCTCCTCGGAGGTGCCGTTCTTCAGGCGGGCCCAGGTATCGGGTGGGATGTCCGGGGGGGGCATCATGGGGTACAGGACATCCTTGCACTCCCCGGGCAGCATGGTCCAGGTGTCGATCCAGAAGACGTCCTCCTGGACTTCCCCCTCCACCGACAGCAGATAGCCATGATTGGCGTGGATGTGAGGGGAATGGGTGTCCATACCCACATGGACGTTGCGGATCAACCGCGGTTCACCGGCCATCCCCACCAGGGAGTTGTCGTGATCCTCGGCGCTGAAGAAGCCGCTTTTGCCGTTGATGGTGAAGTACCGGGGCAGGAAATTGCGTTCAAAGTCTTCTACATTGATCTCCACCCCCTGGCGGGCCAGTTCATTGTAGTTGGGATCGATTTCACTGAAAACCCAGAGGTTGGTCCGTTCCGGCCTCCAGGGCTCACCCGGCGGCGGAAAGTGGGCGGAATTGCCCAGATCGTTGAACAACTGCTGGACCGCCGGGGTAGGGTTCCGGTAGGGGGTCAGGGCGTTCCCGGCCACGGGAATCCGGGGCATGACGATCAAGACGCCGTGGAGCCCCAGGACCCGGTTGACCGGACTGGCCACCGGGTCTTGATAGATATAGGTGCCGGGGGGAGGAGCCGGAAAAGCGATAGTCCGGTTTTCCCCGGGAGGGATCGGCCCGGTACTGACCAGAAAATCGCCCTCGATGTCGCCCAGAACGGCGAACCCATGGTTTTTCCCCAGGGAATTGGTAATCCTGATCCGCAGCAGGTCCCCATCCGTGGCGAATATAACAGGTCCCGGGATGCTCGGGCCGGTGATCGGGCCGGCATAGGCATAAGAATAGACTTGCGTCAGGTCCACCATTTCGTGCCAGACCTCGGTGATATCCAGGTTGATCAATTCCCGGTCGGCCAGGGCTTCGGTAACCTTAAAGATGGGTGGAATACCGCTGATCGCCCCGGCGGTGATCGCCGACAATCCCAATTTGATAAAATCTCTTCTGTTCATTTTTCCTCCACTGACTGACTGTCCATTAAATATTTGTATTGAGGATCATACAAATCATGTTGTTTACTCGTATCATTTTTATGTACAATGATAATAAGTGTTAATTTTTTTTTAAATAGGTTAAATTACGTATTTTTTATATAATTATTACCCATAGTAGTTGTTAGTAGGTTAACATCCTGTTTGGAAAATCATACCCGGGCTATTTGAAAAATTTTTTAATCCGGATCCAAGCAGGATCCTTTACATGGCCGGATGAACATGATACCTTGGTAATGATATTGATCTAAAAATCAAATTCACGGGTTGCGCAGGCCGACCACCATGGTTGATAAAAAAAAGCTTTTGATTGTTGACGACCACACGATCCTGC
This sequence comes from Deltaproteobacteria bacterium, assembly GCA_016219065.1. Taxonomy (GTDB): domain Bacteria; phylum Desulfobacterota; class RBG-13-43-22; order RBG-13-43-22; family RBG-13-43-22; genus JACRCK01. The sequence goes on from JACRCK010000115.1 coordinate 20,530, forward strand.
GGGAAGGATTGAAAGCCCTTTTGTTAACCAGTACAGATCTGGAAATCGTGGGGGAAGCCGATGACGGCCGCAAAGCCGTCCATCTAGCGGAGACCTTGTCGCCGGATTTGATCCTGATGGATTTATCCATGCCCCGCATGGACGGTATGGAAGCCGTTCGGGAGATAAAAAAGAAATGGCCGGATATCAAGGTGTTGGCCCTGACAGTCCATAAAACCGAGGAATATGTCCTGATGACCCTCCAGGCCGGGGTGGACGGATACCTGTTGAAGGATGCCACCCATCAGGAAATGATGACCGCGGTCCGCAGTGTTTTGGTGGGAAAACGCTACCTAAGCCCGGGAATATCGGAAAAGGTGATCGAGGGCTACCTGAACGGGAAACAGACGGTCAAGACCCGGAGTTCCTGGGACAGTCTGACTTCCCGGGAACGGGAAGTCCTGAAGTTGATCGGCGAAGGATATAAGAACAAAGGGATCGCCGACCAGTTGAACATCAGTCCGAAAACGGTGGAGAAACACCGGGCCAATTTAATGGAAAAGCTTAATCTGCATAATACCTCGGAATTGACGGCCTACGCCATCGAGAAGGGGCTGGTGGTCAAATAAAGCACGATACTGGATAAAGGCGAAAAACGATACTTGACCCTGGATGAAAGGCCCCCTCAGATTATGATTTTTTCCAGCATCCAGCATCGTTTTTTGTTTTTATCCAGCATCTGCATTAATCAACGGCCAGGTCACTTTGATCTGTGTTCCCTGACCCGCCTTGGATAAGATCTGAAAGGTTCCGCCGGACAATTCCGCCCGCTCCCGCATGCCGGGCAGGCCCAGACCCCGGGCTTCAGACCCCTTGGCCGTTACCCGTTTGACCGGAAAGCCCCGCCCGTTATCCTTGATTTCCAGGTCCAGCCGGTGGAAATTCCGACTCAACTTCAACCGGACCCGGCTGGCCTCGCTGTGCTTGGCAATGTTGTTCAGGGACTCCTGAATGATGCGAAAGATCACCGTCTTCAGGTTTTCAGGACACTGGTCCTCCAAAAGATCGATATCTTGATCGATCTGGATCCCGGGATAGGTTTTCTGGAATTCCCGGGTAAACCAGGCAATGGTCGCCAGAATTCCCAAATCGTCGAGCATGCTCGGCCGTAAGTCCATGCAGATACGCCGGATTTCTTCAATGACTTCCTGGACTATCGGCACGATGGATTGCAGCCCCCGGGCGTCGGCCGGCCGTTCAGCAACGGCCTGGCCGAGCAGGGCGTTTTCCACCCGGTATTTGATGGCGCTCAAATATTGCCCCACCCCGTCGTGCAGCTCTTTGGCGATTCGTTTCCGTTCGGTTTCCTGGGCCAACAGGACCTGGGAGGAAAGAAGACGCAATCGTTTTTCCGATTCCTGAAGGGCCAGCTCTGATTTTTTAATGGCGCTGATGTCCCGGGCTTCGGCGATCAACAGTCCCACCTTTGGCGGGTCATTTAAAACTAAAACCGGTTTAATGGAAAAATCGATCCATTGCCGGGCCCCCGGGGACAGGGAGACCGGTATTTCGAAGCGGACGAACTTACCCCGGGCGGCTGCGGAGATGCCTTTTTTAACTCTTTCCTGGAGGCTCCGCGGGACCTTTTTTTGGAGTTGGAGAAGATGTTTCCCAATGATATCTTGGTATTTCAGGTCCAGAAAGTCCAGGGTGGCCTGGTTCACTTCCAGTACCGTCCCATCCGGTTTCAACAGCCCGATCAATTGAAAAGTTTGGTTGAAAATGGCCCGGAACTTCTGTTCGCTCTGTCCCAGGGCGCCCAGGGCCGCCTGCCGGGCTTCCATTTCTACCCGGAGTCGGGTATTGACCTGCAGCAGTTCGGCCGTCCGGTCTTGAACCTGCTGTTCCAGTCGGGACTGGGCCTGCCGGAGGGCGACCTCGGCCTTTTTACGTTCGGTGATGTCCCGGATGATGGCGGTGAAGTGCACCCCCCCGCCGGACTCCCACTCGGACAGGGACAATTCGATCGGGATTTCATGGCCGTCCCGGTGGCGGCCGGTGGCCTCTAGGGTCCGGCCCACCAGATGATAAATCCCGGTGACCCGCACCCTTTCCATAGCCGCACAATGCCTTTCCTGAAAGCGGTCAGGGATGATGACCGTAACCGGCTGGCCGAGGGCTTCGGCCTCGGAGTATCCGAAAAGAGAAGCGGCCCGGCCGTTCCAGAAGAGGATCAGGCCCTGGCTGTCGGCGGAAACAATGGCGTCGGTAGCGGTTTGGGCCACGGCCCGGAAATGCTCCTCGCTGTTGCGGAGCAGTTGCAGGTTGCGGCTGTTGCAAAGGGCCACCCCCGCCAGTTCACCGAAGAGGGCGGCGGTCTGGGCGTCGGTTTCCGAGAAACCGCCGGGTTTATTGGCCAGACCGATCAGGCCGACGGTTTTTTCCCGAATTTTTAAAGGCGCAAAAAGGACGTTTTCCAGCCGGGCATGTTCCCGGGGCAGGAATTTTGCCCAAGGGCTTCGGGGAAAATCGTTGTGATAGATCACCCGTCCCGTTTGATAGGCTTCGGCCAGCAGCCCCCGGATCGACATGGGCAGAGAACGATCTACGGCACAAGGCAGTCCCTCGGCATCCAGGAAAAGCAGGTCATTCTCCAGCCCTCCTTTGGACAGGAGGGCCACATAGCCGGCGGTGGTGCCCAGGAGTTTTTTTAAGATCCGGTAGATGACGGCGGCGGTTTCCTTGAAATCGTCGTGGGCCAGGATTTGCCGGGAGCCTTCCTGAAGGGCCAGGATGATGGCCTGTGACCCGGGTTCCCGGGGCCGCCCGGGCGGAGAAACGGGGTTGGTCTGGTCGGCTTGGTTCATAAAAAACAATTGCTACAATTATGTTAAATCATCATTATAAGCGATAGCGGGACGCGGGTCAATGGCCCGAATAGGCCGGGGATGAAGGTGGGCTTCCAAAAAAATCGCCCCCCGGACCATGGGTCCGGGGGGCGGGAGAAAAGGTTGGGTTTTGAGGTGGACTTAAAATTCCTTCCAGGAGATCATCTTGTAGCCGGTAACGGCCCCGCCGCCGCCGCCTTGATTTTTCAGCGCCTCGTCATAGTGAATGCTGCCCTGCCCGGTGACGGTAATATTCTTGGAAATAACCGAACCGAAAATATCCGCCTGTCCGGTAAAGGTGGCGTTGGCTTTGGGGGCATAGATAGCGGCGTATAAGACGGATTGGCCGGCCAACTTGAGGTCCTGACAGCTCTCCGTTCCGTAAACGATTACTTTTTCTGCTTTTTGATTCAGGTTGACGATGCCCTGGCCGTCCATGTCGATGTTGCCGTTGACGTACATGGTCAGGGAGGCACCGTCGTTGATCTTCAGTTTCGACTGCCCCGCGGTTTTAAAATTTCCGTCCACATAAAGGGTCACGTTGCCGTTGATCGTGACCGTGTTTTGCCCGGACAACTGGATGCTGGAGACCCGGTATTCACCGCCCGAAATGGTCATGGTGCCGGACAAGGTCAGGGGGATGCCCCCGCCCGGGTCCTGCTTGGGCGTCATGTCTTTCTTCTCGGAAGCCACGGTTTTCTCGCCGAAGACCTGGGCCTGGCCGGAAGTGGTCACGTCGGTGGGTGCCCCTTCGGGACCGACGATGGCATTGCCGTAGATATCGGACTGCCCTATCAGGTCGATGACTCCTGAACCCTTGGCGTTGGTACCGATGTTTCCGTTGCGGCGGATGCCTTCGGCGGTCCAGGCGCCGGCATTGGAGTCAAAGCTGTCCACGTAACCCTGGCCCTTCATGGCCACCCAGTCATCCCCGAAAATCCCGCAATCGAAGGTGGAACCGGAATGTTTCAACTGAATGACCACCTTGATCTTTCTTTCCACTCCGTTGGCCCCGGACGAATAACCCACGGAATCGATCTGGTAATAAGGTTTGCCAGTGCCGTCATAAGCAATGGCCCTGTTGCCGGCATTGTCTGTTCGGGTCACATAAGAGACGGTAAAACTGTTGGAAAAGCCCGTAGTGCTGCCGGACTGGTTCCAGCCGGCCTGCCCGTTGCCGACGATGGTTTTATTCAGGATTTGGCGGGCGGCGTCGGCAATGCCGGCGTCGGCATTCTGCAAGGCGTCGGCGGCGTAACGGTAATTGGCGGATATTTTTTTGCCTGTGTTGGAGCTGAACAGGGCGGTTGATCCGATGAGCGACAGGAGCATGAGCAACACCAGGATCGTGACCAGGGCCATTCCTTGCTGATTTTTGATGAGGATCTTTTTCATACAGCGGCCTCCTATCAGAGTATTTTTTGAAAATCGGGTTTTATTTGATATTCTTCGGCGCCACGCTGACATTGAATATTTTTTGCCGATAGCCGCTGTTGGTCCCATAGTCCGAGTCGGGGGCCGCGGTCCGGGCCGTCAGGGTCAGGTTGGTTCTATTGCCGTTCGGCACGGCCTGCAGGTTGGTGATGTCCGCGGCCACGGACACAAAAGGCCCGCTGTTTTCTTTTCGCATTAAAACCGGAGGGGATGCCGAAGTGAAGAGCTCGTAGGAGATGACACTGATTTTACCCACTTCCGACCATTGGCCGTGATTTTTGATCAGCCCCTGGTTGCCGGACACGGCCGGATTGGTATCGATAGTCAACTGGCTGCCGGTCACCGCCATCACTTTGGCGTTCTCGAAATCCTCTCCCACATAGATCACGTCCCCCACTGTGTAAAGAGCTGCGGTCTCCGAGCCACCCAGATTTAAAGTAATGGTGGTACTTCCCGAGCCAGCGGCTGTAGTCAGCTTGGTCGGGTTGGTGCCTTCCCCCAGTGCCCCGATGATCGTAACAGCATCGGGGTTGGTCCCGCTGCCCTGGGTGATTTTCACCGGATAATCACCGGCGCTCAGGGAGACCGGGACGGGCGCCGGATTGGCCGGTAAAAATCCGCTGGGGATCATCTGGGCCACCGCACCCAGGGTTCCCCCGCTCAGGGCGACTTTGAGTCCGGCAGACCGGGCCTCGCGACCGATGACCTCCGTGCAACCCAGGATGTTCTGGTTGAGGGCCAGGACCTGGTCCTGAACGGAAAAGGTCTTCTGGTTGAAGGCAAAGATGCTGTACATGGACCCCAAGATCAGGATCAATAGGCCCATGGTGACCAGGAGTTCAACGAGGCTGAAACCTCTAGGCGGCACGGCTGGACGTTTCATGGTTAATGCCCCTCGTCGGCTACCAGTGACTTTAGGGTCACTGCTTTGGCACCGCTTTCCCAGGTTACGCGGACCGTGACCTTTTTGGTTCCGGTAGTCGGACCTGAGGTCACGGTCCAGGTTCGAGTGTAGATACCCCCGTCCCCATTGGTGCCCTGGGAATTCAGCGGATTCTGGGGATCACTGAAATTCTGGAGCGCCAGCGAGCCGTAAGTATCCTTTTTGAGTTCATCTATCTTGTTTTGGGCCAGCCGCGTGGCAATGCTGTCCGCGGAAGAGTCCTGGTTCGCCCCGATGGTTGTCACCCCCATCTGGGTCAGGGCAAAAAGACCCGCAGCCAGGATGACCAAGGCCACGAACAATTCAATTAGAGTAAAGCCTTTATTCTGTTTGATCATAGGTCAACCACCATGGTGGAAATTTTTCCAATGCTGGAAACCGCAATGGTTCCTCTTGTGTAGGCGTTTTGGACTTGGATATTGGCAGCGGTGCTGGATCCCCAGGTCTGGAATTCGACTACATTTCCGATCGGCGCCGTAATGGAAACCCCCTCATGAAAAAAAGGATTGGAACTGGAATTGAAATCCCTTGTGATTTCACCGCTCTGGTCTCTCCAAACGGCCCCGTCCCAATATTGAAATTTATAAGAAGTGTCGTTCAGGAAGAGCAGACGGGATTTTTTGCTCTGGGAAATAGCCCGCATTTTGGCCAGGTTAAGATCCATAGCAATGGTCTGGGTTGCTCCCCGGACATTGGCGGAATCGGCGATGACCCCCAGGTTCGGGATGGCGATGGTGATCAGGATGGCCAGCAGGGCCACCACCACCAGCATTTCGACCAGGGTAAATCCCCGATCTCTGAGCCGGGTGTTTGCGGCCAGGAAGGCCCTGGAAGAAAAGTTGCCTCCTGTTCGGCCCCGGGTATTGAGAATAGTCGCAACGGAAATTGTCTTTTGCATAACCGGCGGATCAGCCATCCCTTTCCTATCCTGAAAAGCAGGATTTGGATCTTTGCTCCCAGAGTCGGGCCTGGTTTGTTCTTAAATTGTCGATTGTATTCTTTACGCAGTTAAACTAAAAAAAAGACTTTAAAAAAGAAGGAATTCAAACTGGCATAATGCAATCAAGGTGCCATGATTTCTTGACCTCCTGGCCGATAAAACTTGAATTAAATCAGAAAGTTTAAAAATAAGACCGGTTAGGGGAAAGGTGTTTTGGACAATAATTGGTAATTTTTTAACAAAAAATGTTAAAATGATCGTAAAGGAGTTGAAGCCTAATGGTTGAATATACGAACCATGATGAAGACGAAATGGAATATGAGGGGATGGTCATTCGTCCGCCAAGTGAGGGGGACAGCATTTTGTTGCAAGTGACCGTAGGGTGTTCCCATAATAAATGTATTTTTTGCGGAACCTATAAAGATAAAAGGTTCCGGATAAAAACCGACGAGCGGATTCTGAAAGATATCCTTTTCGCCTCCCGCTACTGCCGGCGGCAGGACCGGGTGTTCCTGATGGATGGGGATGCTTTGATTATCCCTCAGCGCCGCCTGGTCTGGATTCTGGAACGGATCCGAGAGCATCTTCCCTGGGTCCGCCGGGTCGGACTGTATGCCAATGCGAAAAGCATCAAGATGAAGAGCGACGCCGACCTGGCCCAATTGCAGGGACTGGGTTTGGGGATCGTCTATCTGGGGGTGGAAACGGGGCATCCCGAGCTGCTGAAGAAGATCTGCAAGGGGACCAGCCGGGAAAACCTGATTTTACAGGGCCGAAGAATAAAACAGGCGGGGATCCGGCTGTCGGTGACGGTGCTCTTGGGAATCGCCGGCCGGGAACTTTCCCGGGAGCACGCCCGGGAGACCGGCTCCCTGCTCACGGAGATGGATCCCGATTTCGTCGGGGCCTTGACGGTCATGGTCCTCCCGAATACCGAGCTGGGGAAGGCCTATGCCCAAAAGGAATACCAGCCCCTGACGGTTCAGGAGCTGCTCTTGGAACTGGGGGAAATGCTGGCCGCCACCCATCTTTCCCGGGGGCTGTTTTATTCCAACCACGCCTCCAATTATCTGCCCATTAAAGTCCGCTATCCCGAAGGGCAGAAGCCGGCTCTGGCCTTGATCCAGAAGGCCCTCCGGGGAGAAGTTGGACTGCGACCGGAGTGGATGCGGGCCCTGTAAGATCGGTTACTGGTTGCTGGTTACTGGTTCTGGTCTCTGGTCTTTGGTCTTTGGTTTTTGTTCTCCGATCTCCGACCTCTGACCTCTGATCTCTGTTCTCCGGCCTCTGTTCTCTGAATAAAAAAATCCGGTCCACCGCCGAAGTAGGGGGGACCGGATTTTTTATTTGTATTTAATTCGATGTTGGACGTTGGATGTTCGTCTGTTTTACCGGGGTTCCGGTTCCATATGCCCGATTTGAACGCGGCCCTGGACGGACCCCATGGCCCGGTAGGTGGCTGGGCCCAACCGGATGCCCAGCTCGTCGAAGCTGTCGTTGACGATGATGATGGCCGTGGTTTGCGGGGCCTTCTGCATGACCTGAACGACCGCATTGATATAACGAGACCACCAGGCGTCAATCTGGCCCCGGGCCCGCGATAATTCGTCGAGTCCCGAATCTCCCGGCTTGGGCGACCAGTTCATGCCGGCTACGGTGGATCCCAGGGCATAGCACTGGGCCGTCCAACGTCCTCCGAAACCGGCTCGGCTCATCTGGCTCGGGATTCGGTCCATATCGGCGATGATGAGCTGGGTCGGCCCGGCTTTGCAATAGGCTTCCAGATTGCTCCAGAATGTGGGGTCGAGGTCTTGCCCGATGAAGGGCGACTTTTCCAGGATATTGACGGTGGCCGGTCCATGGGCCGGTTCGGTTTTGGGGGGAGGGGTGGGGGAGCTGGAATTGGTGCTGGAACTGGAACTCGAGCCGGAACCGGAATTGGTCAGATTTTCCCAGTATTCGCAACCGGCTGTAAACAGCATGAGCAGCAACAGGTGAAACCCTATCCAGTTAATTTTTTTCTTGGCCATGGAACCTCCTGGAGAATTATTTAATAATTTTTTTAAACCATTTATACATATAAGTCAACATATTATGAAGTAAATATCAAAAAATTTTTACATTTAATCATTTAACATGATGAATCTATACAGAATCGGATTGTTAAAAATTAAATTATTGAAATTATTATAAAAATAAAAAATTCTGGCAGTGGCCCGCCTATTTCTTTTCCTTCAATTCATCCCACTTATAGTCGATAATCTCGGTCAGCACCCCATTCAGTTTCCGGGGATGGACAAAAGCGAACTCGCAATCCCGGAAGGGCCGAACGATTTCCCCGTTCGGGGCCGGGATCAAGGGGTAGCCTTGCCGCTGAAGTTCCGTAACGGCCTCTCGGGTGTTGTCCACATTGAAACTGAGGAGCATCACCCCTTCCCCCCGCTTTTCGATAAATTTGGCCACGTCGCCGTCCGGTGTGGTGGAGGCCATCAATTCAAAACCGATTTCCCCTATCCAGTAACGGGCCACCCGGATTTTTTCGGATTCGTCAACATAGACCTCGTCCGGCCTGGATTTCCCCAGCAGGGGTTCCCAGACCTTCCTGGCCGCCTCCAGGTCTTTCACGGCGATGCAGAGATGATCGAGCTTGTTGATTTTCATGTCCTTCTCCTTTTATGGGACCATTTTATGGAATAATTGCCTCGTCCGGGCAGGTGACCGGGCGACGCAATTATTCCATTGGAATAAAAAAATAAAAAGGGTAAAAAGACCGGATGGACTTCCCGGACTATTATCGATCGACCTTCACTCCTGCGGCGGAGATAAACCATCGTCTGGCCGCTTTACAGTCGCGGCTGATGGAAGAAGGGCTGGAAGCGGCGCTCCTCCATCAGTTGGTGGACCTCTATTATTTTTCCGGAACCGCCCAGCAGGGCTTCCTTTTCGTCCCGGCCCGGGGAGAGGCCATCCTCTTTATCAAAAAGGAGTTTACCAGGGCCCGGGAAGAGAGTCCTCTATCCCGGGTGGAACCATTGCCCTCCCTGGCCGGCCTGGGGAACCGGCTGCGGGAATGCGGCTGCCGGGTCCCGGCCCGGCTCGGGTTGGAACTGGACGTATTACCCGTGGGCACTTTTCGATTTCTAAAAGAGATTTTGAAATTTGAGGAAGGGTGGGACGTCTGGCCCTGGATACGTTCCCTGCGGGAGACCAAATCGGCCTATGAACTGGGGCTCCTGGAAAAAGCCGGAACCATCGCGGCCGAGGTCTATCGGGAGGTGGCGGAGTTCATCCGTCCGGGCCTTTCCGAGATCGAGGTGGCCGGTTGGATGAATTACCTGGCCATGCGCCGGGGACATCAAAATATCCTGCGCAGCCGGGGCTTCAACAGCGAGATCTATAATTGGCACGTGGTCAGCGGGGCCCTGGGGACCCTGCCCAGCAGCATCGACGCCCCCTTCAACGGGCTGGGATTGAGCCCGGCCTTCCCGCTGGGGGCCGGTCTGAAGCCGATCGTCGCCGGGGAGCCGGTGCTGATCGATTTCGGGACCTGCTACACGGGCTACCAGGTGGACCAGACCCGGATGTACGCCGTCGGGAAACCGGGCGCGGAATTTCTGGAAGCCTATGAGGCCCTCCGGGAAATCGAGGCCTTTATCCTCCGGAACCTGCAGCCCGGGGTCCCGTCCGAAAGCCTGTTCCCCCTGGCCCTGGACAAGGGCCGGGAACTCGGCGTGGAAGCGGTCTTTCTGGGAAGGCCGGGGAACAAGATCCGCTACGTGGGCCATGGAGTGGGGCTGGAAAGTCCGGAACCCCCTTTCTTGGCCCCGGGACATGCCTATCCCCTCCGGGAAGGCATGACCCTGGCCCTGGAGTTGAAGATCGTGCTGCCGGGAGGGGCGGTGGGTTTTGAAAACACCGTGGCCGTTACCGCTGACGGCCCGGTTAAGCTGACCACGGCCGCTGAGGATTTTTTGATTTTATGATCAGCGGGATTGAGGCTTTAATACGAAAATAAAAAGACGAACATTCAACATCGAACATCGAACGTCCAACATTGAATGTGGAAAAAATTTTCATGCTGCGGCTGCTCGCCCCGGGCATGGCGGTTTAGTACTCTGATCGAAAAAAAAAATCGAAGAGAAAGGGGACAGGCGCATGATGGCACTGAAGGTGAACGGCAAGAAGGTTAAGGTGGATGTGCCTCCGGACACCCCGCTGCTCTGGGTAATCCGGGACAACCTCAAGCTGACCGGGACCAAGTACGGCTGCGGGATCGGGGAATGCGGGACCTGCACGGTGCTCATTGACGGGCGGCCGGAACGGTCCTGCACCATCCCGGTGAAGGAGGCCCAGGGTAAAAAGATTACCACCATTGAAGGGCTCGCGGAGAACCACCCGGTGAAAAAGGCCTGGATCAAGGAACAGGTGGTCCAGTGCGGCTACTGCCAGCCCGGGGTCATGCTGCAGGTGGCCTCCCTGATCGCCCAGAAACCCAGGCCCAAAGCCGAGCAGGTGATCGGGAAGATGGACGACCTGATCTGTCGCTGCGGTACCTATCCCCGCATCAAAAAGGGGATTCGGACCGCCCTGAAGATGATGGACCAGGAGGGCAAAAAATCATGAGCGCTTCCATCAGCAGAAGAACTTTTTTAAAAGGTTCCCTGGCGGCCGGCGGCTTGACCATTGCCGTCTCCATCACGGATTTCGGATTTGACATTTTGAATGCCTCCGACAAGAAAGACCTGGCCTCCTTCAACCCCAACGTCTGGCTCCAGATCACCTCCGACGACCGCATCACCATCACCATCGGCAATTCCGAAATGGGGCAGGGGGTGCATACGGCCCAGGCCATGATCCTGGCCGATGAGCTGGAAGCCGACTGGAAAGACGTGCGGGTGAAACAGGGGGGGGCCCAGGACGGGTTTAAAAGCCCGCTGCTGAAAATGCAGATCACCGTGGGCAGCGGCAGTGTGCGGGGTTTTTACGAACCGCTGCGCAAGGCCGGTGCGGCCGGCCGGGCCATGCTCATCCAGGCGGCGGCCGAGACCTGGGAAGTGCCCGTGTCGGAATGCCGGGCCGAGAAGGGGAAGGTCATTCATGAAAAGAGCAAGAAAAAGCTCGCTTATGGGAAGCTTTGCGGGAAGGCGGCCAAACTGGAAGTGCCCAAGGACCCGCCGCTGAAGACGGAGGCCGAATTCCGGTATATGGGTAAGCCCATGCCGCGGGTGGACATCCCGGCCAAGGTCAGCGGCCAGGCCGTCTTCGGGCTGGATGTGGAAATGAAAGGCCTGCATTACGCCGTTATTTCCCGGCCCCCGGCTTTCGGCGCCAAGCTGCTCTCCTTCGACGCCAAGGCCGCCGAACAGATCCCGGGAGTGGTCAAGGTGCTGCAGATCCCCCAGGGGGTAGCCGTCTGCGCCACGTCGACCAATGCGGCCCTGAAGGGCCGGGCGGCCCTGAAGGTGGAGTGGGACAAAGGGACCCATCCGGATATGGATAACGCCTCCATCGAAAAGACCATGATGGGCGACCTGGACCTGCCCGGGGCCAAGGTGCAGGATACCGGCGATGTCCAAAAGGCCCTGGGCGAGGCGGCGAAGAAGGTGGAGGCCACCTATTTCATTCCCTTCGTGGCGCACGCCACCATGGAACCCATGAATTGCACGGCCCTGGTTACCCCGGATCGCTGTGACGTCTGGGCCCCCAATCAGGCGCAGACGGTCTGCCAGATGGTGGCGGGGCAAATCAGCGGGCTGCCGCCGGACAAGGTCCACATTCACACCACCTACCTGGGCTGTGGGCTGGGGCGCAGGTCCCGCCCCGATTTTCTGGCCGAGACCGTGATCGTGGCCAAAGCCCTGGGCCAACCGGTCAAGCTCCTCTGGACCCGGGAAGAGGACATCAAATACGACGCCTTCCGCTCGGCCATGACCCATCGGATCACCGGGGCCCTGGATGGCCAGGGTAAACTGACCGGCTGGAATCACAAGACGGCCTGCATTTCCCTCATGAAATACATCAATCCGGCGGCCGTCAAGGACGGGCTGGACTCCTATTGCCTCTGGGGCTTATGGGATTATCCGGATTCCCCGCACTGGAACGACCGGCTGCAATATGAGGTGCCCAACCTCCACATCGAATTAAAACTCACCGATCTGCCCATAATTGTCGCCCCCTGGCGTTCGGTCCAGAACGCCCCCAACGCCTTTGCCATCGAATGCTTCATCGACGAGTTGGCCCAGGCGGCCGGCCAGGACCCGCTCGAATTCCGGTTGAAGAACCTGAAAAACAATAAGCGGGCCACCCGGGTGCTGGAGACGGTGGCGGCCAAGGCCGGCTGGGGGAAGCCGCCGGCCAAGGGGATCGGCCGGGGCCTCGCCCAGCACGCCTGCTTCGGGACCTGGGTGGCCCAGGTGGTGGAGTTGTCGGTGGACTCCCAGACCGGCAAAATCAAGGTCCACCGGGTGGTGGCGGCGGTGGACTGCGGCCCGGTGATCAATCCCGATCCCTTGGTGGCCCAGATCGAGGGGGCCGTCACTATGGCCTTGAGCACCGCCTTAATGGAAGAGGTTCGTTTCGCTAAGGGCGGGGTGGCTTCGGCCAATTTCGACGACTACCGGCTGATCCGCATGAGCGAGGTGCCGGATATCGAGGTCCACATCGTCAAGAACACGGACAAGATCGGCGGTATCGGAGAACCGGGCGTGCCGCCCCTGGCGCCGGCCCTGGTCAATGCCTTCTTCAACGCCACCGGTGTCCGGATCCGGCGCATCCCCCTCACTCCGGCCCGGGTGCTGGAGGCCCTGAAGAAGACCTGAAAAACTTTTTTCCATTCAACTTTAATGGATTAACCGGACGCCGCCGGCCCCTGCCGACGGCGTCCTTTTTTTTTGGGGAAAGCCCTTGACTGCCCAAATTGCCCGGGCCGGCAACTTCCGCGACCGTGGTCTGATCCTCTATCCCCTCGATCAGGTCCCGGATCCTTGGTAATGGGCCAGGGGGCCCGATTCGCCACCGGCACCTTAAAATCCTTGTCAAAATCCCAATTCTTTGATAGATTTTTAATTTTACCAAGTGCCTGAAGCGATTGCTCAAGACCTTGAGCGCTAGACAAAAGGAACAATCAATTTGGAGGGAACATGAGGCTGCCATCATTTCAGTATCTGGAACCAACCCAGGTCGATGAAGCGGTGTCCATTCTGGCGGATTTCGGGGACCGGGTAAAAATCTGTGCCGGCGGGACCGAGGTCATCAACCACTTGAGGCGCCGGCTGATCCGGCCCGCCGCCGTGATGAACATCCGGAAATTACCGGACCTGGAGGGCCTATCCGAAACGACCCAGGAAATCGTCATCGGCGCCAATACGACGCTCAAGGAAATCAGCCGATCAAAGCTGATCAACCGGGAGGCCCAGGCGGTGGCCGAAGCCGCCGGGCAGACGGCTTCCCCGACGATCATAGCCATGGCCACCATCGGGGGGAACATCCTCCAGAATACCCGCTGTCTGAATTACAACCAATCGGGGATCGTCCTGCAGGGGCTGCCGGTCTGTCATAAAAGGGGCGGGGCCGACTGCCTGGCCGTCCCGGGCAGCCGGCGCTGTTTCAGCGTCTATCAGGGCGACCTGGCCCCGGCCCTGATGGCCCTGCGGGCTCAATGCGTCCTGGTAAAAAAGGGGGCTGCCCGCACCGTCCCCCTGACCGGGCTCTTTACCGGCGACGGGACCAAACCGCTGGCCCTGGAAGAGGACGAACTGCTGACGCGGATCGTCATCCCCAAAACCGAGGGCCGGCAGGCGTCGGCCTATCGCAAGTTCCGGGTTCGGGGCAGTGTCGATTTCCCGTTGGCCTCGGCCGCCGCCTTTCTGTCCGTGACCGCTGATTTTCTGCTGGCGGACAGTTGTGTGGTCATCGGGGCCTCCGGACCGGCGCCCCGGGTGGTCGAGTCGGCCGAGGCCTTGCTGAAGGGAAAAACCCCGGGAGCGGCGGACGCGGCGATCGTGGCTAAAAAGGCTTTTGACCTGTCCGAGGGGGTCGACAACCTGACTCTGCCGGGAGACTATCGGCGGAAGATGGTCCGGGTGCTGACGCAAAGGGCCGTGCAGGCCGCTCTGGAAAATTTGAAAGGGGGCCGGTAAGATGGAGGAGTGCAAAAATCAGGTGTTGACCCTGACCGTGAACGACGAGACCTATGAGGTGATCACCGCGCCCCATCGAACACTCCTGGAGGTGCTGCGCGACGATCTTCATTTCACCGGCGCCAAAGAGAGCTGCGGGGAGGGAGTCTGCGGATCCTGCACCGTCCTCGTGGACGGCAGCCCGGCCCGTTCCTGCCTGACCCTGGCCGTGGCGGTCGAAGGGAAGGCCATAACCACCATCGAAGGCCTGGCCCGGGGAGACAAGCTCCACCCGGTCCAGGAGGCCTTTGTGACCCACCATGCCATCCAGTGCGGTTTCTGCACCTCGGGAATGATCCTGACCACGGTGGCCCTGCTCCAGGAAAACCCCCGGCCCACGGAAGCCGAAATCCGCCGGGCCCTGTCGGGCAATATCTGCCGCTGTACCGGATATGCCAAGATTGTGGAAGCGGTTCAGTCCCTGGCCGGAGAGGAGAGGTAGGTCTCATGGAAAAATACGCTTATATTGGAAAAGACATGAAGCGGATCGATACGAGCCTCAAGGCCACGGGAGGGGTCCTCTTCGCCGCCGACCTTTCCCTCCCCCGCCTGCTGGTGGGCAAGGTGCTCCGTTCGCCCTATCCGCACGCCCGCATTCTGAATATCGATACCGTCCGGGCGGAAAAGCTGCCCGGGGTCAAGGCCGTGGTTACGGCCCAGGATACCTGCGGCGATAAGTGGGGGGTATTCCGTTATACCCAGGACCAGCAGTTTCTGCCCACGGAAAAGGTGCGCTACGTGGGTGAGGAGGTGGCCGCCGTGGCCGCCGTGGATGAAGACACGGCCCTGGAGGCTTTGAGTCTCATCGACGTGCAATACGAAGTGCTCCCGGCTGTTTTCACCATCGCAGAGGCGATGGCCCCCGAGGCCCCGCAGCTCCACGAAGTCTATCCGGGCAATATCAACATCCACGTCCAGATCGAGGTGGGGGACCTCGAAAAAGGCTTCGCGGAATCGGCTTTGGTCCGGGAAGACACCTTTACCGCCCCGGAAGACGCCTATTTCATGGCCGAGCCCTATGCCGTAACCGCCCAGTTCGATACGGCCGGGAACCTGGAAATTTGGATGCCCAACGCCGGCCCCCATCTCAAGGCCAAGCCCCTTTCCAATGTGCTCAAGATGCCCTTGAACAAAGTGCGGGTCCGAAAAATCGCCATCGGCGGGGCTTTCGGCGGCCGTTCGGAAATTTCGCCGGCCGATGTGATCTGCGCCCTGCTGGCCAAAAAGGCCCGCCGGCCGGTCAAGATCGTCTACACCCGGGAGGAAAACACCGTCGCCACCCGGCAGGCCCACTCCATGATCACCCGCATCAAGACCGGCGTAGACCGGGACGGTAAGGTGCTGGCCCGGGACATTACCTGTCACTTGGACGGCGGGGCCTACAGTTCCACCGGCCCCATCGCAGTTTCCGTGCCTTTCCTTTGCATGGAGCAGGCCTACCGCCTGGACAACGTCCGCTACAACGGCTACCGGATCCTGACCAACAAACCGATCCGGGGCATGTTCCGCACCCATGGCCGGGCCTTTGCCTGCGGCGTCGATCTGCAGCTCGACCTGCTGGGCCAGGAACTGGGCCTGGATCCCCTGACCATGCGCCTGCGCAACGCCCGTCAGACCGGGGACTATACGCCCACCAAATCTTTTGTCGCCAGTTGCGGACTGACCGAAACGATTCAGCAGACAGGCGAAAAATCCCGCTGGCGGGAAAAGTTTGGCAAACTGCCCCCCTATCACGGCATCGGCATCGGCTGCAACTCGGTGCAGACCGGCTTCCCCATGGGCATCCGGGGCGGCTCCCAGGCCCTGATCAAGCTGAATGAGGACGGCGGGGCCACGGTCATCACCGGGATCGTCGATAACGGGCAGGGCAACGATCATATGATCGTCCAGATTGCCGCCGAAGAGCTGGGGATCACTCCCGACGACATCCAGTTGATCACCGCCGATACGGAGGTGACGCCCAGCGATCCCGGCTCCTATTCCATGTGCGAAACCTTTATCGGGGGCAACGCGGTCCGACTGGCCGCCCAGGATGTGAAGAAGAAACTCTTCAAAATCGCCGCCGAGACCCTCGGCGTGGGCGAAAAGGACCTCAGCGCCCGGGACCGGAAGATCTTCGTCACCGAAAACCCGACTCAGTCCATGAGCATGGCCAAGGCGGTCCGCATCGGCCTCAGCCGCAACGAATCCATCAGTGGGGAAGGTTCCTACTGGCCGAACGTGGATTCCAAGCGGGAATGGGTCAAAAATCCCTTCGGCCAGCTTTCGGAGACCTTTTCCTTCGGCACGGTCATTTGCGAGGTGAAAGTCGACCCCGAAACGGGCCAGGTGGAGGTGCTGGAGGTGACGGCGGCCCAGGACGTGGGCTATGCCCTGAACCCGAAGGTCATCGAAGGGCAGTTCGAAGGCGGCATCGCCATGGGCGGCCAGGGGGGCATGCTGAGTGAATTCCTCCAGTGGCACGAAGGGCGGGTGCTCAATCCCACCCAGCTCGACTACCTGGTGCCCCTGGCCGTGGACATGCCAAAAATCAACAACATCATCGTCGAGACCATCGATCCCAACGGTCCCTACGGGGCCAAGGAGGCCGGCATGTCCGTGGCCATGTCCGCGGCCCAGGCCTACTGCGGCGCCATCTGTAACGCCATCGGGGTCGATTTGCATGAATTTCCGTTGACGCCGGATAAAATACTGAAAGCCATAGAGGAAAAGAAAAGCAAGAGTTGAAAACATAGCCTTGGAGTAATGGAGTGTTGGAGTATTGGAGTATTGTTCGACAGCAGCACTCCATTACTCCAATTCTCCATCACTCCAATCACGGGATTAAGGAGGCATAATGAAGGCATTGGTAATCGGCGGAACAGGCGGTATGGGGCAGGGGGTGGCCCGGGACCTCATCAAACAGGAGCAGATAACAAACGTCACGCTCGGTGACATCAATATAGATCCTGGCCGAGTGCAGGATAAATTAAAGGCCAGTCCGAAAGTGGCCCTGAAAAAAATCGACGTCAACGATCATCCGGGCATGGTGTCCGCCATTAAAGAAGTGGACGTGGTCATCAATACCGCCGGGCCTTTTTACAAGACCGCCGTGGCCGTGGCCCGGGCCGCTGTGGAGGCCAAGGTCAATTATATCGATATCTGCGACGACTATGAGGCGGTGCCCGTGCTCTTTTCCGAGGCCGCCATCGACCAGGCCGCCAAAGAGGCGGGCATTACCGTGCTGACGGGCATGGGGTCCGATCCCGGAACCAATAACGTGCTGGTCAAGTGGTATGCGAATCAACTGGACCGGGTCGACGAGATCCATCTCTTCTGGGTGGTCAGCATCGCCGAACTGGCGGGCGCGGCCTGGGATCACAGCCTGCACATGGTGACCGGAAAAATCCCCCAATATCTGGACGGAAAGCTGGAATACGTGGACGGCGGCACGGGCGAGGAGATCGCCACTTTTCTGGAGCCCCTCGGCACCTGCCAGGTCCGCTATGTGGGCCATCCGCAGCCGATCACCATCCCCCGCTACATCGAGGGCGTGAAAAAAGTCGTCATCAAAGGCGCCCTCATCCCGGGTTGGGTGGATGCCTTGATCCAAGAGCAAAACGATACGGGATTTCTCAGCACCGAGGTCCTGGAGGTGAAGGGAACCCGGGTGGTGCCCTACGACCTGACGCTGAAACTCTGGGAAACGATCCCCAAGGGCCGGGACAACGGGCCCAACTCCTCCGGGCTGAAGGTGATCGTCAAGGGCGAGCGCAACGGCAAACGGGTGACCTATACGGCCGATATGGCGGGCCGGATGGCGCCGGGTACGGGTCTGCCCGCCTCCATTGCGGCGTTGATGATGGCGGCGGGCGACGTGACGGTCAAAGGCGTGGTGGCCCCCGAAGGGTGCATCGATCCGGAAAAATTCCTGGCCGCCTTGATTCTGCGCGGGGCCCGGATCCATCAGACGGAGACGATCAGTTCGTTGCTGAAGGTCTAAGCAAACCGCCCGAGTTCGTCATTCCGGACGACCGAAGGGAGATCCGGAATCCAGGACCAGGAACAATTATCAATAATCAATTATCAATTATTAATTGTCAATGAAAAGCGCGGTAGACCAAATTAGGCATCGACAAGGAAACCAATCATGAACAGCGCCGAAAAACTCAACATCAGCAAAAGCCAGGCAGCGTTTCAGGAGGCCCTGGACCTCATCCCCGGAGGGGTCCTGGGGGCCCGGAAGCCCGCCGATTTCATCGAGGGGGAATACCCCATCTTCGTGGACAGCGGCCGGGGCGGCCGGGTCACCGACGTGGACGGCAACGAATACATCGATTTCCTCTGCGGCTACGGGCCGATCATTTTGGGATATCGGGAGGCGGAGGTGGACGAGGCCGTGTACCGCCAGATCCGGGACAAGGGCTTCTGTTTTACCCTGACGCAGCGGTATCAGAACGAGCTGGCCAAAAAACTGCGCCAACTGGTCCCCTGTTCGGAAATGAGTATTTTTTTGAAGACCGGTTCCGACGCCACCACGGCGAGCGTCCGCATCGCCCGGGCTTTTACCGGCCGGGTCAAGGTGATGCGTAGCGGCTACCACGGCTGGCACGACTGGTGCGTAGAGATGAAGGGCGGCATCCCGGAAAAGTTTTACGAAGACGTTTTCGAGTTCCGCTACAACCGCCTCGATCAGCTAGAGGAACTGATGGCCCAGCACGGCGATCAGACGGCGGCCATCATTATGACCCCCTTCGGACACCCCTTGCATGCCAAGATGGAAGAGCCTAAACCCGGATTCTTGGAAGGAGTCCGGGAAATTGCCGATCGCTACGGCGCCGTTCTGGTCTTTGACGAGGTCCGGACCGGATTCCGCATGTCTCTGGGCGGGGCCCAGGCCTATTACGGGGTCACCCCCGACTTGGCGGTCCTGGGCAAGGGCATGGCCAATGGTTACGCCATCAGCGTAGTGACCGGAAAAAAAGAGGTGATGATGGCCTCGGCCCAAAAACTTTTCATCTCCTCCACCTTCTTCCCCAACAGCGACGGGTACGTGGCCGCCCTGAAAACCATCGAGATTCTGGAACGGGACCGGGTCCTGGACCAGATCTGGGCCAAGGGCGCCCGTTTCTATAAAAAAATTCAGGACTGCCTGGACCGCTACGACGTAGGCGCCGAACTGACCGGCGTGGCCCCCATGTTTTTCGTTACCTTCAAGCCGGACACGGCCAAAACCCACCGGGCCAAGCGGGATGATTTTTACACTCAGCTCATCCGCCGCCGGATTTTTTTGCATCCCCACCATCATGGCTACCTCTGCCACCGACACACCGAAAAGGACCTGGACCTCACCATCCAGGCCATCGACGAGTCCTTGACCTACGTAAAAGAAAAACACGGCCGTTAGGGTGCGGCTCAGACCCGGGACCTCGCCTGGCGCATAAGACACCGGTTTCGGCCGGGTGGCCGAGAACAAGAAAAAGGTCTGGAATTCCAGCCCTAAAATTACGCGCTAACATTTTACAGACGCCGCCGGCCCTGCCGGTGGCTTTTTTGGGGGGGAAAATGTTAGCAGAAGCCATTCAGCGGTAAACGTCCTTTTCCGGAATCGCCCCTGGCAAAGTCAATAGGATCACGGCAGTCCCCGAACCGATTACCAGAGTTATAAAGTCGAGTTCTTCCTGAGGTCCTCTGCAGGCCATTTCGAATAAAACGGTAAGGCTGCCAAAAAAATGAGCCACCTTATGAATTTAACCAACCTGGGGATTGATTCGATTAGGAGGGAGTAAGTTATGAAACACCCAAGCATAATATCCAAAGTTATTCTCGCCGTGTCTTTGCTATTACTGGTCGTGGTAGCCGCGAGCGCTACGGTGTCCTCCACTGCTATAGCGGACTCACCGGGAAGAAAGAACAATATTACTACCGCTAATACCTTTGACCACGGCGCTGAGCTGGCTTCCTGTGACAGCCAAGGCGTAAACGATGGAAGGATTTCTTTGCAAGAGCAGTATAAGGCCGATGTCGAAACCGCCCAGTTGAACGAGGGAAGAAGGTTGACTGCTCCGTCAAGCGATCTACCTTTTTTCAAAAAAACCGGGTTGTTAATGGCTGAAACGGATACTGATGACGATGGTATGCCTGATACCTGGGAAATTGCCAATGGATTGAATCCAAACGATCCCAGTGACACCTGGGCAGATCCTGATGGCGACCACGTCATTAATCTGTTTGAATACCAGTTAGGCAGTAACCCTCATAATGCTTCGCGCCCTACCGTTGTGACTGTATCTGCAGGGGGGAATGTAACGGCCGCTATTAATTCTGCAACCACCGGTCAGGTTATCCGTGTGGAAGGGGGAACCTACAATCTGAATTATATAACCTTTAGCCCCAAGACGATCATGCTTCAAGGAGGGTGGAATAGTGACTTTACCCGCCGAAGTCCCGGTGTCACCCCCACGATATTTGATGGTCGTTCTTTGGATGAAGTGCTTTATTTTTCTTTTAGCAGTGGTGCGAACTCGGTTATCTTGGATGGCCTGACCCTGATCAACGGTAAAGGTTCTTTTGGTGCACTCAATATGACCGCTGACGGTACATCAGTGATGAAGTGGAGTTTTATGAACTCCACCATTGTCAATTCAGAGTCTACGACCACTTTTGGTGGCGCCTTTAATATTCATCACCGGACCGGAAGCGAATCGGACGTTTTTCTCATCAATAGCATCATTGCCAATAACAGCAGCAGTGGCATATATAATCAAACGACCGGAACAGCCGTAGGAAGGTGGCATGTCAGGAATTCAGATATTACCAATAATCAGAGTCCAGACGTAGACGAAGGATACGGAATTGATGGGTTTACTTTGGATAATGGGGTGTTGGCCATCAAAATAAAAAACACCATCCTCTGGGGAAATCAAACAACGGACTTGAACATTGATGGCTTCGGTAATTCCACTACAGTTGCGGCCGATTATTCAGACGTTGGAACGATTAATGTAGTTTTTGGTGCAATCTACACTCCAGGAGCCGGGATAATTAATAGTAATCCACGTTTCGTCGCCCCAGCGAGTGGTAATTTTACCGTTCAAAAAGGATCACCGTGTATTGATGCCGGCACCAATACCGGTGCACCACCCACTGACTTTGCGGGTATTCCACGGCCAGTGGATGGTGACCAAAATGGTTCCGCAACATCTGACATCGGGGCGTTTGAGTTTCTGCCCTGGTCCATTTACCTGCCGCGCGTTGGGCGGTGATGGTTGAGTGAAAACCCGAAGGGTCGGCGAAACCCTGAAGGCCCGGATGGTTCTTCGGTCGCCTCCCAACTGCCCAACATTCGGTGCAATTGACGCCGCCCGATCGGGCGCGTTTTCGATGCTGTTCGACCGTTACTGCTTTGTCGGCGGAGGGGACTGATCCGCCCGCAGGTCGACGGCGCAACTGACCTTGGCCATCGCGATGGTATCTTTTTTACGGATAATCATCTCAGGATTTTCGTCAGTTATTCCAGATAGTCTTTTCAGAGGAGAACCTGGATCTCTTTGATCCGGCTGGAGAGGTCAGCCTGGGAAATAACCCCCCGGGGGACTTTCGGGTATAGCCGGTTGTTTTTTGGTGGAAAACCGGTAGGAATTGCTTTTTCTTGGACCAGGCCAAAAAACTTAGACGAGCGCCCGACTCTTGACCCCCTCCCTGGTCCTTCAGAGAAGGGGCCAAGAGTAGCCGAGCAGTGTAGTTTAAGTGTGATTATCCACCGTTATCGCGCCGGTGTTAATCATCCTCCTCTTCCTCATCATCCAAGTCTATGTACACCGTCGCAGTTCCACTCCAGAGGGCCGAAACGTTCCCGGCGGCGTCTTTGACCCACGGGTAAAGCCTCTTGGTCCCTTCGGAAGTAAATCTGTAGCTGGTGGGCGGCGTGGACCGCCAGTAGGATGAAGAGGCCCCGGGCCGGGTGGAACTGGTGGTGACCATATATCCGGTCACCCCCACATTGTCCGTGGCCCGGAAACTCAGGATCGGCACGGTCAGCGATTCGGACTGGCGCGGGAGCAGGAACTCCGTTACGCTTGGGGCCGTCCGGTCCCCGGCGACGGTGATGTCAACATTGTCCCATACGCTTTCCGAGACATTGCCCGCCGCGTCTTTGGCCCAGCCGTAGAGGGTCTTGGCGCCCGCCGAAGAAAAGGTATAGCTGGTCGGAGGGGTGGCGCTCCAGCCCGAGGCGGTCGCCGCCGGCGCCGTCGGGGTTGTGGTGATCAGGTAGGCGGAGGCCCCGACGTTGTCGATGGCCCGGAAGGCCACGATCGGCACGGTAAGGGAGGTGCTGGTCAGGGGCAGAGTGAATTCCATCACCTCGGGAGACTCGACGTCGGCCTCGCCGCCGCCGCCGGAAGTAACGGTCACGGTCCGGCTCACGCCGTTGGAGACATTGCCGGCGGCATCTTTGGCCCAGCCGTAGAGGGTTTTGGACCCGGCGCTGGCAAAGGTATAACCGGTGGGGACCGCCGCGGTCCATCCGGCTGCCGTGGCCGCTGGTTTGGTGGGGCTTTCGTTGACCAGGTAGCCGGTCACCCCCACGTTATCCGTGGCCGAGAAGGAGGTAATCGACACGGTTAAAGAGCCGGCAGTGGCGCCAACGGTAAAGCCTGAAACCACCGGCAGGGTCGTGTCGGCCGCCGGGGGCAGGGTGACGGTCACGGTGCGGCTCAGGCTGTTGGAGACGTTGCCGGCAGCATCCCGGGCCCAGGCATAGAGGGTCTTGGCCCCGGAAGTGGTACCGGCCGGAAAGGAAAAGCTGGTCGGGGCTGTGGTAGACCAACCCGCCGCCGCAGCCGTGGGAGCGGTAACCGTGGCGGTCACCAGGTAACCGTTTACACCGGAGCCTCCGGTATTGTCCGAGGCCGTAAAGGAAGTAATCGGGACGGTCAAGGAACTGGCGCTGGTGGGGATGGTAAAGGTGTTGACCGTCGGCCGGGTGGTGTCGGTGGTGGTAATGGTAATCGTGACGCCGTCGCTCCGGCTGAGGGAAACGTTTCCCTTAGCATCCTTGGCCCACGCATAGAGGGTCTTGGCACCGGCGGTGCCAAAGGTATAGCTGGTGGGAGCTGAAGCCGTCCAACCGGTGACGTAGGCTGATGGCCTAGCCGAAGTCTCTCTGACCATGTACCCGGCTACCCCCACATTATCCGTGGCGGTCAAGGTAATCGGCACGGCCAAGGACCCGGAAGTGCCTGGGATAGTAAAAGACGCCACCGGCAGGACGGCATCGCATGACGCTGGAACGCTGCTGTTAACGTCGGGGCGGGTCCGGTCAGTTATCTCGGCTACATTGGGACAACCGTCTCCGTCTGAATCCAATGGCTCGATTGCCGCATAATCGTGATTGTTGTTCCTGAAGGCGGTGGCATAGGAAGTGAACTGGCCGGTATTCCCATTGGGGTGGCAAAGGACGCAGTTGGCGCTGCTATTGGCACCCAGGGCCGTGCCGGCGGTCGTCCCATACAAGGTATTGAACGAGGAGGTATAGGAACTGACTCCGAATACGTAGCCGGAGATCAGCAGCACAACAGCCAGGCTAAGCAAGGGTATGGTTATTCTCGATTTTCTCATATTGGTTCTCCTTAAGATGGTATTCATGGTTGTTCCAGGTAACTGGGGTGGTCGATTTTCGCTGAATTCCGACCCGTGTATTTAACGGCCTCGAGAAAATTGATCGGGTCTCGGGATTGGTAATCCCGGATCCAGTCTTCGACGATTTGCCGACTGGTCTCCCAAACCAGAGGGAGGGAGGCGGCCACTGTTTCCGAAAGCTCCAGACCGAAATCGATGCTCTCCGGTTCGATACCGATGATCGCAACGTCCGGCCTCGGATCTTTTTGGATCATTTCCAGGGCCTGGATCACCGAAAACTCATGGAGAGACACCGGGTTGGTTCCCAGATCCATATCCTTCAGGCTGTCGACCCGGTACACGGTCCCGGGCGGACTTCCGGCCTGCATGGCATCGATGAGCAGAATTTTTTCCGCCCAGTCGAATAGGTGGAGGGCATCAAACACTGCGCACCCCACCTCGAGGGTTCGATATTCCTGACCGCCGGCCGGCGGAAACCGTTTCACGGCGTGGACCCCCACGCCGTCGTCCCGCAGCAGGATATTGCCCATTCCGGCGATCAGAATCCTCGGCCGGGGCACGCTGATTAATCCGGTTTTCCCCGGGTGCGTTTTCATCTCGATTTCCTTAAACCGCGGTCGTCCCGGTTTAACAGCAACCGGTGATGACCCGGACCTGGGCCTTTTCATTGGGTCGGGAAACATGAACGGCGCAGGAAAGGCAGGGATCGAAGGAATGGATGACCCTCAGGACCTCTACCGGCTCTTTCAGGTCTTTCACCGGCGTGTCCATCAGGGCCTTTTCGATGGGACCCATCTGACTGGCGTCATCCTCGGGAGAGGCATTCCAGCAGGTCGGGGTAATGATCTGATAACGAGAGACCTTGCCGGAAACCGTTTGGAGCCAATGCCCCAGGGCGCCGCGGGGGGCTTCGGTGAGTCCCACGCCCGAGGCCGAGGCCGGTATCGTCGGTTTGGTGTACACCGTTCCGGTTGTTTGGAGCTGGTTTACCCAGTTTCGCAGGGCCAGGGCTATTTTTAAGGTCTCCTGGGCCCGGGCCGCGTGACGGTCCATAACGGAAATCCCCTGTCGGTAGTCGCCGTTGACCCACATCCGGGCCAGGGGACCCACCTCATAAGGGGCGCCGCTGTAGCGCGGGGCCTTGAGCCAGGAGTAGGCCTTGGCCTTGGGGCTTTTCGGCAGGGTTTGCCCGACAGCCGGATTCAGATTGGTCGTGGAATCCTCGTACCAGGAATAACGCACCGATTCGGTGATCTGGTTCAGATCGACATAGTTTGTGGAGGAAGACCCGTTCACCGTCCGGCCCCGCCTGAGGAGCCTGGTTCGGCCCGTGGAATCCAGGTCAAAGACCCCGAAGGAAAGCAGGTTGCCGTAGCCCCTGCCGATCGTATCATAATCCGAATAAACCCCCCGTAACGCGGCAACATCCGGCAGATAAACGTTCTGGATAAAGGGGATTAATTCATTCAGGTAGGCGGTGTACTTGGCGATGCGGTCGGCCCGGGGTGTGGCCGTAAAACCTCCGGCGATATAGGCGGCCGGATCCGGCATACGTCCGCCAAAGAGGGCGCCCATCTCATGGGCTTTCCGGGTCATGTCGATGGCGGTTACATAATGATTCACCAGACTGGTAGCCGCCGCTCCGGTGATGCGCTTGTCCGCTTTCCAGGAGGGCTGCCAGGGTGGCATGGCCGGCCCGTCGATATAATCCAGGGCCGTCAGGTGGTAAAAGTGCAGGATATGGGATTGGACAAAATTGGCGCCGAGGACCAGGTTGCGCATGACCCGCGCATTCGCGGGCACGCGCATCCCATAGGCCGCATCCTGGGCCATGACCGAGGCCATGCCGTGGGGCACGGGGCAGACGCCGCAGATCCGCTGGGTGAGGTGCTGGGCATCCCCCGGGTCGCGGCCGACCAGCAGTTGCTCAAAGCCGCGAAACAGAGTCCCCGTGGCCCGGGCATCGATGACCTGCTGCTGTCCCCGCACTTCGTTCACGGTGACCGATATCTTCAGGTGCCCTTCCAGGCGGGTTACGGGATCTATAAAAATCTTGGTTGACATAGAGTTACCTCCTTCAATTTATTGACCGCGGGGGGTGTAGAAAGGGTTGGTTCCGGGGAATCCGGGCTCCGTGCAGCCGATGCAGGGGGCATTGGCATCCACACACCAGTTGACTTGGTTGTTCCATTTCTGCATGGGGCAGTTGGACATGGTCATCGGACCCCGGCAGCCCAGGTCCATCAGGCATTGATTGTCCCTGCCATAGGTGGTAGCCATGACCCCTCCCCGGCGGGGGCACAGGTCATGGACGGAAGTACTGAAAAAATGAATGGGCCGACCAAAGGCATCCAGGTCGATGGGCTGGCCGGTCAGCAGTTGCACCACCGCCCAGACGATCCAGTCGGGATGGGTGGGGCAGCCGGGAATATTGATGGTATCCAGGCCGGTAAGCTCCTTGACCCCCTTGACCCCGGTGGGGTTGGGCGGGGCCGCGGGGATGCCCCCCCAGGCGGCGCAGGTCCCGATGCAAAGGATTCCGGCCGCCTTGGCGGCCAAAGCCCGGACGGCCTGCTCGAAGGTGACTTCCTGCTCGTTGTAGGTCCAGGCATGGCAGGCCCGGCCGCCGAAGGCGGTCGGAATCCCGCCTTCTACGGCGAGCAGATATCCGCCGTTCCGGTAGGCCGCCTGGGCCTGGGCCACGGCATCCTGTCCCGCCAGGGACATGAGGTTGGGGTGGTAGACCAGATTGATGGCGTTGACCAGCACGTCGGCGGCCGTCGTGGGGCCTTCGGTGGATATCCGGTTGAGGAAAGATTCGGAGCATCCGGTGCAGCCGCTGCCCTGGAGCCAGATGACCGCAGGTCCGGTCGGATTGGCCAGGGCCTCTTCCAGCCGGATTAAATCAGTGGCGGACAGACCGACGGCCGCTGCCGACAGGCCGCAGAATTTCAAAAAGTCGCGTCGCGAGATGTTCATGAAAACCTCCTAAAAATGGCTAGATGGAAATAACGTGTTTCACCGCTGTTTTCTTTGGACAACGGCCTTGGGGGACTCTGCTTGGGATGGTAAATCGGTTAGGGCATTGAAGCTTAAACCACCTCCTGTTTCGGTAATTACGGTAGTCAGTCAGCCGGGCAGGGAATGAGCGTGAGCGCATAAGAGATAAATCCGAGGGGGAGCTGCGAAGAATGTTGAAGGGATAGCCAACTGCAACGACAAAATAAAATCCTTTACTGCTTTAAAAAGGCCGACCTGGTTTTTGGATCGGGATGATCTTCTTTTCCAGTGGTCCCGATTAGCTTATGCAAATGTAATGCCGAAAATGATTATATTTGTAATATATTGAATTTAGTATTTTATTTCTATAAATCCATTTTGGGTCCGGCAACCGGTGTAGGTTGTTCTATACACTCCCCCTGTCAACTTTAAAACGTTGTCACATAATTTATTAATTAACAATTCAATATAATAGCCAAAATTATTATATGTATAACTATTTTAAATTAAATGAAAATATAATAAGATTAGTTATAATAATATGTTAATAGTTAACAAATTTGTTAACTATGCGAATAGCTTAAGCAAGATTTTGGAGGAGGGAAAAAGATTCCTAGGGGAGCTGTTGTAGTTTGATAGATCGGCTGGGATTTCAGGAGGAGAGGGCCGAAACGACCAGCAACTTTTTAATTATCTCGGCGGCAATACGGTAGGTGGATTCCCGGCCGGGACTGCGGGGGTTGAATTCAGTCAGGTCCAACCCGGCTAATTTGATTCCTTTTTTCAATACGGCTTTCAGATGATCGATGAGTCTGAAAAGCTGCGGCTCGCTGAGGCCCTGGCGGTCCAGGAAGCGGACCCCCTCCAGGGCATTGCGGGCGCCGATGTCCATATCCACCGAGATATAAAGGTAAGGCGTTTTGATTGCTTCCAGGATACGTCGGATGCGGGAGGGGGAGCTGGCCAGTTCCTCTTTGGTTACCAGGGTCACGCCGCTGGTTTTCAATTCCTGGTAAAAGCGAACATAATTTCTGATCCGTTCATCTTTCAGACGGAAGGCGTGCTTGGGAGGGTAGTCGCTGATGCCGAGAACAAAAAGATTCCGGGGGGAGACGATCCCTTCGATCAATAAATGATAGAGGAACGAACTGGCCTGGTAGGAATCGGGCCGGTCGTACAGCAGGGGATCTTCGGGATCGTGCACCGATTCCGGATTGGTTGCGGCATCGTACTGAACGGCCGGCGCCAGGACGCTCATGGGGATCGCATCGGTGTGGGAATCCAGGACGACCAGGGCCACATCGCCCGGGGCGAATCTTTCCGCCACCCGGCGGTAAACCCCCCCGGTCAGGGAGTGGTCCACGCCGATCAGGACGGGCAGATGCGGAAAGATCTGTTCTTTGACAAAGGCCCCCACTTGATCGGCCATATCCCGGCAGCCGTCTTCATCCAGAAAACGCACCATCTCCCCAGCGGTGAGCTTCTCTTTCTCCCCCCCCGGCGGAATCGGTTCCAGCCAGGTCGGTATGGTCAGGTTGCCTTTTTCCAGCCAGAGGTTTGGATCCAGGTCGGACCTTAGCAGATCGATTAAGGTCTCATAAGGGCTGGCGATTTTTTCCCCCTGATTGAGCAGAGATAACTTCTCCTGAAGGGACTCATGGCGTTCATCGCAATCGAGAGGGCAACCAAAAAAAGCTATTTTTTCCAAAGGTCGTTATCCAGGATATTTTTATTGGACATAATCATATGATTTTACTTCTAACAGTGCAAGCTCTATAAGGCCGGCTTACCTGCTATAGATTCTTACCGCCATTGTTCTGAGAATTTGTCTCAAACAATGGCGGTAAGAATCTAAATAAAAAACTGCGTTCTCTTGGGTTCTTGTTCAGCGGTTTTTTCCAACCAAAAAAATTTCAAATTTTTTTGGTTAGATCTTGTTTCGTAGGATATTGAGATGATGTATCGGTTAAGATGGATTTGTTTCCATAGGATTATAGCTAATGGGGTAACCATTCAAACTGTCTGAAATTAATAATTAAAGTGGATAAGCCCCTCTCCCGATAAAGAGGAAAAAATCATTTTCAAAAGGGGAGAGTTGAAAATGAAGCCAACCGAGTACGATTCAACCAATGTAACCGAATTGGCCAGGCAGGGGCTTTATCAAATGTCCCGCTTGGCCATCCCGATCACCCCGGACAATTACCGCCTCTGGTTTAACTATGTGTCCCGTTCCATGGCCGATCTGGTCGCCGAAGTGGATGATCTGCTGTCCACCGCTAATCCTTTCAATCCGGTGATTTGTGAAAACCTCTACCAGAAATATTTCGGGGCCGACCGGGAATCCAAACTGATACGCCTGCTTCACGATGAAACCAGGGAAATGCTCAAGGACTTGTTCGGGGAGATGCTGAATACGCACCGCTCCGCCTCTGAATACGGAAGCCAGTTAGGGACCCATGTTTCCAAACTGGAACAAGCAATGACGCTGCAGGAGGTCCGGGAAATCGTCGGCGGCATCCTGTCGGATACAGACCGCATGGTGGCAACGACCCGACAGTTGAAGGTCCAGCTCGAAGAGGCGACCCTCAAGACCAGGAAGCTGGAACAACGGATCGAAGAGACCCGGCAAGAAGCCCTGATAGACGGACTGACCGGGCTCAACAACCGCAAAGCCCTGGATCGAAAAATGCTGGAAACTTTCCAGCAATACCAGCAGGAGGGAACTCCCTTGGCTTTGATTTTGTTGGATATCGATTTTTTTAAGCAGTTCAACGACCAATACGGGCACCCGGTCGGCGATAAGGTCCTGCAGCTCATGGCCGGCCTGTTGTTGGAGACGGTCAAGGGCCGGGATTTCCCGGCCCGATACGGCGGTGAAGAGTTCGCCATTATCCTGCCCGACACCGGCTTGGAGGGCGCATTATCACTGGCTGAACAAATCAGGAGTCAGATCGCCCAAGAAAAAATTATTATTAAGCAAACGGGAGAGAAATTGCGACCAATAACCGTCAGTCTGGGAGTGGCGGAAATCAGGTCCAAGGATTCTGTCGAAACCCTGATCGAACGGGCGGACCGGGCTTTGTACCTGGCCAAAAAAATGGGAAGAAATAATGTGAAATCTGAAAAGGACATAAACTGAAAACAAACCCCGGAAATTTTCAGTAGCGGCCCCAACCGCCAGGTCCCCGGACGCTTTATTTATTTCCGTCTTGACCTCCAATCAATCCGGCCTTAAGATAAAGTCCATCATCCACAAGGAGGAACCATGAAGAAGCTACTGATCGGAATACTCGGTCTGGCCTTGTGCCTGATCCCGGCTCTGGCCCCGGGAGAGACCAAATCCAAAACGTTTACCAAGGAGGAAATCAAAAAAATGTCGGAGACGAAAGCGGTCATCGAAACCAAGCTCGGTAAAATCGAGTTGAAGTTTTTCCCGGACCTGGCCCCCAATCATGTGAACAACTTCATCGACCTGGCCAAAAAAGGTTTCTATGACGGGACGATCTTTCACCGGGTCATCCCCGGCTTCATGATCCAGGGCGGCGATCCCAATACCAAGAATTCGGACAAATCCCGGCACGGAATGGGCGGCCCCGGTTATAACGTCAAGGCGGAATTCAGCAGCAAGGCCCACAAGCGCGGAATCGTTTCCATGGCACGGGCCCAGGACCCGGACAGCGCCGGGTCCCAGTTCTTCATCTGCGTAGCCGACGCCCCGTTTCTGGATCGGCAGTATACGGTCTTCGGCGAGGTGACCTCCGGAATGGACGCGGTCGATAAGATCGTCAGCCAGCCGCGGGACCCGCGGGACAACCCGAACGAACGGGTGGAAATAAAAGTGACGGTGGTCGAAAAGTAACGATGGGTTTTCAGCCGCAGACGTACGCGGACCCATTTGGTATGACAACAGAA
>JACRCK010000110.1 GCA_016219065.1 Deltaproteobacteria bacterium
ATTTTCAAAAAGACCCCCGGGAAATTGTTGTGCGTCCCGGCTTGAATTTCGCCATAGCGGTCTAAAAAATCCATGGAAGGGAGGCCCAGGTGTTTTTTCAGCCTTAGAATATCATAGGGGGTGAGGACCAGTTTTAAATCCCGGCAGCATTCGTTAAAGCAGGCCAGGTCCGAATGACAGGCGAAAGAGAAGGCATTGTCCTCCAGATACTGAAAAGGACCGGTTTCAATAGCCACGGCGGTGTCCCTATTTTGAGCCGGAGGTCCCCGGGGTTTGGCGGCGCAGGCCGTCGTCCTTGGCCAGTTTGATCCCCAGTTCTTTTTCCTTGGCCTTAATGACTTCCTCCCGAACGGGGATGGTGGACCGGCCCAATAGTCCGAACTGGAGCCATTTGAAGCCCAGTTTCAGCAGCTCCACATCGTCGGTTTTGATTTTCTCCAGCAGGTCTTCGTCCAAGTCGAAAAGTTTCAGAAAATTGCTCTCGAAAACGAATTTGCGGAACCGTTCCATATTGTAACAGGCCAGGATGACCATGTTCTGGACCTTGCCGTCCAGTTTGTGGTCCCCCCAGACCCTTTGGGCCGAGGTAATCTCGTTGAACAGCCCTTCGATTTCCCGATAAACGTCCAGACCCTGTTCTTTTTCCCATTCCGCCGGGGTGAGGGCCCTTTCCTCCAACAGTCCGCGGCATTTTTCCGGATCGGCGGTGACGAAGTATTCTTCGCCCCCGTCTTCTTCCTCCCCTTCCCGGCTGTCCAGGGGATACATGCGGCAGGCCCAGGGTCGTTCCTCATAGACCCGGCAGCCGGCCTGGGGATCGACCAGGAGGCAGCGCTTGTCCGGGTCTTCGCCCATCTTGAGGACAAATACCGGCAATCCGGATTCACCCCCGGTCATCGGCAGGGTGTATTGATCGATAAAGTCTTCGGAGGAAAGCCCCAGTTTGTTTTTCATCCGCAGGATGTCGTAGGGGGTCAGGAAAATAGTCACATCGCCGCAGCAGTTGGTAAAGCAGGACACTCCGGGGCCGCACTTGAAATTAAAGGTGCCGTGGATGGGCATGATGGCTTCGCCGCGGGCGGCGGGTTTGATGGCCGGTTTGTTTTCTTCCATATTGGGTAATCCTTTCGGTAAATGCACTTAGAAGCGGGCGTGGGGTGAAATCTCTAATTCATATCCCCCTGAACGGCCGTGTCCCGGCCGTCAGGGGGAGCGGTGGAAAGCGGCGCCTGAAGCAGGGCCGCTCTTACTTATTGGCCAGAAAAAACCTGAACTTTTTAAAAGGCGGGTGATCCTGGATAAATCGAAAGGTGGTTTCATCCTGGCAGATGATATCGGTACATAGGCACTGGCGCGCGCATTTTTCGCAATAATATCGCTCGTCCAGGAGATTGCCGCATTGGCAAAAGGGGTGCATGACCAATTGGCCTTCTTCCATTTCAGCAATGAAGTAATCCGCCTTATCGGCCGGCGGCTGGCAGGCTTCGTGGTGGGTCATCCTTTAGTCTCCTCAAATTATATAATGAAAGGCCGGAAAGCCTTTTTGTTAATTAAATATAATATATTTCTTGGAAAAATTCAACTGTGGTATAAAATTAGACGGTAAATATAATCAAGGAGGTCGAACATGCCGGAGTTTTCCAACCCCTTTGCCATCCTGAAGAACGACCGCAAACTCACCCGGGAGGAGTTGATCCGGGCCATCCGCTTTATGGTAGCGGCCGAATACGAGGCCATCCAGCTTTACCAGCAGACGGCCGAAAGCACGGACCATAAACTGGCCCGGGCGGTACTCCTCGATGTGGCCAACGAAGAAAAGGAACATGCCGGTGAGTTTCTGCGCTTATTACAGGCCCTGGATCCGGAAGAGGAAACGTTTTATAAAACCGGCTATGAGGAGGTAGAGGAGCTGATAGCCAAGCTGAAGAAATAATCGGGGGAAGTTGTGGATATTTGAATGCAATAATGATAAGAATAGAAAAAAAGTTTTAGTAATAAAATAATTTTTTTGCCGGAGGAATGACGGATCATGGAAATCCCCATCACCAAATCTTCAACCATCGGCCTGAAGCCGAGGCCGAAAAGCGAGTCCGAGCTGGGTTTCGGAAAATATTTCACCGACCATATGTTTCTCCTGGATTATGAGAAAGGAAAGGGCTGGATCAATCCCCGGATCGTCCCCTACGGGCCCCTCACCCTGGACCCCTCGGCCATGGTCCTCCATTACGGCCAGGAGATCTTTGAAGGGCTGAAGGCCTACCGCTGGACCGACGGCACGATCGCCCTGTTTAGGCCCGATAAAAATATCGAACGGATGAACCGGTCGGCCGACCGCCTCTGCATGGCCCCCACGGATCCGGAAATGTTCCTGGAGGGGATGAAAACGCTGATCCTGCTGGACCGGGACTGGATCCCTTCCTCACCCGGCACCTCTCTCTATATCCGGCCCACCATGATTGCCACCGAGGCCGCTCTGGGCGTCAAACCGTCCAGCCGTTACCTCTTTTTTATCATTCTCGGCCCGGTGGGACCTTATTATCCGGAGGGGTTCAGCCCGACCCGGATCTATGTGACCAAATCCTACGTCCGGGCCGCCAAGGGCGGAGTGGGGGAAACCAAGACCGGGGGAAACTATGCCGCCAGTCTGTACGCGGCCAGCAAGGCCCAGGAACTGGGGTACACCCAGGTGTTATGGCTGGACGCCGCCGAGCATAAATACGTGGAGGAGGTAGGGACCAGCAACATCTTTTTCCAGATCGACGACGAGCTGATGACCCCGCCTCTGGCCGGCACCATCCTTCCCGGGGTGACGCGGGACTCGGTCCTGATGCTGGCCCGGGAATGGGGGATCAAAGTCAATGAAAAGCCGATCACCATCGATGAGGTAATTAAAGCCGCCGAAGACGGGCGCCTGAAGGAAATGTTCGCCACCGGTACCGCGGCGGTCATTTCCCCGGTAGGCGAGATCGGCTATCAGGAGCGGGTGATTCCGGTGGCGGATGGAAAAACGGGGCCGCTGGCCCAGCGGCTCTATGACGAGATCACCGGTATCCAGTACGGCCAAAAAAAAGATCCCTACGGCTGGGTGGTCAAGATTGGCTGAGGGAGACCGGATAGAGAAAGGAGTAATGGAGTATTGGAGTAGTGGAGTAATGAAACTGCCATTACGCCAGCACGCCATTACTCCAATACTCCATTACCCAAGGCCGGCACGGTCTCCGTTGGGTTTCGCGTTGCTCTACCCAACCTACATTCAGAGCCCTGTTCACAGATGAATTCTCCCGATTTCTTTTCGATTTCCGCCGCCTACCGGGAGGCTTATCCCGGGCTGGCTTTCGGTTGGACCTTGATCGCCGATTGCCGGAATCCCGAGAACCCTCCCGGATTCGACGAGGCCAAACGCCAACTCCTCCGGAAAATGCGGAAGCGGGAGACCCTGGCCGTCATCACCGCCCGTATCGAAACCTATGACCGGTTTTTCCGATCCTTCGGGTACGACTGCCCCTTGACCAAGCATTTAAAACGGACCGTCAACAGCGGCTTTCCCCGTTACAATTTGGTGGTGGATACCCATTTTATCGCCGAAATGTGCGCCGGCATCCTGGTGGCGGCCGCCGATTTCGACCGTTTTGACGGGGCCCTGATACTGGATGTGGCCCGGGATGGGGAGACCTGCGTCGGAATGGGAAACCGGGAGTTTAAGACGAAAGACCGGGAGATCGTCCTGCGAGACGGCAAGGAGATCGTCTGTGTGCTCTGTCAGGGAGCGGATGAAAAAACCCGGGTATCCGCAGACACCCGCCGAGTGCTGGTTTACGCTTACGGCGTTCCGGGAATCGGGGCGGAACCGATCCGGGAAGGGTTGACCCTGGCCGGCGAACTCCTGAGCCGGTTCGGGGAAGGCCGGATCGAAGGGCAGCAGGTGTTTTGAAATGGTGAAGAGGAATAATATCCTTTTAAATCAATCCGCTTCAATCCGCCGTATATAGTCCTCAAAACCGGTTTCCCCGGTGGCCGCCGCCCTATCTTCTGTCGGCCAATAAACATCCCCACTGTGAACCAGCAGTTCCAGGTGGCTCCGGACCTCGTTGACCGCCATGCGGATTCCCAACCCCTTCAACAGTTGAGGCGCAAACAGTTCCCGAGCGATTTCTTCCGCCGTCCGGGGCCCTGGCTGCAGAACGGTTCGGATGGCGAGGCCGCGCTGCCGGTGGTGTTCGATAATCTCGGCGCTTCTTTGGGCCGCATCGATTATCCCCCAACGGTTGTTGTAATAAAACCGGTGGGCCGGCAGGACGGTCAGGCGGGGGAACCGTCGGCCCAGGGTCTGCATTTTTTTCAGAGACCGGATATAGGTTCGCAGCCCGTACACCGACGGCGATCGTTGGTCGGCCGGGGGGAGAATGTCCCGGACTCCCGTAAAAAAGGCCTCCTGGGAGGGATGAGGGGTAATGTCCGGCAGCAGGGTATCCCCGATGATCAGGGCCTCTGAGCCGATTTGAAAGGCCAGGGAATCCGGGCAGTGGCCGGGGAGGTGATGAAGTTGAATTTCCGTATCCGGAGGAAAGATCCGCCCCTTAAGCAGATTGGTCTCCAGCCCGTCCCGCTCCCGGTGGTATTGCCGGCATTGGGATTGGGTAAAAGTCTCGGGCATGAAACAGTGCCAGCAGGAGGCGGAAAAATCCCTTTTGGCGATGTTGGGCTCCTGCCCCGCATAGGAACGGCGCAGGCGGTCGTACAGAGGATGGACCCAGACCGGTGCACCGGTCTTCCGGACCAGTTCCGCCAGCCCGCCATCGTGGTCTTCATGGCCGTGGGTCAGGGTGATCCCGGTCAGGTCCCGGCCGTGGAGGCCGGCCCGTTCCAGCATCTCCAGGAGCCGGGCCCCCATGCCGAACCGTCCCGTATCGATCAAGATCAGCCCTTCTTCCCCCTGAATCAGGTAATTCCAGGTCGGGCCCAGGTCCCAATCGCCGCCATAGATGTTTTCCGTTGCCAGCCCGAAGATCACCCGCCCTGACGGTAGGGGGAGGCGGATGATCCACTGGTTGCCGTTGGCTTCGCCGCTTTGAATAATTTCGATGTTTTCCGGAATCATGTCCTAGGCCCTTGCTGATGAGGATATCGGGAGTATTGGAGTGTTGGAGTATTGCTTCCAACCCCTACAGGCCATTACTCCATTACTCCAATACTCCAGGCCTTTCAATACCTATTATGGAAATAGTCGTCTAAAATTTCGGCGTGGTCGAAAGCCAGCGATGAGGGGAGGGATTCCCGGGTGAAGACACCCAGGGCCGCCGCATCATCGGCAGCCTTGGGCTGCCCGCCGGACTGGGCGATAAAGACGGTGCTGATGGTATGACGCCGGGGATCGCGATCGGGCCGGGAGTAGGTGTGGAATTGACGGACGAGGCCGATATCCAAAGAGGTCTCTTCCCGGGCTTCCCGCCGGGCGGCCTCCTCCAGGGATTCCCCGTAGTCCACAAACCCGCCGGGAAGGGCCCAGCCCGGCGGCGGATTTTTCCGTTTAATCAAAACGATCCCGCCGGAATCGAGTTCAATGATGATATCCACCGTGGGCACCGGATTTCGAAAGTTTCCTGAGTTAACCATCCCCGCCCCCCCGCCGCGGCGCCTGAGGATTCAATTCGTACTCCGGGCACCGTCCCTGACAGACCGGCATTTTAAGGGCGCATAACATGCCTACCTGATGGAGGCAGGGGGGAAAATTCGTACCGGACTCGATAAAATTAGGGCATTGAATTTTGGCCATTTCCCGTAAATTTCGGTCCACGATGTATTTTTCGGCGATGTTGCGGTCCGGTCCCTGACGAGGCAGATTAAAGCGCTCCAGCCGTTTCAGACGGTCGAGGGCCCAGTGACCGATCTTCTTCCGCTCGGTGATCAGGACACAGTGCTCGGTTTCAGGGGGATGGGGCGCCATACTCCGGATGCAGCGCCGCCGCTGATAATAGCGACAGTCCTTCCCGGAAAGTCTGTGGACAGGAACCATAGACTGAGGTCACTGAAAGGGGATAAAAAAAGCTAAATTCGAAACTCGAAATCTGAAATTCGAAACAAATTCAAATGACCTAAATTCAAAATTCAAAACCTCGGTCATGCCATCACCGTCTCCCACTGGAAAGAAAACTTGCCAGGGGTGTTGTTTTGGTCATTTGAATTTCGAACATTGTTTTTTGTTTCGAATTTTGAATTTCGAATTTAACAGACCGTCGGTTGACTGTGATAGCTATATTTATTCGTCGTCTTTTTCCCTTTCCAATACGGTGATCACATCCCCCGGCTTCACCGGCCCCCCCTGCAGGACCCGGACAAAGATCCCTTCCCGGGGCATGACGCAGTCTCCCGCCAAACGGTAAATGGCGCAGCGGTCATGACAGACCTTCCCGATCTGGGTGACCTCCACCAGGGCCTGGGGGCCCAACCGGAGTCGGGTCCCCAGCGGCAAACCCGGCAAACCGATCCCTTCGGTGGTGATGTTTTCAGCGAAAGATCCGGGGTGGACCTTTAAGCCCAGGTCCTGCATTTTCTTGATGCTTTCCAGGGCCAGCAGGCTGACCTGGCGGTGCCAGGGGCCTCCATGGGCATCACCCTCCACTCCGAAGTCCTCGATCAATCGCCCCGCAGAAATATTTTTTTTGGGGACCCCTTTTTGATCACTGGTGGAAACCGCTATGATCTTCACGCTTCTTTTTCCCTCCACAGTTCAAAAACCACCACGTTGTCCGGATCGGGACAGGCCACCTGCAGCCGATCCGGATCCTTCAGCCAGGGAAATTTCCCGCCGAATTTCAAGGCCGAATAAAAAGGGAAGATGCTGTTTTGGGCCCACTGGCAGATGGCCGAACCCATTTCATCGAAGACAAACGTTTCTCCTACTTTATGGCCGTAGGAACAGGTCCCGGAGCCGCGGATTTCGATGATCTTTCCCTGAACTTTGTAGGAGCTCATGGCTTCTCCTTCGGAGCAATGGAGTATTGGAGTAGAGGAGTAATGTTTTTTTCAGCAACACTCCAACACTCCAACACTCCAACACTCCAACACTCCAACACTCCAATCGTGTCCGAAAATTGTAGAGGGGTGGCAGGAATTGTCAAGCATTTTTAACTTGATTACGATGGCATAAGCCGGTAGTCCTATCCTATGGAAACTCGAGAGAAGGAAAACACCAGGCTGGACCCCCTGGAGAGCCGGGTCGAACGGTCGAGCCGGATAGCCGGTCTCATACCACTCGGAAGCCGGATCCTGGTCGGAGTTTCCGGCGGGCCGGATTCCATGGCGTTGCTCTCCATACTGAGTTCCTTCCGGCAGCGCCGGGGCCTGGAAATCATCGTCCTTTATTGCCATCACGGGCTGCGGGCCGCGGCCGACCAGGAGGAGGACTTTGTCCGTCAATGGGCCCAGCGGTGGCGCTGCACCTTTGCCTCCGCGCGGTTACCGGTCCGGGAATTGCATCAGGCCGGAAAAACCTCCCTGCAGGAGGCAGCCCGAAAGTGTCGTTACCAGGCCTTGGAAACCCAGCGGGCGCTTCATCAGGCCCGGGTCGTGGCCCTGGCGCATACGGCCAACGATCAGGCCGAGGAGGTATTGATCGGGCTGATCCGGGGCGCCGGGTTGGGGGGATTAGGCGGGATCCCCCGGCAGCGGGACCCATTCGTTCGGCCGCTGCTGGAGATCTATCGAGCCGAAATCGTGGCCTATTTGAGTCGAAAAGGGATCCCCTGGCTGGAGGACGCCTCCAACCGGGATTTTCGCTTCCTCCGGGCCCGTATCCGGCATCAATTGCTGCCGGAATTGCAAAAATATTCTCCCAATATCCTGATCCAGTTGAATCGCATGGCCGATCTGTTGCGGATCGATGAAGACTTCCTGCAGGAAAAAACCCGGGAGGCCTGGTCCCGGACGGCCGCAGCGGCGGGTGGACCCCCGGGGCTTTCCCGCAGCCGCCTGGCGGGATTTCACCCGGCGATCGGTTCCCGGCTCATCCAAAGGGCCCTGCGACAGACCCCGGGCGGTTTGGTCGGCCTGGGCTCCAGCCATATCCTGACCCTGTTGCGGGCGGCGGCCGGCCCTTCGCCCGCGGGAAGTTTTCCTCTCCCCGGCGGCCGGGTGGCCATCTGGGAAAAAGACCGCCTCCTGATCCGGCCCCGGCCCGCTGCGGATCGGAGTCCCCGGCCTTTTTCATATCAAGTGGACGGGCCGGGAAAGGTGATCATTCGGGAAACCGGCGGGATCCTCAAGCTGAAGAAAGTCCGGCTGGGTGCGGGCGTTCTGGAAAAAGGGGCCGGCCGGAACCAGGAAGAGGCCCTGGTGGACTGGACCAAGATCCACTGGCCGATCCGGGTGAGCAGCCTGCAGGCGGGGGATCGGTTCCAGCCCCTGGGTCTGCAAGGGACCAAAAAAGTATCCCGTTTTTTGATGGACCGTAAAATCCCCCGGGAGCGGCGCGCCCGCATTCCCCTGGTCTGGTCGAACGACCGGCTGGTCTGGGTGGCCGGGGTGGAGATCGCGCAGCCTTTCGCCTTAAGCCCGGGTTCCGATCAGGTCCTGCACCTGGAATTCCGGGAAGGGGAGAAAGGAATTGAAATCAGCCATTAAGGATGATATTATGTCTAATTTGGTAAAATAGAAGGCAAGGAGAAGGCAGTTGAGTCCTTTTTATAAAAATCTGGCCCTCTGGCTGGTGATCAGCCTGGTCATGATTGCCCTGTTCAATCTCTTCAACAAGCCCCAGACCACCAAGGAACCGGTGAGCTACACCGATTTCCTGGCTTCGGTGGAAAAAGGGGAGGTCTTGAGCGTCACCATCCAGGGAGACGACATCCAGGGATTTCTGGTGGGGGGGAAAAAATTCAAAACCTTCGCCCCCCGGGACGTGGATTTGATCAAAACCCTGCGCGGGAAAGCGGTGCGCATCACCGCCAAACCCGTGGATGAATCGCCCTGGTACATGACCATCCTCATCTCCTGGTTTCCCATGCTGCTGCTGATCGGCGTCTGGATCTTTTTTATGCGCCAGATGCAGGCCGGCGGAGGGAAGGCCATGGCCTTCGGCAAGAGCCGGGCCCGCCTGCAGTCGGATCAGGGGCCCAAGGTCACCTTCAACGATGTGGCCGGCATCGAGGAAGCCAAAGAAGAACTGCGGGAGATCATCGATTTTCTGAAGGACCCTAAAAAATTCACCCGTCTGGGAGGGCGCATCCCGAAAGGGGTCCTGCTCATGGGCTCTCCCGGGACCGGCAAGACCCTTTTGGCCAAGGCCATCGCGGGGGAAGCCGGCGTTCCCTTTTTCAGCATCAGCGGTTCCGATTTCGTCGAGATGTTCGTAGGCGTGGGGGCCTCCCGGGTCCGGGACCTGTTCATTCAGGGAAAACGAAATGCC
Organism: Deltaproteobacteria bacterium; assembly: GCA_016219065.1. Taxonomy (GTDB): domain Bacteria; phylum Desulfobacterota; class RBG-13-43-22; order RBG-13-43-22; family RBG-13-43-22; genus JACRCK01. The sequence continues at coordinate 9,404 of JACRCK010000110.1, forward strand.
CCCTGCATCATTTTCATCGATGACATCGACGCCGTCGGCCGGCATCGGGGGGCGGGCCTGGGCGGCGGACACGACGAACGGGAGCAGACGCTCAACGCCCTGCTGGTGGAGATGGACGGTTTCGAATCGAGCGAAGGGGTCATTCTGATCGCCGCCACCAATCGTCCCGATGTCCTCGATCCGGCCTTGCTCCGCTCGGGCCGTTTCGACCGCCAGGTGGTCGTCCCGGTTCCCGACGTCAAGGGGCGCGAGGAAATCCTGAAAGTTCACACCCGCAAAAGTCCGCTGGCGGAGGGGGTGAAACTTTCCATCCTGGCCCGGGGCACCCCCGGTTTCTCCGGGGCCGATCTGGAAAACCTGGTCAACGAAGCGGCCCTCATGGCCGCCCGCCTGAACAAGGACAAGGTGGATATGATCGATTTCGAGACGGCCAAAGACAAGGTCATGATGGGCACCGAGCGGCGCAGCATGATCATCAGCGAGGAGGAAAAGCGCAATACGGCCTATCATGAGGCCGGTCATACGCTGGTGGCCAAATTATTGCCGGGGACCGATCCCATTCACAAGGTGACCATTATTCCCCGGGGCCGGGCCCTGGGATTGACCCAGCAGTTGCCCCTGGATGAGAAACACACCTACCCCAAGGATTACCTGCTGAACAATATCATCATTTTTCTGGGCGGCCGGGTGGCCGAAGAGCTGGTCCTGAAACAGTTGACCACCGGCGCCGGCAACGATCTGGAACGGGCCACGGAACTGGCCCGTAAGATGGTTTGTGACTGGGGTATGAGCCCCGAACTGGGACCTTTGACCTTCGGTAAAAAAGAAGAACAGATATTTTTAGGCCGGGAAATCGCCCAACATCGGGATTACAGCGAGGAGACCGCCCGCAAGATCGATATGGAAGTCAAAAGGTTGATCCTGGAAAGTTATGAACAGGCCAAAAGTCTGATCGGCGGGAATCTCGAAAAGCTGCATCTTCTGGCCCAGACCCTCCTGGAGAAGGAGACGCTGGACGGGGAGACGATCGATCGGATCATCCGGGAAGGAGCCCCGGCAGCCGTCTGAAAAGCCCATTTCCGTCGTATGGTTATTCGCAAAAAATATCAGTTGGACTGGGGAAAGCACCGGCTGAGGCTGGGGGATAAAACCCTGATCATGGGCGTCATCAACGTGACGCCGGATTCCTTTTCGGACGGCGGCCTTTTTTTCGGCCCGGATCAGGCCATCGGCCAGGGCGAGGCCCTGGCGGCCCAGGGCGCGGACCTGATCGACGTGGGCGGGGAATCCACCCGGCCTTTTTCCGAACCGCTGCCGACCCGGGAGGAGCGGGAGCGGGTCATTCCGGTAATCCGGGAACTGGCCCGGCGCTTGGCCATCCCGATCTCCGTGGACACCTATAAGGCCGAGGTGGCCCGGGCCGCCCTGGAGAACGGGGCGGCCCTGATCAATGACATCAGCGCCCTGCGCTTCGATCCGGAAATGGCCGCCGTCGCTCAGTCCTTTCAGGTTCCGGTTATCCTGATGCACATGCAGGGCACTCCCCGCAATATGCAGACCCAGCCCCGCTATCAGGACCTCCTCGGGGAGCTGCACTCCTTTTTCGAGGAACGGCTGTCCTGGTGCCGGGCCAACGGAATTCCCCCGGAGCGCCTCCTACTGGACCCGGGCATCGGTTTCGGCAAGACGCTGCTGCATAACCTGACCCTGATCAAACGACTGGATTTCTTTAAGGACCTGGATTGCCCCCTCCTGATCGGAACCTCACGGAAGTCGTTCATCGGCCGACTGACGGGGCAGGAAAATCCCCGGGAACGGGAATGGGGGACGGGGGCCACCACCGCCCTGGCCGCCTGGCAGGGCGCCCATATCGTGCGCGTTCATGAAGTGGCGGCCGCCCGGCAAATCCTCGCCGTGACCGATGCCTTACGGGAGGCGCCGGGGGCATGAACAATATCTGGCTCACTTTCGCCAACATCCGCTGGCAGGACGTGGTCGATATCCTGGTCGTGGCCCTGCTGATCTATCAACTGTTTCTGTTCATCAAGGGCACCCGGGCGGTGCAGATCATCATCGGCCTGGTGGTCATCTTCCTGGCTTTTCTGGTGGCCCGCCAGGTGGAGCTGCTGACCCTCAACTGGATCTTGAGCAGTTTTCTCAGTTCCATCATCCTGGTGATCATTATTTTGTTCAAGTCCGAAATCCGCCGGGTGCTGGCGCAGGTCGGGCGCAGTCCTTTCGTCAAGGCCACGGCCGAAACCCTGCAAATCATCGAAGAGGTCATCAAGGCGGCCGTCTATCTATCCAGCCATTCCACCGGGGCCTTGATCATCCTGGAGCGGCAAACGGGGCTGGGGGATTTTATCCAGACCGGGACGGTCCTGGAATCCCGAACGACCTGGGAACTGCTGGTCAGCATCTTCCATCCCCAATCGCCCCTGCACGACGGGGCGGTCATCATTCGCAACAACCAGGTCGCCGCGGCCGGTTGCTATCTGCCCCTGACCCGGAGCGCCAAGGTCAGCCGCAGTTTCGGTTCCCGGCACCGGGCCGCCCTGGGGATTTCCGAAAGGGCCGATGCCGCCGTCGTGGTGGTGTCGGAAGAGACCGGCCGGATCTCCGTGGCGATCAACGGTCGTTTCACGCGGGGGCTGGATTCCGTGACCCTGAAACGGGTGCTGCAAACCCTGTTTGCCGAAGAGAAAAATCCCCGGGCCTACTGGCTCTTCGGCCCCCGGAAGCCCGGCCGCCACCGGCCCCCGGAACGATGAAAAATCCGCTTTATAAAATCCTAGCGCTGCTGCTGGCCGTGCTGCTCTGGTTCCTGGTCGTGGGGGAAGAGCGGGCGGAGGTGGGCCTGACGATCCCGCTGGAACTGGTCAATATTCCGCGGTCGCTGATTGTCGTCAATAATATCACCCAGGGGATCGATATCCGGGTCAACGGGCCGCGCAGCCTGGTCCGCTCCCTGACCGGCCGCGGCCTGAGCAAAAGTCTAGACTTAAGCAACGCCCGGGCCGGGACCATTACCTTCCCGATTTCGGCCGAGGGGATCAAGCTGCCGCGCGGGGTGACCATTACCCGCATCTTTCCCCCGAACGTGGTGGTGGTCCTGCAGAAACTGGGGCAGAAAAAGGTCACCGTAAAACCCCGGCTGACGGGTAAACCCCCGTCGGGAGTGGAGATCGAGTCGATCCAGGTCCGGCCGGAAGAGCTGGAGGTGGCCGGACCGGAGGAAGTCATCCGGGAAGTGGAAACCCTTTTTACCAAACCCATCGACCTCACCGGCTTGCGGGCCGATCTGGTCCAGGAAATCGGGCTGGATTTTCGTTCCCTGCAGATCCATGCCCTCCGGCAGGAAACCGTGGAAGTAGAAATCCGAATTAAAAAAACCGGCAGATAGGGAAATCACCATGCGCAAGTTATTTGGAACCGACGGGATTCGAGGCATCGCCAACGTCCACCCCATGACCACGGAAGTGGCCCTGCAACTCGGCAAGGGCTGCGCTTATATTTTCAAAGATAAAAACCGGCGTCATAAAATCGTGGTCGGCAAAGACACTCGCCTGTCGGGCTATATGCTGGAAAACGCCATCACCGCCGGGATCTGCTCTATGGGCGGAGACGTGCTTTTAATCGGCCCTCTGCCCACGCCGGGCATCGCCTTCCTGACTCAGAGCATGCGGGCCGACGCCGGGATCGTCATTTCCGCCTCGCACAACCCCTATCAGGACAACGGCATCAAGATTTTTTCGCGGAACGGCTTTAAACTCCCCGACGAGGTGGAGGAACGGATTGAGTCCCTGATGTTTGCGGAAACGCTGGCCTCCCCGGGGATTACGGCCGGCCAGGTAGGCAAGGCCTATCGGATCGAAGATGCCATCGGTCGCTATATCGTCTTCCTGAAAAACACCTTTCCTCCGGAAATGACCCTGGACGGGCTGCATATCGTTCTGGATTGCGCCAATGGGGCGACGTACAAGGTGGCCCCGACGGTGTTTGATGAATTGGGGGCCCGGATCACCCTGATGGGGGCCCGGCCCAACGGCGAGAATATCAATAAGAACTGCGGGGCCCTCCACCCGGAACTGGTGGGGGCCGTGGTCCGCAAGAAAAAGGCGGATCTGGGGATCAGTTTCGACGGGGACGGGGATCGGGTAATCTTCTGCGACGAAAACGGCGAGGTGATCGACGGCGATCAGGTCATGGCCATCTGCGCCGACCGGATGTTCAAGGAGAAGCGGTTGAAGAGAAATACCCTGGTGGCGACCGTCATGAGCAACCTGGGGTTGGAAGTGGCCCTGCGCCAGCGGGGCATTCGGATGCTGCGGACCCAGGTGGGCGATCGTTACGTCGTGGAAGAGATGGTCCGCCGGGGCTGCAACCTGGGGGGGGAGCAATCCGGACACCTGGTTTTCCTGGACCACAACACCACCGGGGACGGGATCCTCAGCGCCCTGCAGGTGCTAGCCATCATGCTCAAGGAAGAAAAAAGCCTTTCCGATCTCTCGGATATCATGGAAAAATACCCCCAGAAACTGATCAACATCCGTATCCGCGAACGTCGGAGGCTGGAGGATTTCCCGGGTGTCGTCCGCCAGATCAATAAAGTGGAACAGAAACTGGGGGGGAAAGGCCGGATCCTGGTGCGCTTTTCTGGAACCGAACCCCTGGTGCGGGTGATGCTGGAAGGGGAGAACGAAAAAATGATAACCCAATTGGGAGAGGAAACGGCCCAGATCATCGAGAGGGACTTCAATGCCTAAAAAAATCAAAGACCTGCTGCTGGCCATGGATGTGGGCAACACCAACACGGTGTTAGGGGTCTACCGGGGGCCGGAGATGGTCTGCGACTGGCGCATCCGCACCGAAAAAGACGGGACCCTGGATGAAATGGGCATACTGATCGGCAACCTGTTTGCCAGCCGATCGCTGGAGACGACCCGGGTCTATGACCTGATTATTTCCTGTGTAGTCCCGCCGATGATCAATTCTCTGGAAGAGTTCAGCCTGAGGTATTTCGGGGTGCGGCCGCTTTTCGTGGGGCCGGGAATAAAAACCGGCATGCCGATTTTCTATGACAATCCCAAGGAGGTGGGGGCCGACCGGATCGTCAACGCCGTGGCGGCCTATGAAAAATACCGGCGCAACCTGATCGTGGTGGATTTCGGGACCGCCACCACCTTCGATTACGTTTCCGAGAAGGGGGAATACCTGGGCGGGGCCATCGCCCCGGGGATCCTGATTTCCTGTGAGGCCCTGTTTCAGAAGGCCTCCAAGCTGCCCCGGGTGGAGATCTTCAGCAAACCCAAGACCGTCCTGGCCAAAGACACGATCAGCAGCATGAACGTGGGCATCATCTACGGGTATGCGGGCCTGGTGGACGGCCTGGTGCAACGTATTGTCGAGTCCGTCCCCACCCGGCCCAAAGTGGTGGCCACCGGGGGGCTGGCCCCGTTGATCGCCTCGGAATCCAAGACCATTGAAGTCGTGGACGGCAACCTGACCCTGGAAGGACTGCGGATTATTTATGAAAGGAACAAGCCGGAAAAGGCCTAGCCGAAAAATACGAAAATACGAACATCGAACATCGAACGTCCAACATCGAACATCGAATCAATACGAAAATACCGTTCGGCCTTCCGTGTCAGAATGAAGC
>JACRCK010000111.1 GCA_016219065.1 Deltaproteobacteria bacterium
ATCAGCTTGACGGCCAGGGCGACGCCCAGGGGTAAGAGGATAAGATCATCCAGGTAGCCAAGAACCGGCACGAAGTCCGGGATCAGATCGATGGGGCTGAAGGCATAGGCCACGATGCCGGCGACGAGGAGTTTGGCGTGCCAGGGGGTTCTGGGATCGCGGGTGGCCAGATACAGGGCGTAGGTCTCGGCTTGGAGACGACGGGCGCGTTGGCGTAGTTTTTCAAGGGGAGGCATAACTTAATACGAAAATAAAAAGACGAACATTCAACATCCAACATCGAACGTCCAACATCGAATATGGATGACTCAATTTCAATTGCCACCCAGAAGGGCGCTATGACTCCAGCGGATTTTGGGACTTTCCCGCAGCAAGAAACCCACCTCTTTCGCGGTCTCCAAAGTCCGCAGAAAATTTTTTCCGGACACGTGGATCTTCGGTTCAACCAGGAGGAAGCGCCCGGCGGGTTTCAGCATTTGCAGGATTTCGGTGAGAAAGGCGCGCTGATCGGGAACCTCGTGGACCATCCAGAAGGCCAGGATGAAATCGGCCGGCGCCTGCCGGCCCAGGGAATCCGGAGTGGCGAGATGGGTGGTGATTCTTTCCGCGACCCCCAAGCGCCGCGCTCGCTTGACCAAAGCCGAAAGCATCTGGGGCTGAAGATCGACGGCCGTCACCTGCCCCGTCCCGCCCACCAATCGGGCCAGAGGAATGGAAAAATAGCCCATACCGGCGCCGACGTCGATCACCCGGTCCCCCGGGCGGACGTAAGGGCCCAAGATGGCCTCGGGGTTATGGATCAATCTCCGCAAGGGGTTGTCGAAAGTGAAACACAACCACCAGGGACAGACATGTTTGCTTTCAGTCACCGCAGTCAGCCTCCTTGCTTAATAAACCGCACCATAATCGTAATTATAAGGTATCACTGTTTTCCGTACTGCTGTATCCGTTACGGGATCCGAACGAAGGGCTCAGCGCGGCCGTAGTTCCACCAGGGTGGCCCCCCAGCCTCCTCCCTCCGGACCGGCCAAACGATAGGCAGCCACCTCGGGGAGCCTTCCTAAAACAGCGTGCACGATTTCCCGCAGAACGCCCGTCCCCTTGCCGTGGATTATACGGACTTCCAGGATCCCCCTATCCCGGCAGGCGGCCAGGTAGTCGGGGATCAATTCCTTGACCTCCCGGGGGTGAAAGGTATGCAGGTCCAGGACGCCGTCCATGGGCAGTTCAACCGGTTCGAGGTCTTTCATCTCATTAGCTTTTCGAATCAAAAAGGGCGCTTGCTGTTATAGGCGCTGAGCAGGCCGGCGGTAATTTCCTCGATGGCCTGATTGGAGATATTGATAACCTCCCAGAGGGGGTGTTGTCTATAAAATTCCCGGCACCAGTCGATCTCATCGGCCACCGCTACCGGATCGGCGTAACGGGCCTGGGCCTCCAGGCCTAACTGGGCCAGCCGGGCCTCCCGGAATTTGACCAGGCCCTCCACCGTAACGATCAGGCCGAATACTCTTTGCTGATCGATCTGAAACAACTCCTCGGGAGGATCCAGGTCCGGATGCAGGGGGATATTGGCCACATTCCAGCCCTTGTTGGCCAGGTAAGTGGACAGGGGGGTCTTCCCGGTCCGGGAAAGGCCCACCAGGACCAGATCGGCCAGTTTCAAGCCCTGGGGATTTTTGCCGTCGTCGTGTTTGACGGCAAAGTTGATGGCTTCGATGCGCCGGAAATAATCCTCGTCCAGGACGTACTGCCGTCCCGGGATGGCCATCGGTTTTTCACCCAGGAAGATGGAAAGCTGGAGGATAAAATTTCCGATCACGTCGATCGCCTTGATCCCGCCTTTTTCCGCTTCCCGGATGAGGAAGTCCCGCAGTTCGGGTTCGATGATGCTGAAGGCCAGGAGGGCCTCCTGTTTTTCAGCCTTTTTTAGGATCCGGGCCACCTTTTTTTTGTCCCGGACCAGGAAAAAGGTGAGCACTTCCACTTTTTCACGACTGAACTGCGCCAGCGAGGCCTTGGCGATGCGGGTGATCATTTCTCCCGTGCCTTCCCCGATCAGGTAGATAAACTTTTTGGCAGCAGTGGATTTCATGGCCGGCGGCCTCCGTGGGCATAATTCCAATAATAGAAAAAACCTTTCTCCAACCGCACCGGCCGGCCCGGGGGCGCCTCGGAAGCCAGGGGTTTGACGATCAGGTCCGCCGGTAGACGGGCAGCCAGCTTTTGCATATAGCCCACCAGCTCCAGGGGCGGCCTCAGGGAATAAAGCAGGTCCGCTCCTTGGTAGACGGAAAGGGAAGGACGGGTGACGTCGTCGCGAACCACCGGCAGCCTTCCTTCGCTCAACCAGCGAATATCCGTGGCCCGGACCCGCACCCCCCGGGTCTTCAGGACCAGGGCCACCTCCGGATAGGCTCCGATGCCGATTTCCACCGCGGATCGGTACCGTTGGACGATGTAATCGACCAGGGCCTGAAAGGAACCGGGAAGCAAATTCAGGTTTTCGTTCATGGCTCCACGTTGCGCCAAAAGAAAAAGGCGTCCAGGGGCATCTTGGCGATCTTCGGGTGGGGCGTCTGCCCCAGGGCCTTTTCCAGTTGGATCTTCTGTTCGATGACGGCCGCCATGTGCCGGGAGGCCGTCACCCGGTCGGGGTTGACCGAAATGGAGGTGCACCCCAGGCGGATCATGAACTCCAGGTAATCCGGATAGACGCTGGGGGCCTGGCCGCAGATAGAGGTGGTCACCCCGTATTTGCGGCAGACGGTGATGGTGTAGGCGATAGCCCGCAGCACGGCCAGGTCCCGTTCATCGTAAAGTTCCTGCACCGAGGTGTCGTTGCGGTCTACCCCCAAAACCAGCATGGTCAGATCGTTGGTGCCGAAACTCACGCCGTCGATGCCCTCCCGGCAGAACTCGTCGATCTGCAGACAGGCGCTGGGTACCTCCACCATGATCCAGAGTTGAAAATCCGGCTCCAGGCGGTGGTCCAGCCCTTCCTCCCGCATGAGGGCCAGGGTTTTGCGGAATTCCCAGAGGGTCCGGACAAAAGGGATCATCGCCCAGACGTTGGTCAAGCCCATCGTCTGCCGGGCCTGCCGGACGGCCATCAGTTCCAGGCGAAAGATGTCGGCTTCCTGGATATACCGGTATTCCCCCCGGAAACCGATCATGGGATTGGGCCCCACGTGGCCTTTCTCGTATTTTTCGCCTCCCGGCAGTTCCAGAAACTCGTCCGGTTTGAAATCCAGGAAACGGTAGACCACCGGCCCCGGAAAGAAGGCCTCGGCTACAGCGGCGATGCCCCGGGCAAAGGTATCCACCATCAGGTCTTCCCCGCCTTCCTCCAGGATCAGCCGGGGATGTTTGCCGATGCTGAGCATGAGGTGTTCGGCCCGCAGCAGTCCCACCCCATCGGCCTGGGTCTCCCGGGCCACTTTGGCGGCCAGTTCGGGAATGGACAGGTTCACGTACACTTTCGTGGCCGTTACCTCCCGGGGTGCGGCCGGAACGACGGCCGGCGCCGCCTCCGGTTCCACCTCCGGGACGGTTCGGCCGCTGTAAACCAGTCCCCGTTGTCCGTCCACCGTAACCAGTTGGCCATCCTTCAGCGTGGTGGTGGCCTTTTCCGTGCCCACGATGCAGGGCACGCCTAGTTCCCGGCTGACGATGGCGGCATGGCAGGTCTTGCCCCCCAGGTTGGTGATGACGGCGGCCGCTTTTTTCATGGCCGGGACCCAGTCCGGTGTGGTCATCTCGGTAACCAGCACCTCGCCCTCCTGAAAGGCGGCGGTCTTTTTGGCGTCGGACAGGATCCGGACCCGGCCCGCTCCCAGCCCCGGGCTTACCCCGAGACCGCGGATCAGG
>JACRCK010000114.1 GCA_016219065.1 Deltaproteobacteria bacterium
GGTCGCACCCTTTGGCCGCCCGGGGAAAGCCCTGGGAGATATCGTGTCTGATTATGTCATCCCGGGCCGGTTTAAGATCGTAGATCCGGCAGCGCCGGCCCAGATGGCGGCAAACATCCAGGGTGGTGCCGCTTCCCCCAAAGGGATCGACCACTAAGCCTTTCGGCTCGGTAAAATAATAGAGGGTATTTAAAACCACCTGGCCGGGGATACGGCCGGGGTACTGGAACCCGAACCGGGGATCACAGGAATTGAAATTCCAAGAGGTGGTCAACTTGAGCCAGCGATTCACTTCCGGGTCATGGCCGTTGCCGTTCGAATCTGTTTCTGCTGAAATGTCCTCCCGGATCTTCTTGACCACCTTGGCCATTACTCGAGAGGAAGGAGAAAGTTTTTGGTCGTGCCTGGCCATTTTTAGGGCCAGGCGATAAGCGTTTTCTTGGTTATTTTTAGGTAGTTTTACCAATTCTCGGGCAGAGCTGTAATCCAGGAAGGTAACGCGCGTTACCAGTGTAGTATTTAAGTTTTTTGCTATTCCAATATGATGAGTTATCCAGGGGCGGGTTTTATGCTAAGAGGTCAAGTCTGCTCTTGACTCTTTCTTAATTGTGAGATGGGGAAAATGGGGGGGATTTTTTCATCCAATTTTGATACTAAGAATCAAAAGCAGACTTGACCCCTTTTTCAAAAATTTGGGCAAGCTTGCACAAAAATCTGTGGAAAAAGAAGGGATTTCTCGAAGGCCTTATCTTATTTCCAGCCCTTCAAAACGCATTTCTTGGCCGCTTCATAGGGATATTTTTTGGTCAGCTCGGCAATAGACAGCTTCTGATCGCCCTCGCGCATAAAGTGGATGAGCACCACCGAGGCCCAGTAGTCCCTGGCGTATTCGGTTCGGGCGAGCTGGACCGGAACCCCTTTGGCGTTGACCGTGTGGCAGGCCCCGCAGGTCACCGGTCCGGCGTACTTTCCGTCGGGGCTGAATTGCAGGGCCTGCTCATGGGTGGTGAGATCCACCGTTTTCATTGGGCCTTCATACCTGACCGGATATAATCCATGGGGGGACTGGTGACAGGATTGGCAGGCCAGCCGGCCATGGGCCTTGGAGTAACGGAAAAGGGAATATTTGTTGGGCTGATCCAGGGGAAAATATTTCCCGCCCGCGCTTTCCACAAAGGGGGCCAGATGACAATCGGCGCAGTGGGGTATGGCCGGGGAAAGCCAGTGGTCCCCCCCGGCGGAAGCGGCCCCGTAGGTCAGGATGTCTCCTTCCTTGGCATTCCAGGGGAGGGTTTTGGCCGTTCCGTTTTTATCTTTCATCACCCGGACCAGGGACGTCGGCTTACGGTCGGTATAAAAGGTATAAAGGGGTTCTCCTTGCGCACCGACGATGGGGTCGGCAAAAAAGTTCTTGAATTTTTTGTCCTCTCCGCCGGCGACCACCCGGATCACCTCGCCTATGGGCTTATTCCGCAGGGTCTTTCCCTGCTGCAAAACAGGCTCCGCCAAGTCGTCGCTCAAGTAAAGTTCCCGGGCCAGATGGTTGTGGCAGTGGGTGCAATAAAGCCCGCGCATCTTCTCCACCTTGTTTCCTTTTTCATCCCTCAGGCTCACTTCGTTCAGATACCATTTCCCGATCTCGTTCAAGAAAAAGGGTGGGCTGGCCTGGGGGTTGCTGTGGGCATCCCGGCGCAGATAGCATCCGCCGCCCGAGCTGCGCACATCTTTATCCGAGAACCGGGGGTTTCCCCGGGAGTCGGTTATCTGAAAGGGATTGTTGCCCGGCTCATTCATCTTGGGATTCTGCCTGTGGTTGGGGTGACAGGCCTGGCAATTCTGGGGTCTTCCGCCCCGGTCGGGAAGGCGGGCCAAACGGGCATGGACGGAATGGATCGCCTCGGTCAGGGGTTTGCTGCTCACCGCCGCATATCCGGTGGCCCCGGGCCGGGGGGTTTGAAGGCCTCCGGAGATATTATCGCCGTGGCAATCCGTACAATGCACCGGCCCAACCCGGCCCAGGCGGTTGGTGGCCGCCTCCGCATGATACTCCCTGAGGAAGTCGGTCTGGTGGCGCCGGTCATGGAGTTCGAGGATATTGATACTGGCCGCCGCCAACCGGGCGTAAAATTCGCTGCTGTCCGGGTAGCGGTTTTTCCAGTAGCCATATTCCTTATCAAAGAGACGGAGCCCTCCTCCCCGGGAGAGACTGGCGGCCACTCCGGGGCCGGAGTGACACATGGCGCAGTTGGCAATATCGATCGGTTCGGTTCCGAAAAATTCAACGGTCTTGCCCTGGGCTTTCAAGGGTCGGCCCTGGGCGTCCCGGAGCTGGACCAGGGCATACTGATAGGGCTGAAAATCGAGATCGTTCACCGTTCGGATGCTGCCGCGCCGGCGGCTGTCATTGAAGGCCGTCAAAGGCAGTCCCAGGGCATCCCATAAATAGGAGGCGGTCAGTTTGAGGAGCACATTCTTGAGCCCGGGGAGCTGTGAATCGGTGAACACCATGTTGCCCCCTCTTTCCCCGGAATAATCAAGGTAGCCGCCCGACAGGGGTTTGCCGGAGGGACCGGAATCAATCGGGATGGGGATTTCTTTTCCCAGGGTGAGCCTTTTTGAGGCGGCCGGATTTTCGGGCAGGGTGCCGGCCAGGTCCTTGTAGATGAAGAGATGGGTCCAGACATAGTTGGCCAGATTGTCATTGGGGCCGTTCATGGCCCCGCTCCCGGACACGTCCTTGCCCACCTGCCAGTAGCGCATCTTGTTGCCTTCGCTGTAGCTGTTGTCCTTGATGGAATAGGAAAGTTTTATCTGATCTTCCGGCGACAGGAGCCGGGGCGCGGCTTGGTCAAGACCCGATCGGACGGCCTGGGCCTGCACACTGTTGTAGGGGGGGATGATGCAGCAGTGGGACATGTCGAAGCCGACACAGTGCATCCCCAATTCGTAAAAGACAAAGACGTTGTAGGGGTTTTTGGGAAGGTAGAGGATCTCTTCCTGAGTCCCAGCGGGTTTTGTCTCTACCCGGTCAAGCCGGTCCAGGGTAAAAGGCGGGTTGGGATCGTAGGCCTGCTCTTCGGTCAGGGCCTTGGTGGTATAAATGATCAGCAGGGCCGCGGCGCAGAAAAATAAGGGTAGAATGAATCGTTTCATAAAACCATCCTGTCAATCCTGTCGAAAATTATTGGGGGCAGACCGCCCCTTTCTTAACCCAGTCGGTCATATGCTTAACGAAGACCGGATGAGGGACAGGGACCGGGGCCCGGCCTTCTCCCGGGTCCCACCCCCAGAGGACCAGGGGGGCAGTTTGCACGTGGTCAAGGACCTCCTCCGGGGTCCGGCCCCCGTTCTGGGCCGGGTCTTTAAACTGGAGGCACAATTCCCGGGGCGTCCTGTTTTCGAAAACCATGGGCATGTCCTGGGTGGGAAGCTGCCAGCCAGGGGCCCCGGGGGGCAGGTGTTCTCCGGGAAGATTGGCGGCCTGGTGACAGGTACTGCACCACAATCCGCTGACCCCCAGACCTTCCGGGCCCCGTCTGACCCTCATGGCATGGGTCCGGCTTTGATCACCCTGCAAAGGAGCGTCCCCCTTCGGATGGCAGTTGACGCAGCGGGGGTTCAAAAACACCTTGGAGGCCTCGAGAAAGGCCTGGATCGAAGCGGCGGCCTCCGGGGCGGCCTGGGCTTCGGCCGGACTGTTGACGGTCACCCGCAAGGTCAAAAACCCCGGCCCCCATTCGTTTCGGAGACGGCCCTGAATAATGGTCAAAAGCAAGGCCGAAATAAAGAGTCCCAGAATCACCCCTTGAAAATGGCTTGGCTCTTTCCCTTCGGGTTTCATGACCGGACCTCTTTCGGGGCCTTGAGGACTTCCGCCGGTGTCATGGGCAGGCGCCTGATCCTCTTGCCGGTGGCGGCAAAGACGGCATTGGCCACGGCCGGGGCCACGGGCGGAAGACCGGGTTCGCCCACACCGCCCGGGGTCGCCTGGTTTCTTAAAATATGGACCTCGCAATCCGGGGCCTCGCTCAGGCTCAGCTCCGGGTAATTATGAAAATTGGCCGTGGAAACGCCCCCCTTTTCGAAATCGATCTTTTCTTTTAAGGCGGCGCTGAGTCCCATGATGGCCGCCCCGACGACCTGGGCCTTGAGGCCGGCCGGGTGGACATTCAAAGGACCGCAGTCAACGGCACTGGTCACCTTGTGGACCGTGATCTTCCCGTCCTTTTCATTGACCGAGACTTCGGCCACGTGGACCACCCGGCTCCCGTAGGCGAAACAATAGGCCAGACCCAGGGCCTGCCCTTTTTTAAGGGGCCGATTCCAGCCGGCCTTATCAGCCGCCAGTTCCAGCAGCTTTCGGGCCGGAAGGTGATTTTTCAGAAGTTCCAGACGGAACTCCAGGGGGTCCTTTTTCGCCGTCCAGGCCAACTCATCCATAAAACTTTCGACGGTAAAGCCGTTGTGGGAGTTGCCCACCGAGCGCCAGAAACCGACGGGGATGGGATTATCCATCTTGACATATTCGACGTAGAGATTGGGGATCTCATAGTCCAGGTTGACGATGCCGTTTACGGCGGCCGGGTCGATCCCTTTTTCCATCCGCTGGGGGGCGAATCGCTCAAAGATGGAGGGGACTACCACTTTATGGGACCAGGCCAGCAGACGGCCCTGCCCGTCCAGGGCCCCGGCGATGCGGCAGCAATTGCCCGGACGGTAGACATCGTTTTGAAGGTCCTCTTCCCTGGTCCAGATGATCTTTACCGGTTTTCCCACGGCCTTGGAGGCCAAGAGGGCTTCCGCCATATAGGCCACGTCCCCCCGCCGGCCGAAACCCCCTCCCAGGTAGGTGGTCTGGCAATGGATCTGCTCGGATTTCAGTCCCGTAACCTTGGCGGCCAACTCCAGAGCCCGGGTCTGGTTTTGAGTGGACACCCAGAGATCACAGCGGTCGGCAGTGACCCGGGCCGTACAGCCTATGGGCTCCATGGTGGCGTGGGCCAGGTAGGGGAGGACATAGACGGATTCGATCTTTCGGTCCGGGCCGCTGACGATTTTTCGGGCCTGGCCTTCTTCTTTGGCGACGAGTCCTTTCTTTTGGAGATGGTCGAGGAAATCCCTTTCCACGGTTTCATTGTTCAAATCGGGATGAAGGCCTTTGTCCCATCTGACCCCCAGGGCCTCCCGTCCCTTCCAGGCCGCTTCCTGGCCGTCGGCCAGGACGATGATTCCCCGCTCCGAGGGCAGGACTTTCAGGACACCGGGCGTCTTTTCGGCCTTCTCCCGGTCAAAAGAAAGGGCCTTGGCCCCATAGGCCGGCGGCCGGGCCAGGGTCCCGTAGACCATCCCCGGGACCATCACATCCATTCCGAAAACGGCCGTGCCGGCCACCTTGTCGGGGATATCCAAACGGCCCGGAGACGTACCGATCAGCCGGAACTCCTTTTCTTTTTTCAGTACCGGGTTTGGCGGAACCGGAAGCTGGGAGGCCTTTTCGGAAAGTTGTCCGTAGGTCAGACTCCGGCCGCTTTGGACATTTTTTACCCTTCCCAAAAGGGCTTGGCAATCGCCCTTCGGAACACCCCAACTCCGGGCCGCGGCCTCAACCAGCATCTCCCGGGCGGCCGCAGCGGCCTGACGAAGAGGCCGGACCATATGCCTGATGCTGTTGCTTCCCCCGGTCGACTGCATCCCGGACTCCGGGTCGATATATTGGGGCCCGGCCGGCGACTGGACAAATCGGATTTGTTGCCAGTCGGCCTCGAGCTCTTCGGCGATAATCATCGGCAGGGAGGTGGAAACCCCTTGCCCCATTTCGGCTTTGTTGATGACGGCGGTGACTGTATTGTCCGGGGATATGCGCAGCCAGACACTGGGGCTGAAGGAGGGGCCGTCCTTTCCTTCTTCGGCCTTGGTGAGTTTATAGCCGAAGGGGGTCAGGGTCAGCACGAGGGTCAGCCCGGCACCGGTCAGGGACTGTTTCAGCCATTCACGGCGGGTCAGCAGGGTCTTCATCGTTGGCTCACCTCCTTGGCCGCCCTCTTGATCGCCCTTTTGATAAAAGGGTAGGTGCCGCAGCGGCAGAGGTTCCCCTCCATGGCCTCCAAAATTTGCTCTTCGGTGGGACCGGGGTTTTCCCTCAGGAAAGCGGCGGCCTGCATGATCTGCCCGGGTTGGCAATAGCCGCACTGAGGGACCTGCTCGGCGATCCAGGCTTTTTTCACCGGGTGGTCGGGGGCCAGGCCTTCGATGGTGACGATCTCCTGCCCGGCCACGGAAGAGACCGGCGTGACGCAGGAACGGACGGCCTGGCCGTTTACGTGGACCGTGCAGGCCCCGCAGAGGGCCTGGCCACAGCAGAACTTGGTGCCGGTGAGGCCGATATTTTCCCGGATGACCCAAAGGAGCCGGGCATCGGGGGCAACTTCCAGATCATAACTTTTCCCGTTGACTTTGATGGAAATCATAAAGACCCTCCTTTGGCATTTTTGTCCTTGGAGATTTCGGCCGTGATCTCCTGTCTCCATAAAATTTTATAAACAGGATACCCAGGTGTAAATAATGCCAAACCCGTATTTTCATCTGAAAAGGTCCGTAGACTCTTGAATAATCGGCCTCGTCGGGTAGACGGGGTGGATTAAAAAGGACGGTCCGGAAATCATTTAAGGTCCGCCCGGGGCTCTCCTGGAGATTCCCAGCCGCCGCCCAGGGCCTTGTAAAGGGCGATAAGATCAAGGGCGATGTTTTTTTCACTTTGGGCCAGGGCGTCTTCGGAATTGTAGAGGGACCGTTGGGCGACCAGAACATTGAGAAAATCGCTCACCCCGGCGGTGTAAAGTTTAAGAGATAAATCAACGGCCCGGCGGTTGGCGGTCACCGCCTTGACCAGATCCTGCCAACGCCGCTGTTCCCGGTCAAAGGCCGTCAAGGAGTCTTCGACTTCCTGAAGGGCGATCAGAACCGTTTTCTGATAGGTAATAAAGGCTTCGTCGCGCAAGGCCTCCTGCAGGCGGATATTCGACCTGATGGCCCCGCCCTGGAAGAGCGGCCAGGTTATGGATTGGGTGAGTTCGAGCGACCGTTTGGATGCGGATAGTAAGGTGTGCAGCAGATCGCTGCTCAGGTTGATTGCCCCGGTCAGGGAAAAAACCGGAAAGAGGTCGGCCACGGCCACCCCGATTTTAGCCGTGGCCGAATGGAGCCGGGCCTCGGAGGCGCGGATGTCGGGCCGCCGGCGGAGCAAGTCCGAGGGCAAACCGGCCGGGACCTGGAGCGGAAGGCGGGGAAGCAGATCCTTTGGGGATAACCGTTCCAGCAAATCCGCCGGGGGCCGGGCCAGGAGCACACTCAAACCATGGATAAATTGGTGCACGGCGATTTCAAAGACCGGAATCTGGGACTCGGTGGAGGCCACAGCGGCTTCGGCGTTGGCTACATCCAGGGCGCTGGCAAAGCCGGCTTCAAATCGTTTCCGGGTTATCCCTAAACTATGTCTCTGGGCCTCCAGATTCTTTTGGGCGATCAGGATCTGCTGCTGGCTGCCCCGCAGCAGGACATAATTAAGGGCCACCTCGGCTATGAGGCTGACCTGCACGGCGCGGATGTTTTCAACCTCGGCCCGGACATCGGCCCCGGCGGATTCGAGACTGCGGCGCCGGCCGCCGAACAGATCGATTTCCCAGGCGACGTCCAAACCGGTCTGAAAACGATCCTGCCCGGACTCTTCTCCGGTCTTCGACCATTGGTAGCCTCCGGAGGCGGTAACGACCGGCCACAGGCCGCCGGCGACCACACCCCGGGCGGCCCGGGCCTGACGGAGACGGGTTTCGGCGATCTTCAGGTCGAGGTTGACTTTCAGGGCCTGTTCGACCAGGAAAGTCAAAGTCGGATCATTGAACTCCCGCCACCAGCCGACCAGGTCGCTCTGTCGGGTGGTAGCCATAGACGTCCGGTCCGTCGGCCCTTTTGGCACACCGGCCCACTCCTCCGGCACGGTCATCGGCGGCGGCTTAAAATCCGGACCCACCAGGCAGCCGCCGGCGATCAGGATGACCAAACAGAGGGCGGTTATAAATAACGATTTGGATGACCAGGCCCTTTTCATCTTCATTCGCTTCATCTCACTCATGGCGGAGGGCATCGATGGGGTTGAGCCGCGAGGCCTTCCAGGCCGGGTAGAAACCGAAGATCAGGCCGACGCCGACCGAAACGCCCACGGCCGCCATGATCGCACCTAAGGAAGTCGCCATCGGCCAGCGCAGGACCGAAGAGATTATCTGCGAGCTGCCCCGCCCCAGGGCTATGCCGATGGCGCCGCCCAGCAGGCAGAGCACCACGGCCTCGATCAAAAACTGCCGCAGGATGTCACCCGGTGCGGCCCCCACGGCCATGCGCAGACCGATCTCGCGGGTCCGTTCGGTGACCGAGACGAGCATGATGTTCATGATGCCCACCCCTCCGACCATCAACGAGATCATGGCCACACTCAGGAGCAAATCGGCCATCATCTCCGTAGTCGCACTCATGGCCGCGTTAACCTCGGTCATGTCCCGGATGCGAAAATCATCCGGGTCCTTCGGGCGCAGGTTGTGGCGTTCGCGCAGCAGCAGGGTTATCTGCCGCTCGGCGGCGGGGACCAGCCTCTTGGAACGGGCCGCGATCAGGATCTGGTCCACATTGGTAAACCGGACCGGCAGGGGCGTATTGGCCATCTGTTTGACCGACCGAACCGGGTAAAAGCTCTGCGGGGAGGGCGGATAAAACCCGCTGGGGGCCTGCCCCCCATCCCCATTCCCTTCCCCGTCTCCGCTATCGGAAGAGGAGCCGATAACCCGGTATTTAACCGTCGTCCAGGGGGCGAGGAGGATATCGTCCTGGTCCCGGCCGGACATGTTGGCCCCCTTCTTCTGCAGAACGCCGGTCACCTTAAAGACCACATTCCGGACCCGGACCTCCCGCCCTACCGGCGACTGACCGCCGAAAAGCTCCCGGACCAGGGTCTGCCCCACCAGGCAGACCTTGTTGGAGTTGCGGACATCGAAATCGGTGAAGGCCTCTCCTTCGGCCAGTGGGCTCCATTGACGGACTTCCAGATAGGAAGGGGTGGTGCCGAAAAGATAGGTCGGCACCCAGGAACGGTTTCCGTAAACCAGCTTGGTCCGGCCCCGGATGATGGGAGCCACCGCGGCGACTGCCGAGACCTCCTCGCCAAGGGCCTGGGCATCTTCGGGGGTCAGGGTCTTGACATCCCCGATCCCGTCTCCGCCGGCGGCGCTGCCCGACCTCGGACTGATGGCCAGCATATTGGCCCCCATGGCCGCTATGGTCCGCTCGATGGCCACGGCGGCCCCGTTGCCGATCTCCATCATGGCGATCACCGCACCCACGCCGATAACGATGCCCAGCATGGTCAGCATGGTGCGCGGGGCGTTACGCCGGAGTTCGTTTAAGGCCGTTTTCAGGGCGCTGGTTAGATTCATCATCGTGCACCCGTTTTCAACGATCGCCCTCGGCGGCCTCCCGGCCCTTCCCTTCCGAGCGGCCTGATTTTTTCGCCGGCAGGAGGGGGCTCCGGCCCGCCTCCGGCCCGTCCTGCTCTTCTCCCACCCCTTCACCCAGGACCACCGGGAGACCCGCGGCCAGTCCCTGCCCCTCCACCGCGCTCATCGTCCCGTCGGTCAACAGAACGGCCACGGGGACAGGCCGCACCAGATGTCCTTCGGCCACCCAGACCGTGCCCCGGCCTTTACCGCCGCGGACCGCCTCCGGACCGGCGTGAGACCGCCGTGAGGAATCGCCCTTGGTCCGGGCCTCCGGCCTCACCTGTTCCGGTTCCGGGGACCAGCGCAGGGCCGCATTAGGCACCAGCAAGCTGTTTTCCCGGCGACCGGTTTCAAAGCGGACATTGGCCGTCAGATAGGGCAGCAGTTTGCCGTCCTGGTTATCGGTGTGCACCTCGACGATATAGGTAACGACATTCTGGGTCATGGTGGCGTTGAGCCTGATTTTGCCCACCCGACCGCGGAATTCCCGGTCGGGATAGGCGTCCACGAAAAAGGTCACCGGCTGACCTATATAAATTTTGCCTATATCGGCCTCATTAACCGACACCCAAACCGTAACCCGTCTGAGGTCCTTGGCAATGAGAAAAAGGCTCGGGGCGCTCAGGCTGGAGACAACGGTCTGGCCGATATTGACCCGCCGGTCGATAATCACACCGTTGACCGGCGACCGGATGGTACAATAGCCGAGGTTGCTCAGGGCGGTGCTCAGGCCGGCCTGGGTCTGGCTGAGGGCGGCTTTGGCCTGGACCACGGCCGCTTCGGCCGCGGCCAGGTTGGCCTTCGTCACCTCATAAGTGGCCTGGAATTGATCATAGGCGCTCTGGGCCAGGGCCTCGGAAGGGCCGAGCTTCTGGGCCCGGTCCCAATCCTGCCGGGCCTGGAGCAGCCTGGCCTTCACCTGGAGGACATTGGCTTCGGCGCTGGTTTTATTGGCCTCAGCCTGCTGCAGTTGGGCCCGGGCGTTTTCCACGGCCGCCAGGGAAAGGGACTCATCGATCTTGGCCAATACGGTCCCTGCTTCGACGACCGAACCGTAGTCTATGGTCTTTCCATTTTTGTCCTTTCCGAAGGCCTTGATCATCCCGCCGACCTGGGTGCCGACATCGACCAGTTCCTCCGGTTCGATCGTTCCCGTTGAGCTGATGAAGGCCGCCAGGTCGCCCCGTTTCACCGGGACCGTGCGAAAGGCGGCCGTCCGGTCCTTTGGCCCAAACCACCACCAGCCCCCGGTGATCAGGGCCAGCCCGATCATTACCGTAATAACGATGCCGACCGTTCGGCGCATATCATGCCCTCCTCAACAAATTTTTAAGCGACTTGGCGGTATAATCAAAATCTCTGGAGATCATAGAGTTGACGATACCGGTCGCTTTTGGCCAGGAGTTCCTCGTGGGTCCCCTTTTCCGCCACCCGTCCCTCCTCGACGACCAGGATCAGGTGGGCCTTGACGATGGTGGAAAAGCGATGGGCAATGACGAAGTTGGTCTTCCCCTGCATCAGACGGTTAAGGGTCCGGTTCAGTCTGGCTTCGGTTTCCGCATCCAGTCCGGTCACCGGTTCGTCGAAGATGAAAATCGGGGCATCCTTGAGGATGGCCCGGGCCAGCGATATGCGTTGTCTCTGGCCGCCGGAGAGGTTGGCCCCTCCCTCCTGGAGAAAGGTGTCATAACCGTCGGCAAGCCTCATAATGAAATCGTGGGCCTGGGCCGCCCGGGCCGCTTCCATGATTTCCTCAAGACTCGCCCCCGGTTTACCGTAGGCGATGTTTTCCCGGACGGTCCGGCGCAGGAGCAACGGCTCCTGGAGCACAACGCTGATCTGCTCCCGAAGGGAACGTATGGTGTAGGAGCGAATGTCCTGTCCGTCGATCACTATCCGGCCCTCCCAGGGATCGAAGAAGCGGAGGAAGAGATTGACCACCGTCGATTTACCGGTGCCGCTCGACCCGATCAGGGCCACGGTCTCCCCCGGTTTGGCGATGAAGGACAGGTCCTGCAATACGGGTTGGCCGGAATCATAACCGAAGGTCACCTTTTCAAAGGCCACTTCCCCCCGGAAAGGCGGGGCCTCGACCGCCTCCGGCCCGTCCTTGACTTCAACTTCGGTCTCCAGGATCTCGGCCACCCTTTCCCCGGAAACCAGGGCTTCGGTAAAGTCCAGGATCAATTCGGAAAGGCCTTCAACCGGCTTATAAAGATCCCTGAGATAGGTGATGAAGACGATCAGGTCCCCCGGAGTCACCTGCCCCTCCAGAGCCCTTCGGGCCCCGAAATAGATCACCAGGGCCGTGCCGATGGCCGTGATCACCTGGACGGCCCGGCCATAGCCTTTGCTCACCTTCATGCTTTCCAGGGTGGCCTTCAGGCTCTCCCCCGCCTCCTGGGCAAAGCGTTTTTTTTCCTGGTCTTCCCGGGCAAAGGCCTGGACCACATCCTTGGAGGTTACGGTTTCCTGGACCAGGGAGGCCACGGCGCTCTCCCTCTTTCTTTTTTCCCGGGCCAGGGTTTCCACCCGGGATGAAAAATGAAAGGACAGAAAATAAAGAGGCGGGACCACCACCAGGGCCAGGAGGGTCAGCCGCCGGTCCATCAGGAACATGGTGACGACAATGCCTCCAAAGGTGAACAGAAAGCTGATCAGGGTCTGGACATAGCGGGTCAGGAGCAGTTTCAGCGATTTTATGTCCGAGGTCAGACGGACGATGAGATCCCCCGACCGGCCTGTATCATGACCCAGCCCCTGAAGATGCCCGAAGACCTCCTGCCTGATGTCGCTGGCCGTGCTTTCACCGGCGCTGCTCATGAAATATTTCCGGGAGAAGGAAAAGAGACCCTCGAAAAAAAAAATCGCCACCACTCCGAAACACAAGACGGCCAGCAGGAGCAGTTTATCATGGCCGGTCAGGGAGCTGAGATACCAGACCCCGGCCGGCATGGGTTTGCTTAGAAGGATGTAGTCGATGACTAATTTGAGGGGCCAGGGCTTCAGCAGGTTCATGCCCACGGTGGCCAGAAGGGAAAGATAGGCCAACAGGAACCATTTCCAATAGGTTCGCACATGGGGGAGGACTATCCCATATACCCGTCTTATGTCCTTGAGCCCGGCTCTTGGAGGAGGTGATTTGGCCATTTCTGAAAACCCTCAGGGTTCATTCAGCACGGCCAGAAGTTCTTCCTCATGCCCTTCCAGCCAGGCCAACCAGGCGGTCTCCCGCTCCAGCTTAAAAACCTGCTTTCGCAGATGAGTTTCCTGACGCGGATTTACGGTATCCTTGGAAAGGAAGCCGTTACACTTATCAATGATCTTGAGTACATGTCTGGCACCGAAGATGAGAGGCAGGACCTGCAATTCTTCTTCAGGCAGTGGCGAAACTTGACGGTAAACCTTCAAAAAAGACCTTAAGCAGTCAAAATCGAGTTTCACCTGACCGGTCTCACGGAACTCATTGTGCCGGTGGCAGAGCTCTTTAATAGAATAGGCCAGATCCAGGGCGCGGATTTCGTAAACGGCCCGGTCGTAGTCCAGGACCCCCGCCAGGGTGTCCTGGTCGAAGAGGAGCGCCGATTGGCCGAAGGAGGCGTGAACCACCAGCTTGAGCAGACGGGGATAGCTGTCTTCCAACCGGGAGCGGATGGTCTCCGACCGGCCGCGCACATAGGAAAAAAGCCGGCTCAGCCGTTTCTTCTCCTCTTGGTCGAGGAATCGGCCGCCGAATTGTTCGATAGCCGGGAATGACCTCCCCCCTTCGGGGCCCAGGCCGGACATCATCGAAGCCGACACCGGGGTTAAACCCGGGAAGTGCTTGACCAGGTTATGATAGTTCCCCAAGGCCCGGCCGGCTTCCCTGAGATGGAGCGGATTTCCGGGATCAAAGGGCCTTCCCGAAATGCATTTGCTCAACAGATAAAAGGTCCCGTTTTGCTCGACGAATTTTTTGCCGTCCCGGGCGGGAACGATTTCCGGGGCCGGATAACCCTTCTCCCGCAGAAAGTCAATGAGCGCGACCTCGAAACGGATGCTTTGAAGACTCTTGCGGGGGTTGGACCGCCTGAGGATATATTCTCCCCCGGGGGTGGTGATCGTCAGACTGACATTGGAGCGTCCA
>JACRCK010000108.1 GCA_016219065.1 Deltaproteobacteria bacterium
CGGCCCCCACGTCATGTTCGCCCCGCCCCGGATGTACGAGCAGATGACCCGGACGGTCCAGGTCAAACACCTGGACTCCACCTGGATCAAGCGGACCTTCTATTCCTGGGCCATGAAGGTCGGCTACCAGGTCTCCGATCTGAAGTTCGAAAAGAAGCCGATTCCGGTCCACTGGCAAATCCTCCGCTGGCTGGCCTATATTACGGTTTTTAAAAAGCTCAGCGACCACCTGGGACTTTCCCGGATCCGCAACGCCTACACCGGCGGCGCGGCCATGGGGCCCGACCATTTCCGCTTCTTCCATTCCCTGGGGGTCAATTTAAAGCAGATCTACGGCCAAACGGAGATCGCCGGCATCTCGGTCCTCCACCGGACGGGGGACATCAAGTTCGATACGGTGGGGACGGCGATTCCGGGGACGGAAGTCAAGATCACCGAAGAGGGGGAGATCATCTCCAAGAGCTCTTCGGTCTTCCAGGGCTACTACAAAAATCCCGAGGCCACAGAAAAGACTTTAAAAAACGGCTGGCTCTACTCCGGGGACAAGGGCTTTATCGACGAAGACGGTCATCTGGTGGTCTTTGACCGCTCCAAGGACGTGATGATTTTAAACGACAAGACCATCTTCGCCCCCCAGTACCTGGAAACCCGCCTGAAGTTTTCCCCTTTCATCAAGGACGCCTGGGTCATCGGCCATGAACGGCCTTATATGACCGCCGTTGTCTGCATCGACTACGCGGTGGTGGGAAAATGGGCCGACGAGAAGAAGCTCAATTATACCAGCTACCCGGAACTCTCCCAGAAAAAGGAGGTCTATGACCTGGTGGAGAAGCAGATCCGGGAAGCCAACCGCAGCCTGAAGAAGCCGGCCAAGGTGCACAAGTTCCTCAACCTCTACAAGGAATTCGACGCCGACGACGAGGAACTGACCCGGACCCGGAAGCTGCGCCGGGCCTTTGTGGAAAACCGCTATAAGCTCCTGGTGGACGCCCTGTATCAGGACACGGACAACGTCCATATGGACACCACCATTACCTATGAAGACGGCCGGGTGGTGCACATCAAAACCGATTTGCATATCCGCAAAATTCCGATCGAGGAGGGGAAGTAATGGAGCTTTTTCTACAAGCCTTGATTACCGGGATCATGATGGGGGGGATCTACGCCCTGGTGGCCCTGGGCTGGACCCTGATCTACAAGTGTTCCGGGGTGCTCAACCTGGCCATGGGGGAGCTGACCCTGATCGGGGCCTACGTCTCCCTGACGCTGTATCTTATGGGCATCCCGTTCATCCTCGCCCTGCTGTTGACCTGTGTCATCGGTTTCATTCTGGGGCTGATCACCGAGCGGGTTTTTCTGGACAAGCTGATCGGCGAACCGGTGCTGACCGTTATCATGGTCACCGTGGGCCTATCCTTCTTTTTCCGGGGCATCCTCACCTTCATTTTCGGGACCGACACCGTGATTTTTGACCCCCCCGTTTTCCCCATGAAACCGATTGAGTTGGGCGGAATCATTGTCGGGCAGGTCTATCTCTGGAGCTTCCTCGCCGCCATTGTGCTCCTGCTGGTCTTCGTCGCCTTTTTCCAGTACACCCGCTGGGGGCTTTCCATGCAGGCCACGGCCGACGACGAGATGGCCGCCCTGTCCCTGGGAGTCAGCGCCCGCTTTGTGTACGCCATCGCCTGGGGGATCGCCTTCGTCGCCGCCGGAGTAGGCGGGACCCTGCTGAGCAACATCAACGGCCTGAATATTTCGGTGGGCTACCTGGGCCTGCTAGTCCTGCCGGCCGTGGTGCTGGGAGGGTTAAACTCCGTCCCGGGGGCCATCGTGGGCGGGATCATCATCGGCGTGCTGCAGAACCTGAGCGGCACCTACCTGGACCGGTTTTTCCCCGGGGGGGTCAAGGAAATCGCCCCTTTCGTCTTTATGGTCATCATCTTATTTTATAAACCCTTTGGCCTCTGGGGTTGGGAACGGATTGAGAGGGTCTAACCATGTCTTATTTACCTTGCGGCGTTTACCACGAAGTCTATCGGCAGGATCACGCTTTCTGGCAGACCAAATTCGTGATCGGGAAAATGATCCTCCTGGGGGTGTTCATCTTTTTCCTGATCCCTTATTTTGGGGGACTCTATGCCATTAGCGTGACCAATCTGATCTTTTATACGATCATGGGCGCTCTGGGGGTCCAGCTTTTGATCGGCTACTGCGGCCAGGTGACTCTGGGGCACGCGGCCTTTCTGGCCGTGGGGGCCTACACCAGCACCCTGCTCATGCTGCAGTTGAATGTGCCCTACCTGGTGAGTATGCTCATCGCGGGCCTGGTGGCCGGCGTCTGGGGTATTCTGTTCGGCCTGCCCTCGGCCAAGGTCAAGGGGTTTTATCTGATCATGACCTCCCTGGCCGCCCAATTTGTGACCGTGGAGTTTATCCTGACCCAGTATGTCAGCCAGATCGGCGGCCGGGGCCAGGCCTTTTCCCTGCCCCCCGGCACCATCACCATCGGCCCCATCGTTATCGATAACGACACGAAAGTCTATTATCTGGGGGCGATCCTGACCATTCTTTTGACCATGGGGCTGGCCAATCTCCTGCGCTCCAAGGTGGGTCGGGCCTGGGTCGCCATCCGGGACAACGATATCGCCGCGGAGGCCATGGGCATCAACATCATCACCTACAAGCTGATGGCCTATTTTGTGGCCGGTTTTATCGGCGGTATTGCCGGGGCCTTCTGGGTGAGCAACCTGGCCGCCCTGAGTCCCGAACATTTCCAGTGGTTCTGGTCCCTCTGGCTGGTGGGGGTGATCCTGATCGGCGGCGTGGGCAGTATCTACGGGACCATCTTCGGGTCCCTGTTCATGGTGCTTATCCTGGAGGCCTTGAAATTCATCGTGATTCCCCTGGCGCCCCTCTATCCGGAAATCGGCATGAAAATGATGTCCTTGAAAGACGCCGTCTTCGGCCTGGCCATTGTGGTTTTTTTGATTTACGAGCCCAACGGCCTGGCGTACCGCTGGTGGCAGACCAAGAATTATTTTAATCTGTGGCCGTTTTCGTACTAAACGCCCAGGTTCGGGCGAGCACCCTTGAAGCATGAAAACGCCTCAGGGGTAAGGCTCTAGGTTAAGACCGGGTCGGTCTGAGCCCGGGTGAGCTTGGCAAGCTGTTTTCGTATTAATTGCTAGTTGACAATTGACCATTCGCGTTTCTATTTATCATTAATAACCTTAAACCCCGACCACTGAGGAGGTGATGACCCGGAAAAAGGGAAGGCCCGTCAACAACGTTGTTTAACCATTAAGCTGTATCATTTTGAACAAATGAGAAGGAGGTCTGCCTGATGAAGAAGAAACACGTTTTCTGGGTATCTGCCTTTTTGATCACCTTAGTCCTGGGGGCCGGGATGGTCTGGGCCCAGGGAGAGATCCGGGTCGGGTCCATTAACGACATGACCGGCGGCACCGCCGATGTGGGCAAGGATTACGCCCTGGGGATCGCCGAGGCCGTGGCCTATGTGAACGACACCGGCGGCATCAACGGCAAAAAGATCAAACTGTTTCAGTATGACTACGGCTATCGCATTCCGGAGGCCATCACCACCTACAAGCGCTTCCGGGACTTCGACAAAGTCGTGGCCGTCCTGGGCTGGGGCACCGGGGATACGGAAGCCCTGTCGCCGACCGTCACCAAGGACAAAATGCCTTACGTGTCGGCCTCCTATTCGGCCCACCTGACCGATCCGAAAAAGACCCCCTATAACCTGTTCTTCGCTTCCGACTATTCCACGAACGCTCGCTCGGCCATCACCGTCTGGTATGATCAAGTCTGGAAAAAGAGCCCCAAGTACAAGGATCGGGTGGCCAAGGGTGAAAAACCGCGCTTTTTATGTTTCTATGCCTTCCCCACTCCTTATGCCAGCGCCCCGATCAAGGCCATCAAGGATCAAGCCACCCTGCTTGGTTTCGAGGTCGGCCCGGACCAGGACGTGGCCCTGACGGCCCTGGATACCAAGAGCCAGGTGCTGGGCGCCAAGCAGTTTAAACCCGATCTGGTCTGGCACGGGAACACCACCATGTCCGTGGCCACGGCCCTGCGGGATGCCTATGCCCTGGGCCTGGGCGCCGACCACATCGTCAACAACTGGGGGTTTGACGAGAATCTGCCCCGGCTGGCCGGCCCGGCCTCCGAGGGCGTGATGGGGGCGGCGGTCTGCGCCTTCTTCGGCGGCAAGGCTCCGATGATGGACAAGATCAAGGCCTATGCCAAGAAAATGAACCCCGGCATCCCGGAGAGCAAGCGGTTGATCCGGACCGTTCAGGCCTGGGGTGATGTGCTGCTGCTGGCCGACGCCATGAAGATCGCCGACAAGCAGGGCAAATTGACCGGTGAAGCCATCATGAAAGCCATGGAAACCTTTAAGAGCAAGGATTTGGGCGTTGGTTCCCTGCCGGCTTCCTTTTCAGCTACCGACCACCGTCCGGCCACGGGCGCTCCTATTTATCGGATCGAGAAGGGCAAGTTCGTCCTGGTGGACATGATCGATCTGAAGAAGCGCTGGCCCGACAAGTGGGAAAAGGAGTGGCTGGGCTGGTAAATCAGTTTTTCGCTGGAAACTTCCAGGGGTCGGCCTTTCCATCATGAAAAGCCGGCCGCTGGAGGTTGAAGGCGGGTAGTTCATTACAAGGAGGTAAGACCGTTGGCCGAAGAACCGATCCTGCAGTTGAATAACATCGAGGTCAAGTACCACGAGGTGATCCTGGTCCTGAAGGGGGTCTCCATCGAGGTGCCCAAAGAAGGGATTGTGGCCCTGTTGGGCGCCAACGGGGCCGGGAAAAGCACCACCCTGAAGGCTATCTCCGGACTGCTCAAGCACGAAGACGGCAAGGTGACCGACGGGAACATCATGTTCATGGGCGAGCGGATCGATCGGAAACATGCCGAGGATATCGCCAAGGCGGGCATTATCCAGGTTATCGAAGGGCGCCGGGTTTTCGAGCACCTGACGGTGGAACAGAACCTGAAGGTGGGCGCCCACCTGCGGCGGGACGGCGGTTCCGTAAAAGACGGTCTGGAAATGGTCTACCACTATTTCCCCCGGTTGAAGGAGAAACGGAGCGAAACGGCCGGTTTTATCAGCGGGGGGGAGCAGCAGATGTGCGTGGTGGGCCGGGCCCTGATGGCCAATCCGAAATTGATCCTGCTGGACGAGCCCTCCATGGGCTTGGCCCCCATGCTGATCAAGGAGATTTTCAATATTGTCACCCGCCTGCACCGGGAATCCAAGATCGCCATTCTCCTGGTGGAGCAGAACGCCAAGCTGGCCCTGAGCGTGGCCCCTTATGCCTACGTGATGGAGACCGGCCGGATCGTCATGGACGACACGGCCGAGAAGTTGTCCGAAAATCCGGACATCAAGGACTTCTACCTCGGCCTTACCGACCTGGGAGCCCGGAAGAGTTTCCGGGAGGTCAAACATTATAAACGCCGAAAACGCTGGCTCACTTAAAAAACCTCGCCACGGGGGCGCGGTTTTTTAAGTGAAAAGCCCCCTGGCGAGGGCTGACCGGACTCTGCCGACGGGCGATTTAATCCCAAGGCGGTTGAGATGGACGTGAAACAATTTAAGACACTCGTAACCACCCTTTAACGGAGGATCAATATGAGAAAACTTGCTTTCGCGTTATTGTTGATAGGGATTTTTGGATTGCTCACCTTCCCCTGCCTGGCCGCCGAAGAAAAAGCCGCTCCGGCCCCGGCCCCCAAGATGGGGAAGGGCCCGGCCGCCAAAGCGGCCGCCGCCAAACCGCCGGTGGTGAAATTGGAAAGAGTCGATATTGCCAACTACTGGAGTTTTTACCTGGATCCCAAGGAAAAGAGGGGCTCGGGTATGAATTTGGCCTTCGTCTTTTCCATGGAAAATCCGAACAATTTTAAAATGATGCTGGATGACCTGAAATTTACCGTCAGTTTTGAAGAATTTGAAGTCAACACCATCACCTATTTC
>JACRCK010000116.1 GCA_016219065.1 Deltaproteobacteria bacterium
ACGACCCAGATGGCGGAAGGCATGGTCCTGGAACTCATCCACACCAATAACCTGGAGGTGGATGAGGAGACCTACCGGAACATTCTGATCAACAAGACGGCCATCCTGATCTCCGCCGCTTGCCAGACCGGGGCCATCTGGGGCGGATCGGGTGAACCGGAGGAGCGGGCCCTGGCCGAATACGGCCTGGATATCGGGATCGCCTTCCAGATGGTTGACGATCTGCTGGATTACGAAGCTTCGGAACAGGAAACCGGAAAGACGGTGGCCAACGATTTCAAGGAAGGCAAGATCACCCTGCCGGTCATTCAGGCCCTGCGTTGCTGTTCCCCGGAAGAGCGTTCGGCGGTCGACCGGGCGGTCAAGAAACCGGTTCCCGAGCCCGAGGATATCCGGTTGGTCTTCGATCTGGTCGGCCGTTACGGTGGTTTGGAGTATACCCGCGAAAAGGCCCTGGACTATAAAAAACAGGCCCAGGACTGCCTGAATATTTTTCCGCCCGGGGAAGATCGGCAGGTGTTGCTGGACCTGGCCGATTTCGTGGTGGAACGACGAAAATAACCTCCTAAAACGCGAAGTGGATTGCCAAGATGATACGCTATGAAATGGCTCCGGATATTGAAAAACAACTCCGGCAGATCGCCCGCCGCCTGGAGATGAACCATATCGATCTGAAACGGGTCCGGGGGGTCCGCAGTTTTGGATCAACCGGCAAGGGGGTCATCGCCCGCTGCCATGCCCTGCCCAAAGTGATGCAACTGGCCCTCGGCATCGAGGCCCACTACGTGATCGAGATCCTGACCGAGAATTATGAAAAGCTGAGCGAGGGGGCCCAGCTCAAGATCCTCATCCACGAGCTGATGCACATCCCGGAGACCTTCGGCGGCGGCTTCCGCATGCACCGGGACCACGTGAACCACCGCAACGTGGAAAAGATGTACAAGCGGTATATGAACAGCCGGTGACCAGCCGGACCCGATTTCGCCCTTCATCTAGCCCACTATTCCAGGAATTAAATTGGTCCGTATTTTTACTCATCTGTTGAGTAATAATACTATTTATATTGAGTAATTTGTTTGCATTGTAGTAATTGCTTGTGATATAAGTCTGTTATGAATTACAGACGACAAATGGTGGAAAAGCTGCTGGCCGTTCTCAGCCGTACCACACCGGTGATCCACGTGCTGACCGGGCCACGCCAGGTGGGCAAGACCACTATCGCCCAACAGATCGGTGGTTCCGTTTCCTTTCCCTTTATTTACGCCACGGCCGACAGCCCCCTGCCCTTCGATACAGCCTGGATCGAGACCCAGTGGCGCCGGGCCATTGCCGCCGCTCCACTGACCGGGGAGCCGGTGCTCCTGGTTCTCGATGAGGTGCAGAAGGTGCGGGGCTGGAGCGAAACCGTGAAGCTGCTATGGGATGGCCGTGCTTCCGGACCTGAAATCAGGCTCTTGATTCTTGGGTCTTCGGCCCTGTTGATGCAGGAGGGGCTGACCGAGAGTTTGGCCGGGAGGTTCCTGCTCCATCGCTGTCCCCACTGGACGTTCCCCGAGTGCCGCGAGGCTTTCGGCTGGGACCTCAATCAGTGGTTATTTTTTGGCGGTTATCCGGGTGGGGCCGCTTTCGTAGCCGAGGAAACTACCTGGAAACGTTATGTGATGGATTCCCTCATCGAGACGGTCCTGGCCCGGGACGTCCTGCAGATGACTAAAATCATCAAACCGACCCTGCTACGCCACCTCTTTACCCTGGCCGCTACGCTGCCCGCGCAAGTGGTTTCCTATACCAAGATGCTGGGGCAGTTGCAGGATGCCGGGAACACCACCACGCTGGCCCATTACCTGAAGCTGCTCGAGTCGGCCTTCCTGGCGAGCGGGTTGGAGCTTTTTTCACGCGGGGTTCAACGCCGACGGGGATCCAGCCCGAAACTGATCCTTTGGAACAATGCTCTGGTGAATGCCCTTTCCACCCGCACCCTGGCTGATTCGCTGGCCGATCCGATCTGGTGGGGGCGTCTGGTGGAGAACGCCGTGGGAGCGCACCTCTGCAACCACCTTAACTCGGTGGAATACAGCATGACCTATTGGAGGGAGCGGGATCGAGAGGTAGATTTCGTAGTTTCCCGCGGTAGAGAAAACTGGGCGCTGGAAGTGAAAAGCGGCCGCAGCGGGAAAATTTTCGGCTTAGCCAAATTCCGTGGCCGCTACCCACAGGCGCGGGCGCTTTTGATCGGGGGGCCGGGCATTCCGCTGGAGGAGTTCTTCAGCCTTGAGCCAGCAGCATTTCTTTCTTGAGGGTTAAACTCCTGCCCTTTCTTCGGGTCACCTAGCTAACGGCTGAAGCGGGCTGGTGGCTGGGGCTGATGGTCTGCCCAAACGGAAAAAGGGCTATTCGAGTCTTACGGATCTTGGTGGAGGCGGTAAAATGAATGCTTGACAATTCCTCGGTTATAATTACTCTAGATTTTGAAGTTGCTCACCCAGTAAATCTATTAAATTTCCCCCGCCGATTTTTTCCATTTCCTCGCCTGGTAGGCCCAGTTCCAGAAATTTCTGCCAGGACCCGGCCGGGTCCCGCCAGGGACAGTCGGACCCGAAAAGAATATGGTCGGTCCCCTTTTGGTTGATGATCGTTCGTATTTCCGCTGGGGGCAATATCTCCAGGGCAAAGGAAAGATCGAAAAAGACGTTATCCAGCCGCAGCAAGGGCTCCAACTGATCCCAGCCATAGAGGCAGCCGAGATGGGCGGCGATGAAGGTGATCCGGGGGAAGGTCCGGGCCAGGAAGGCGATCTGGACGGGGCCGGTTTCAAAAGGGGCCCAGAGGTCCAGCAGGGGTTTCATGTGCGGTTTGGTCTGCCGCAGTCCGGCCAAGTGCATGGAATCCATCAATAGGGGCAGGCCACTGGGTTGGATCATTTCCAGCCATTCCAGGGTCCGGGGCTCGATCGGAATGATCCGTTGCAGGACCGAATGGATTTTGATCCCCCGGATCCCCAGGGAGAGGGCCTCCTTAAGGTCGGCTTCGGGCGAATCGGAAAGGGGGGTCAAGGTGCCGAAGGGGATGATCCGGGGATGGCGGGCGGCCAGATCGGCCACCCAGCGGTTCAGCCGGGAAGCCCCATCCATCCGGCCCGAAATCGGCAAAAGGACAAACCCGTCCATCCCGGCCCGCCCTTCCTCCAGCACCAGGGTGTCAATAGAGCCATCATGGACCAGTTGCCATTTGGTGGGGTGATCATGCGGCAGATGACCGTCCAGGGCGGCCACCCGTTCGACGACCAGTTGGAGGTCCGCTTCAGGATACGCGTGGGTATGGGCATCCAGGAAAGGCATGGCTGGGGAATTTTTCAAAAATTTTTTCATTTTCCAGGCATCCAAAAAAGGAAAATGAAAAAATTTATTATTCTTCCGGTTCGGAGGCGTCGTAGAGCAGGTTGTTCACCATGGAATGGAGGATACCCGCCAGATAGATTTCGTCGTTGATATCGGAGGAAAGGGAATGATAGACCCCTTCTTTGTCCATATAGAATACGATGAGTTCCTTGATATTGTCATGGTCGTCACCCAGCCGTTCCAGGATGTCGGCCACCTGTTTCTGAGTGCGGTCGATATGGATCAGTTTTCCTTTTTTGCCCGGTGTCATGGGTTTACTCCTTACAACAAAATAGTCATCAAGTCTTCGGCCAGCACCAGGGGCCCGTCAAATTCCCGGGAACAGGGGCCTAAGAGGTCCTGGCCGGCACATTCCGGGTAGAAATGGGTCAGAATCAGGGTTCCGACCCCGGCCTCGCGGGCGATCCGCCCGGCCCCGGAAGGGGTCAAGTGACCTTCCATTTTGCGTCCCTCCGGGAAGGAACATTCGCAAACGAACCAGTCGGCCCGATCGGCCAGTTCCACTAGGGATGTACAATAATCCGTATCACCTGAAAAGACAAGCGTCTTTCCTGAAGGCAGGGTCAGTCGAAAGCCCAAGCTGACCTTGGTGTGGGCCACCGGCCGGCTGGCCAGGTGGAGCGATAAAAATTCCTGCTCGAAAAGGCGGTCCTGGGGCCGCAGGTGCAACTGCAGCCGGCCGGGGGGCCATTCGATCCAAGACCCGTAAAGATCCTTCAGCTTTTCATAAAAAACCCGAAACCCCTCCCCCGCCGCCAGGTGCAGGATCTTTCCAGAGGCCATAGAGGGCGGGTATTTGCCGGCGAATAAAAGGGGGGCCAGATCGGCGCTGTGATCGGGGTGCAGGTGGGTCAGCAGCAGGCCGTCAATATCAGTCACAGCCAGCGAAACCCGGGCGAGCTGCCTCAGGGACCCCGGCCCCAGGTCGATCAGCAAGCGGGCCGCCGGCAGTTCCAGCAGGCAGGCGGGAGAGGCCCGATCCTTGGAGGGCACGCCCGTCCCGGTACCCAGAAAGGTCAGCCGTCCGGTAAAGGGGTTCATGGGTTTTCGAAAATCGCCGTGGCTCAGGCCGGGATAAAAAGGATAAATTTTTCTACCAGGGTTTCGGGATGATAGGATTCTTTGGCCTTCCGCAGGCCGGGTTCCCCCAGGTCCTGCTCCCGATTGACATAGGGGACCCCGCTCCATTCCTTTTCCAGGAACTGCTGGTTGATCAGGGCGTACAGGCCCTGGATCTCCGGGTTCGCCTTTTCCAGATGGATGACCACGGTATCGGGGTTGAGCAGTTCCCCCAGGCTGAAGGCCTCCACTTTTCCCCCCAGGCGAATGACGCAGCCCCGGTACGAGAGAACGTCGATGTGTTTGAAGGCTTCCAGGATGGCCTGCTCTTCATGCTGCAGACTGGGCGATTCATCACATTGGCGCAGGCGGCACCAGGCTTCCTGGAGGTTGAGGCACTCTTCGATCCGCTCGGGCGTCAGGGGTTGATACTCCCAGGAGGGATTCTTTTTGAACCGGTTGACGTGATTTTTAGGAGAATGATACCGGTTGCCGGACAACTGGATCAAATTTTGAGTCCGATAGAGGTAGTCGCTGTTATCCCGGTCGAATAAAACTTCCACCCCGGGAAAGGCGGCGAGGGGCTCCACCAGTGAAGCCGGAATGCGGGACAGGCGGGGTTGATGCCCCTGATCCCTTAAGTATTGAAAAACGGTGGCTCCCCAGGCCTTGATATCCCCCTGACCCACCGGGGGCAGAAAGAAGGGGGTGCTTCCCGGCAGTTGGGCCAGCAAGGTCAAGAACCCCTCCAGGACGGTCACCTGGAATTGGTAGTAATTCCGCCAGATGAACAGGTTGGTAAAGGTCAACTCGGAAATTTCCGGCGGATACCGTTGAAAAAAATCGTTTACCAGCCTTTGACTGGCCAGGGATAGGGGTTGGAAGGAGGGTGCCATCGTTAAAAGCCCGGCTGAAAACGTTTTAATTCCTCAAGGAGGCGGTAAGGAATACGCAGGGCGCCGTAGCCGGTCAAGAGATCCACGCTTTCCTTGTTTTTTCCATGAAAATCGGTACCCCCGGTTACGGCCAGGCCCAGGTCTGCGGCCAGCAAGGAGTAGCGGCGGGTTTGTTCGGTTGAGTGTTCGGAATAGAGGCACTCCAACCCCTTTAGACCCTGATCCTTCAAAGCCGACACGTGGCCGCGCAGTTCATCCGGGGAAGCGAATTTCAGCGTAAAAGGATGGGCCAGCACCGGGACTCCGCCGGCCCGGATGATCAGGGCCACGGCCTTTTCCGGCGGGTAGCGAAATTTTTCCACGTAGGCCGGCGCCCCTTTGGTCAGGAATTTTTTGAAGGCCTCGTCCAGGGTCTTGACCGCTCCGATCTGCAGCATGGCCTGGGCGATATGGGGACGGCCGACCTGGCCGACGGCCAGGGCCCGGACCTGATCATAGGTGACCGGGATCCCTAGGTTTTGCAGCTTGGCGATGATTTTCGGGTTCCGTTCCCGCCGTGCTTCCTGGAGGCGATTCAGTTCCTGCCCGAGGACCGGATCTTCCGGGTTGATAAAATAACCGAGAATGTGCATCGTGCCGCCGGGGTGGTCGGCGCTGATTTCCAGCCCGGGGACCAGTTCCAGGCCCATTGCCCCAGCGACGTGCAGGGCCTCGGGCAGACCCTCAATGGTATCATGATCCGTCAGGGCGATGGCGGCGGCGCCTTTTTTTACAGCGTATTCGACCAGTGCGCGGGGACTAAAGCTGCCGTCCGAGGCGGTGGAGTGGGTGTGGAGATCGATTAAGTCCATGATGGTTTACCTAAATCCAAAATTGGGAAAATTTTTATTATGGCGTATATCATGAATGGGGGCAAGATCTTTTCCGGGACCGGTTGGGAACCTAACCCGTTTGTCTTCTGAAAATAAGGACGGCG
>JACRCK010000112.1 GCA_016219065.1 Deltaproteobacteria bacterium
CGGCCTGCCGCTGCACGGCGTAGCCCCGGACCTGCGGATCCGTGGAGGGTTGCCAGGTCAACACGACTTTGCGGATCAGCCCGGATTGCGCCGTCAGGCCGGTGACCGCACCGGGGGGGCCGGCGGTGCTGATCTTAATGGGTTTGGTAGGCAGGCTGGTCATTTTGGAAGGAGCCACTGCCACCACCCGGTAATAAAACGTTTCCCCATCCGGCAGGTTGCTTTCTTCGTAACGGACTAGAGGGGCATCGACCTGCGGCAACAGGCTGACTTCCTGGTAAGGTCCCGCTTCCGTCGGCCCGCGCAGGATTTTATAATTCAGCACCACGCTGGGGGGATCCGGTTGAATCTCGATCACGGTCCCACGGATCTTGCCCTGGGAGGATGCCACCCGGGGAATCGGAACACCCACCCCCAGGGTATCTCCGACCCGCAGCATTTCCTGGAAAAGCAGGGAAACCATCTTGCGGATCATTTGGTGGGCAAAGGCCGAAAGACTGATGGGCCGGTCCGTCACGGCGGAATCGGTCAGGCTCCAGACAATGGAACCATCGGCCACATCGATCAGGCGCACGGTGATCCCGATGGCAGCCATTTGGCCTTTTTTGGCTCCCCGCGTTTCGTATTCAGGGACGGTGCCGACAATGACCCCGGGCACCCCTAGCGCCTGGCCCAGGTTGATGGCGGCCACCGTATCGAAGATCATTTCCTTTTGTCCCGACGTCTGGCCGCTGAGGGCTCGCTCCATCTGGGTTCGCTCCACCAGACGGTATTTACCCAAAGCCAGCAGCTCCGCCGTAAACATATCCGTAATACTGGCGCCGGCCAATTCGGTCGTCGCCCGAAAGGGCATGATCACCACCTTTTCATATACGCGATTCCCGGCCTGGGGGCTGACAAAAACGCGGGTGACCCCCCCTTGATCTTCATTTCCGGCGGCGACCGTCTGACTGCCGCCCGTCGCCTGGGCGCCCAAGACCGGACCGGACGGTAACACCAGTAGTAGTCCGGCCAATATGCTGTAAAACCACAATTTCATATAACTATTTCCTCCTCAGCGGCAGGTGGCCTTTAAAAAATTTCAGCCGAGAACACGTAGATCCGGGTTTCCTCGTCTTTCCAGGCATCCCGGGGCAGCCCGGCCTTCAGGCAGGTATGTTCCAAAAACGTCTGTCGGTCCCAATCGTATTCGGTGGCCACCTGGGGCAGCAGCAATCCCGCACGACCGCCCCTTTCCATAAACAGGCCGTGTTTCCCCACCTGGATTTCCTGGACATCCTGGATCAGACGAAAAGGGGTTAATACCGATATTTCAATATCCAGGTCGGAAAGCTCATTTTTAGTCAACGGAGGAAATCGGGGATCCTGGAAAGCGGCAGCCTGGGCCATTTCCATGATCGTCCGGTTCAATGGTTTGACGGCCTGGGTATAGCCGATGCACCCCCGCAGTTGGCCTTGCCGTTTGAGGGTCACGAAGGCCCCGCGCTTTTCCCCCAGCCGGGGAGTCTCCCCCTCGAGGGAAGGCAGCGGTTTGCCGGACAGCCGGTGTTCGATCGCCCCCCGGGCCAGTTTATGGAGCAAGGCCTTTTCTTCCGGAGAATAATCCTCCGGATCCGGATTGCCGATGTTGTCTTTCATGCGTTTTCCTCCTTGAACAGGGCGGCGGCCAGGTAACCCACCACACCGGACCGGTCCCCGGTCACGTCTCCCGAGTTGGCGTAGTGCAAGACCTGAGCGTGGGTCGCTCCCAACAGGCGGGCCGCCTTCATCACCGTAACCATGATGCCGCCCCCGCAGGCCTCCACCCGCTCGTCCCACAGATCCTGCAGCAGTCCGGCCTCGTCGAAGGCCGCTACCCGGTCCACGACTTTTTTATCCAGCAACCTCGCCTGTTCGTAGGGATGGAAATGGGAAAGGTCGGTGCTGGCCACCAGCAGCACCCGTTTTCCCCGGAGAACCTGGGCCAGGGCCCTGGAAATTTCCGTTGCGGTTTCTTCATCCTGGGAGCCCTGAATGATGGCCACTAGGGAAAAATCCTGGAGGGTTTCCTGCAGAAACGGTATCTGGATCTCCAGGGAATGTTCCTGGGCGTGCCCCTCGGGAACATAGCTAAAAACAGGACTCACTTGCCTCAAGCTTTCGGAAAGAACCGGATCTACCGGCACCACCCCCAGCGGGGTTTCATATCCGGTCTTGCGGTCGATCGAGGCCCCGCGAAAGGCGTGGCGGTGGCTGGGAGCCACGATCACCACCTGTTGGAAGGAATGCTGGAGCAACAATTGATAGGCGTGGGCGGCCACGCCACCGGAGTACGTATACCCCGCGTGCGGGACGATCAAGGCTCGCAACGTCCCAGCCGGAGCGGCCGGCTCCGGAACGGCCCTTAAAAATCCCTGGATCTGTGACCGCAGACTTTCTGGACGTCCGGGATACCAACTCCCGGCAATGATGGATTTACGGATATCTGGAACCATGGACAGCCTCCTGGATAAGGGGTCAACACCGGCTTTTCCTCGAGCTTTAGGCGGCTCGCCACCCAGCGGTTTCCTGGTCAGTATACCATAAAGAGGAAAAAGGAAAAGGTCATCCCGAGTTTCCGGACCGGGGGTTCTTTTTCTCCCGTTTTTTTTCATACATCAATCGGTCGGCCTGGGCCATGAGTTCTTCGATGGAAATCAACCGGCCGGGAACATGGCGGACGACCCCCTGACTCACGGACAACGGATAGGGGTGCCGGCCTTTTTGATTATAGGCGGACAGGTTGTTGGTGAAACGGGCGTTCAATATTTCGGCATTGGCCGCCGAGGTACCCTCGATGGCCAGCACAACGAATTCATCCCCTCCGATCCGGGCCAGGATGTCCGGTTCCCGGAAGGTATCTTTTAAAATGTCCGCCACGGCCTGGAGGGCCCGGTCGCCCTCGGAGTGGCCGTAGTTGTCGTTGATGTCTTTCAAATCGTCCAGGTCGGCAAAGAGGAGAAAAATCCCTCGCTGCATCCGATCGGCCATCTTTAACTGCTGCCTCGCCAGGGTCAGGAAGCCCCGGCGGTTGTACAGCCCGGTCAGTTCATCGATCAGGGAAAGGGCCCGTAATTCCTCCTGGGCTCTCTTTTGATCGGTAATGTCCCGCTCCATCACGAACAGATAGGATTGGCCCTCGATATGAAACTGGCTCAGGGAAACCTCCGCCTCGAAGCGACGTCCATCCAATCCCTGATGGACCCACTCGAAACGCTGCGGCCCCTGGCGGATGGAATTCCGCACCAATTCGGTGCCTTTTTCTTCCGAGTTTTGACCGTCGGATTGCCGCTCCGGAGAGAAGCGGAAAGGCGTGCTGCCCAAGATTTCATTGCGGCTGCAGCCCAGCAGCCGCTCCGCGGCCGGGTTGCAGTCCACGAAAATGATCCCCTTCATGACCAGAATGGCCTCCTGGGCCGTTTCGAACAAAATCCGGTAGCGGCGCTCGCTTTCGCGGGTGGCCTCTTCCATCCGTTTGCGTTCGGTGATATCCCGGATGATCGTCTGCAGAAAGGTTTCCTGGCCGATGAAGATGCGGTTCAGGCTGACCTCGGCATCGAAAGGCACCCCGTCGATCCGCAGGTATTTCCATTCAAAAAACTGGGGCGCCCCCTCCAGGGCCGCGTGCATCTTTTCCCGGGCGGCTTCCCGGGACGGGCGCCCGTCGGGTTGGCTGGGCGGAGAGAGTTCCCAGGGGGTTTTCCCGATGATCTGCTGGCGGCCGGCCTGGAACATGACCAGGGTCACCGTGTTGCAGTCCACCAGCAGCTCGCCCTTGGTCAGGCAGATGGCGTCGTGACCCGATTCAAACAGGTTGCGGTATTTGGCTTCGCTTTCCTTCAGAATCTCCTCGGCCTGCCTCTTTTCGGTCACATCCCGCGTCGTTCCCTTGAAACCGGTCCGCTCTCCTTCCGCATTTTTAATAAGGAAAACCGAAAACTCGACCAGCCGTACCGTGCCGTCCTTACGCACCGTTTTCACGGCCAGATCTTTGGCCGGCTGGCCGGTCTCGAAAACCACATGGAAAGTCCGGTTAACCCGTTCGGCTGTTTCGGCCGCGGTGAAGCCCTTGAAATTCAAACCGATCAATTCCGGCGGCCGGTAGCCCAATATTTTCGCAAAGGCCTCATTGCAGAAAAGGTAATTGCCGGCCAGGTCCACTTCGTAGTATCCGTCCTCCACGTTCTCCAGGAGGGTGCGGTACCGTTCCTCAGATTCCCGCAGGCTCTTTTCCGCCTTTTTGTTTTCGGTCACATCCCGAAAACTCCAGACCCGTCCGACGACCTCGGTCCGGATCCGCTGGGGCTGGGAGTAGCGTTCGAAAAACCTTCCGTCCTTGAACTCCAGGAGATCATAACTCTCGGCCTCCGGATGGTTGTAGAGTTCCTGGACCTTCTGGAGGAAAGCCTCCGGCTCTTTGAGTTGATTCAGCACATAATGCAGGAGCTGTTGATCGTCCCGACTGCTCAAAATGTCCTCCGGGATCTGCCACAGGTCCGCGAAACGGCGGTTGGACAGGACGGTCATCCCCTCACGGTCCACCACCAGGATACCGTCGTGAGTCGATTCCAGTGTAGCCTGGAGCAGGGAGATGGTTTTAAGCCGCTCCTCCTCACTCCGGCGCCGCGCCGACTTCCCGGCCACGGTTTTTCCGGCGGCGGGACCAACCACCGACGGCAACGCCGATTTTCGTCCTTTGGTTTTGTGCTGATCCGTCATACCCGGCCGCCCCCCTCGCCCTGGCCGCCGGCTGCCGGTTCGGCAGTCGGCGGGTATTTGGGGTCCGAGAATAGCATAACCTCGGGATAAGGCAAGCGTAAAGGGAAAGCGGCAGCGCCGTTTTTTTCTTGACATTCTTCCTTCGATTTCTATATACCTACCGGTAAGTAAACATGGAACCCGCTACCCGAAAATTCGCTCCAGTCTCCAGAAGGCCTCCCTCCGCCATCGACAGCAAAGCCCGGGAACGGTTGTTGACCGGCGCGGCCCGGCTCTTTTCTCGGAAGGGCTATGCCGCCACCACGGTACGGGAAATCGTGGCCGAGGCGGGCGTCTCCAAACCGGTTTTGTATTACTATTTCCAAAACAAGGAAGGGATTTATTCCGAACTCCTGCAGGGGGCCCTGGAGCGGTTCGACGCCCTGCTGGAGGAAACCCGGCAGCGGCAGGGCCGGGTGCTTGACCGTCTGCTGTTTATGGCCGACCGGGTCCTGGCTTTGTTTTTAGACCAGATCGAAGTAGCCCGTCTGGCCTACTCGGTTTATTACGGCCCGCCACAGGGAACGCCGGTCTTTGATTTGGACGCCTACCACCTCAAATTTCAGGCCCGGCTGACCGAATTGATCCGGGAAGGATTTACCGCCCGGGAATTCCGGCGGGGAACCGTCGAAGATGTCACCTGGATGGTCCTGGCCGTACTAAATATGGCCCTGGAACTGCAGCTTTCCCATCCGGAAATGGGTTTCGGGCGCGAAAACCTGCGCCGAATCCTGAAGCTGCTGGTGACCGGGTTGAAAGGACCCTGATGCCCAGAAAGGAATACCCCTTATGAAAAAAATTTGGAGAGCCGGCCTCGTCTGTCTGCTGGCCGGCAGCCTGCTCGGCTGCTCCGCATCGAAATCGGAAAAAGACCCCCAGGTTAAAGCAGCGGGTAAACCGCCGGTGGCCGTGGAAGCGGTCCGGGTGCAAGCCCGGGACCTGATCGAAGGGATCGACGTGGTCGGATCGCTCGCCCCCCGCTTGGAAAGCCGGGTAAAATCGGAATATGCCGGCATCGTCACCGAAGTGTACGTGACCGAGTGGGTCCACGTCAAAAAGGGACAACCCCTGGCCAAACTGGATACCCGGGAGGCCGACGCCGTATTGCAAAAGGCCCAGGCCGCCGTGGAAGCCGCCCGGGCCAATGTCCTGCAGGCCGAGGTGGGCGGAAACCGGGCCGACCGGGAAGCGGAGCGGGCGAAAAACTTGAAGGAATCCGGGTTGATCACCCAGCAGAATTTTGACGACGCCCAGACCGAAAAAGCGGCAGCCCAAGCCCGCATTTCCGCCGCCAAAGCCCAGCTGCTGGCCGCCGAAAAAGAACTGAATCAGATCCGGACCCGTTTGGCCAAGGCAGTCATCCGCGCTCCGCTCGATGGGGTGGTTGCCCAGCGGGACGCCAATGTGGGGGACTTGGTCGGAGAAGCGGGCTCCACCCGGATCATGTTTCGCATCGTGGACAACCGTCTGCTGGATTTGACCTTCACGGTCCCTTCCACCGAAATGGCCAAAATCCGGATCGGGCAGCCCCTGGACTTTACGACCGACGCCCTGCCGGGGCGCACGTTTACCGGTCAGATTAAATTTATCAATCCCGCGGTCAACGAAACGGACCGGTCGATGAAGGTCATTGCCGAAATCCGGAACGACCCGGAGGTCCTCAAGTCCGGCCTCTTTGTCAAAGGCCGGATCGTCACCGGGTTGCGGGCGCAGGTCCTGGTAATTCCCAGGACGGCCCTGGTGGATTGGGACGTGAAAGCCCGCCAGGGCGATGTCTGGCTGATCCTGCAGGGCCAGGCCAAACGGCGGAAGGTGCAGACCGGGAGCCTCGAACGGGATTGGGTGGAAGTCGCCTCCGGCCTGACGGCTGGAGATCCGATCATCATCCGGGGCGGCTTTAATGTGCAGGAAGGCGACCGGGTCCAGGCCAGCGAATCGGCGGCGGGGAAATAGGGCATGTTTTTATCCAACCTTTCCATCAAACGGCCCATCTTCGCCGCGGTGATGATGCTGGCCTTGGTCACCCTGGGTCTTTTCTCCTACCGCAAACTGCCCATCGACATGTACCCCGACGTGGAGATCCCGGTCCTGTCCATCGTCACCAAGTTCCCCGGGGCCTCACCGGAAACGGTCGAGCGGGAGGTGACCAAAAGGATCGAGGAGGCCGTCAACCCCATTCCCGGGGTCAAGCACGTCATCTCCATCTCCCGGGAAAGCGTCTCCCAGGTGGTGGTGGAATTCAACCTCGAGGTCCGGATCAATGAGGCCTCCCAGGAGGCCCGGGCCAAAGTCAACACCATCCGCGGAGACCTGCCCCAGGGGATCGAAGAACCCATCATCCAGAAACTGGACGTCTCGGCCATTCCTTCGGTGTCTCTGGCCGTCCGTTCGGAGAAGTTGAGCGCCCGGGACCTGACTTCCCTGGTGGAAAAAAAGGTCAAACGCCGTTTCGAAAACTTGAGCGGGGTCGGTAAAGTGGACCTGGTCGGACAATCCAAACGGGAGGTCAACATCCTGATCGATCCGGTCCGCCTGGAAGCCCTGAAGATGGGAGTGGACGAGGTCGTGGCCGGACTCCAGGCCGAAAACGTCAACACCCCGCTGGGTCGGATGAGCCGTCTGGCCTCGGAGTATACCCTGCGGATCGCGGGCAAGCCGGAGGAGGTGGAAGGCTTTAAATCCATGGTCATCGGCCAGCGCTTCGGGCGACCGGTCACCCTGGGCGAAGTGGCCGCGATTCAGGACGGCATCGAGGAACAGCGCTCCCTGGCCCTGGTCAACGGGGTCCCGGCGGTGGCCATGAACATCCTGAAACAGTCCGGGGCCAATACCGTGGCCGTGGTGGAGCGGGTCAAGAAGGAAATTGGGCGCCTTCAGGCCGAACTGCCTCCGGGGACCCGGGTGGAAGTGGTCCGGGACGCCTCCGTCTTCATCCGGGATTCGGTCAAGGACGTCCAGGAGACCATCGTCATCGGGGCCATCCTGACCATCCTGATCGTCTTCTGCTTTTTAAATTCCTGGCGGTCTACGGTCATCACCGGACTGACCCTGCCCATCTCGGTGATCTCCTCGTTCATCGTCATGAACTTCATGGGGATGACCCTCAATGTCATGACCCTGATGGCCCTCTCTTTGGCCATCGGCCTGCTGATCGACGATGCCATCGTCGTGCGGGAAAACATCGTCCGCCACCTGGAGCGGGGGAAGGACCATTTCACCGCGGCCCGGGAGGGGACCGGCGAGATCGGCCTGGCCGTGCTGGCCACCACCTTTTCCATCGTGGCCGTCTTCGTCCCCGTGGCCTACATGAAAGGCATCGTGGGCCGCTTCTTTTTCCAGTTCGGGATCACCGTGACCTTCGCCGTCATGGTTTCCCTGTTCGTCTCCTTTACGTTGGACCCCATGCTCTCCTCCCGCTGGTTCGACCCGGATATCGAGCGGAAGGGGAAAAGGCACTTCATCGCCCGCGGCCTGGACGTCTTCAACGGTTGGTTCGACCGGACCGCCGACCGCTACCGATCCCTGATCGGCTGGGCCCTGGACCATCGGGTCTGGGTCAGCGTCATCACCTCCCTGGCCTTTTTCGGAGGCCTGTTCATCTTCGGCACCCTGGAGAACGAATTCTTCCCCAAGTTCGACGCCGGGGAGTTCCAGATCAACTTGAAAACCGCCCCGGACGCCTCCATCGCAGAAAGCCGGGGTCGGCTGGCGGCGATCCTGACCGCTTTCCAAAAAATCCCGGAAATCAAGCATAGCTACGCCACCATCGGCGCCGGCGACACCGGGACGGTCCGGGACGTGGGCATCTATGTGAAGCTGAAGGAAGAAAAGGAGCGTCAGCGGACCCAGGCCCAGGTCCAGGAGGCGGTCCGGCTGGCCCTGAAGGACATTCCCGGTCTCCTGCCCTCCATCCTGGAGGCCGGCCGGATGGATGACCGCAAGCCCCTGCTGGTCAGCATCCGGGGGGACGATCTCGGTCTGCTCAAAAAATACGCCGCCCAATTGAAAAGAAAGATGTACGCCATTCCGGGGATTGTGGATCTGGAAGTCACCCTGGAGCAGGATATCCCCGAATACCGGTTGATCGTGGACCGGGAGCGGGCCGTGGATGTAGGCGTCAACTCCGGCCAGATCGTCCGCACCCTGGGCGCCCTGGTGGGGGGACAGGCGGTCACCACCTACGAGGATGAAGACGGTGACGCGGTGAACGTCCGGGTCCGCCTGCCGCTGGCCCAGCGGGAAGATGTTTCCCAGGTCGAGCGCCTGGGGCTTTCCGTGCAGAAACCCGGGGTGGGGTCGGTGCTGGTCCCCCTGGGCGATCTGATCCGCTACGAACGGCAGACCACCCCTTCGGAAATCGATCGCCAGGACCTGTCCCGCGAAGTAGTCATTTCCGCCAACCTCGACCGTCTGGCCTTGGGGACGGCCGTCCAGCAGGTAAAAGCGGCTTCGACCGATATAAAAATGGCCCCGGGGTACCGGATCATTTACGCCGGGGAGACCGAACACATGGAAGAATCCTTCGGCTACATGGCGGAGGCCCTGCTGCTGGCCATCATCTTCGTCTACCTCATCCTGGCCGCCCAGTTCGAGTCCTTCATCGATCCCCTGGCCATCATGCTGTCTTTGCCCCTGTCCCTGGTGGGCATGGCCGGCATGCTGTTG
Organism: Deltaproteobacteria bacterium; assembly: GCA_016219065.1. GTDB lineage: Bacteria > Desulfobacterota > RBG-13-43-22 > RBG-13-43-22 > RBG-13-43-22 > JACRCK01. Next base: position 9,442 of record JACRCK010000112.1, read on the forward strand.
TTCACCGGGGACACCGTCAACATGATGTCCCTGATCGGCCTCATCCTCCTGATGGGCCTGGTCACCAAGAACGCGATTCTGCTGGTGGATTACACCAAGGTCCTCCGTTCCCGGGGCCTGGAACGCCGGGAGGCCATCATCACCGCCGGCCGGACCCGGTTGCGCCCGATCCTGATGACCACCCTGGCCATGATCTTCGGCATGCTGCCCCTGGCCCTGGCTCTGGGGGCCGGTTCGGAAATGCGGGCCCCCATGGCCCGGGCGGTGATCGGGGGGTTGATCACCTCCACCCTGCTGACCCTGCTGGTCGTACCCGTGGTTTATTCCCTGCTGGACGATCTGGGCGGATGGGTGCGGCGGCGCAGGGGAAGGGATAAAAAACAATAATTAATAATCAATAATTAATTGTTAATTGTTAATTATTGGAGGAAAGAAACCATGCTGGAACCGTTTATAAGACAATTATTATTTTCTATCATGATAGTTCTCCTGTGCTCAGGGTTCGTTTCCCAGGCGTCCGCCGGGGAAACGCCCGAACAGGGAATGGCGCTGACCTTGGAAGAGGCCCTGAAGCTGGCCCTGGTGCAAAACAAGGATATCCAGAAGGCCAAGGAATTCCGGAACCTGGTGGAGGGGAAGTACGTGGAGGAGCGGGCCGCTGCCCTGCCCCAACTGACCGGCCGGGCTGGTATCAGCCGGGATCGGGATGAAAGCCAGGCCGCTTTCAACCGGTTCTTCCCCGTAGAGCGGGAAACCCGGAATGCCGGCGTGGGCTTGAACCAGGTCATTTATACTTTCGGCCAGGTGGAAGCCGCCATCCGGGCCGCCGAAATCGGCCTTAAAACGGCCGACGACCAGTTAAAGATCAGCCACCAGGCGGTGATCAAGGACGTTTCCTCCGTCTTTTACGACGTCCTGCTGGCCAAAGAATTATATCGGGTGGCCCAGGAGAACCTGGAGCAGAAGAAACGCAATCATGAGGAGTCCAAAAAGAAATTCAAGCTGGGAGTGGGCACGGAATTCGATGTCCTGGTTTCCCAGGTGGCCATGGAAAACGCCCGTCCGGAAGTGATCCGGACCGCCAACCTGATCCAGCAATCCCGATTAAGGCTGGCTTTTCAATTGGGGCTGAGCGATGAAAGGGTGGACGGCCGGGGCTCCCTGGAGGCCCCGATCGGGACCTATCCCATGTACGAAGAATCCATCCGGACGGCTTTAAGCCGGCGCCCGGAGCTGAAAGAGTTCCGGCATCGGATCGGCATCGCTGAAGAGGTGGTCAAAATCAACAATGCCTTTGATAAACCGCGGTTGGATTTCAAGGCCGGGTACGGCTGGCAGGATATGATCCTGGAGAACACTCAGGCCGACGGGCCGACCTGGACCTTGGGCCTGTTCCTGACCTATCCTTTTTTTGACGGCCTCCGGGCCCGGGGCAAGGTGGCCCAGTCCAAAAGCGAGTTGACCACCCTGAAAATTGAGGAAGCCAAGTTCATCGACTCCGTGATCCTGCTGGTCCGCGACGCCGTCAACCGGGTCAAGGAGGCCGGTGAAATCGTCAAGGGCCTCACCGGAACGGTCACCCAGGCGGAGACCCTTTTGGCTCTGGCTGAGAAAGGGTTCCAATTCGGAGTCAAGACCCGGCTGGAAGTGGAAGACGCGCAACTCAACCAGGTCCAGGCCAAGTCGGACCTGGCCCGGGCCAAGCGGGATTACCTGGTGGCCCTGGTCAATCTGGACTGGAACATGGGGATTTTACAGGAGCCCCGATAAACATTTATACGGATGCGCCTTGCCTACTTCCGAGCCGCCCCAGCACCTTTCCAAACCGGAAGAAAGCCCGAACTCCCCGGCCCCGGGTTCGGTTGCGGCGCAAAACGGCCACTGGCGGGCTTCCCTGGGTTCCCTCCTGTTTCTGGCCGGGATTTTTTTCGTCAATTTTATTTCCCGGATCATCTTCGGCCCCCTGCTGGTAGTCATTGAAAGGGACCTGCATTTATCTCACCTGGAGGCCGGCGCCCTCTTTTTCATCGTTACCCTTGGCTACAGCCTGGCCCTCCTGGGCTCCGGTTACCTGGCCAGCCGACTGACCCACCGGCGGATGATTTTCATATCCTCGCTGGGCACCGGGGCGGCCCTGGGCCTGCTTGCTCTGCCGCTGCCCTATCTGGGCCTCCAGGTCGGACTGTTGCTGTTGGGCTTGGCCGCCGGCCTCTACCTGCCCTCCGGCATGGCCACCTTAACTTCGATTGTGGCGCCCCGCCACTGGGGGAAAGCCCTGGCGGTCCATGAACTGGCCCCGAACCTGGGTTTCGTCGCCGCGCCCTTTTTGGCCGAAGCCTTTTTGCGCTGGTCATCCTGGCGCAGTCTGCTTTTAGTCTTCAGCTTCGTTTCCCTGTTGCTGGGGCTGGCCTACTCCCGCTCGGGAAAAGGCGGTGATTTTCTGGGCCGCCCCCCCACCCCGCAGGTGGTCGGGGGCTTGTTCCGGGACCCCTCCTTCTGGATCATGATGGTCATGTTCGGCCTGGGGATCGGGACCAGTTTCGGCGTTTACGCCATGTTCCCCATCTTCCTGATCAGCGAGCGCGGCCTGGACCGCACCTGGGCCAACACCCTGATCGCCCTGTCCCGGGTGGCCGGAATGTTTATGGCCTTTGCGGCCGGTTGGCTGGTCGACCGCTGGGGCGTCCGGAAATCCTTGACCATATTTCTGGGGGCCACGGGCCTGCTGACCGTACTGCTGGGCCTCCTGCCGGATCCCTGGTTGACAGTGACGGTCTTTTTGCAGCCCCTCATGGCCGTCTGTCTTTTCCCGGCCGGGTTTACGGCCATCAGCCGGATCGGCCCGCCGGAACTGCGCAATATGGCCGTGGCCTTTACCGTGCCCCTGGGATTTTTAATCGGCGGCGGGGTGATCCCCACCGGCATCGGCTGGGCCGGGGAACAGGGGTCTTTCGCCACGGGGATTATCGGCACCGGCCTGTTCACCCTGCTCTGCCTGCCCCTGATCCGAAAAATCCGTTTGACCGCCATCGCCGAGCAGCAGACCTGATGGGCCGCCCCCGAAACCGAAACCTCCATCCTACCGAGGCCGGCCGGGCTTTGGTCACCCGTCCGGGCCCCCTCCTCTTGGTCGTCCTGTTTTCCTCCTGGCTGCTGCTGGGGATCAGCGGCGCGACCCCCACGGTCCTGTCCGACAGGGGGCAACCCCCTCCGGTCTTCGGCTATCAGGTCGTCCACACCTATCCCCACGACCCGGAGGCCTATACCCAGGGTCTGGTTTTTCATGACGGTTTTTTGTTTGAAAGCACCGGTCTGTACGGCCGGTCCAGTCTGCGCCAGGTGGACCTGGAAACCGGACGGGTTTTCCGGATAACCTCCCTGGAGCCCCGGTACTTCGGCGAGGGTTTGGCCCTCTGGGAGGATCACTGGATTCAACTGACCTGGCAGTCGCGGGTCGCCCTGATCTATGACTTCCCGACCTTCCGGTTGACGAACAAAATCCCCTATCCCCGGGAAGGATGGGGTTTAACGCACGACGGCCGGTCCCTGATCGCCAGCGACGGGAGCGCCCAGCTCTATTTTCTGGATCCCCGGAGACTTACCGAAACGAAAAGGGTGGCGGTAACGGAGCAAGGCCGCCCGCTGGCCGGGCTGAACGAACTGGAGTACGTCCGGGGAAAGGTTCTGGCCAATGTGTATCTGACCGACCGGATCGCCTGCATCGCTCCGGAAACCGGGGAGGTTCTCGGCTGGATCGATTTGATGGGCCTGCTTCCGCCCGCCGACCGCACGCCCCGGACCGACGTGTTGAACGGGATCGCCTATGACGCCCGCCGGGATCGCCTCTTCGTGACCGGCAAGAACTGGCCGAAGCTGTACGAGATCCGACTGACGGAGCGGCCGTCATCCCGGTCAAGTCAACCCCGATAAACCGGAGTAATGGAGTGCCGGAGTAATGGCCTTTAAACAATACTCCAATACTCCACCACTCCCTTACTCCAAGGCAAAACCCCTCAGCCGCATGGCTTCCCTCCGGTTATCCAGCAGCTCCCGGATCCGCTTGGCCAGCTCACTAGGGGAAAAAGGTTTCTGCAGGAAACGATCCCCCCGGCCCGGGTACCCCGGCCGTAGTGTCGCTTCCTCCGAATAGCCGGACATAAAGAGGACTTCGATTTCCGGTCTTAGCGCTTTGATTTGCTCGGCCAGCGTCTGCCCGCTGATGCCGGGCATGACCACGTCGGTGAGCAGCAGTTGGATAGGCCCTTCATAGCCCTTGCCGAGCCGGTAGGCCTCCTCACCGTTCCGGGCCTCCAGCAGGTTATACCCATAATGCGCCAGAACGCTCCGGGCCAACTGGCGAACCAGGTCGTTGTCTTCCACCAGGAGAATCGTTTCCGTTCCCCGGTAGGAGGGCGTCGTCTTCCCCGGCCGGATTTCCGCAACCGCCTCCCCTTCGATGCGGGGCAAATAGATCTTAAAGGACGTCCCCTGCCCCGGTTCGCTGTCCACCCAGATATAGCCGGTGCTCTGTTTGACGATCCCGTACACGGTGGATAAACCCAATCCCGTCCCTTTCCCCAGTTCCTTGGTGGTAAAAAAGGGCTCAAAAATATGGGACTGGATCTCTTCGCTCATCCCCAGACCGTTATCGCTCACTTCCAATAAGACGTAGGCTCCGGATTTGGAACCTAGGTAACGTCGGACATCGGCATCCGTGATCTCGGCGTTGGCGGTGCCGATGGTCAACTTCCCGCCCCGGGGCATAGCATCCCGGGCGTTGACGATCAGGTTCATGATCACCTGATCGATCTGGCCCGGGTCGACCAGGACCCGTCCCAGATCCGGCGCCAGGTCGGTCTTTAATTCGATATCCTCCCCGATCATGCGCCGGAGCATCTTTTTCATATCCTCGATGACTTGATTGAGGTTCAGGATCTTCGGTTGCAGGACTTGTTTGCGGCTGAAGGCCAGCAGTTGGCGGGTCAGATCGGTGGCCCGGTCGGCCGCCTTTTTAATTTCCTGAATATCTCCGACCAGGGGATCGTCCCGGCGCAGTTCCAGCAGCATCAGGTCGGCGTGGCCGATGATGCTGGTCAGCAAGTTGTTGAAGTCGTGGGCCACCCCTCCGGCCAGACGGCCGATGGCCTCCATCTTCTGGGCCTGGAGGAACTGCAGCTCCAACTTCTTTTTCTCGGTAATATCGGTGGTAAACACCAATACCGCCGGTTGCCCCTCCCAGTTGATCACAACCACGGTCGATTCCACCCAAACGGTGGTTCCGCCGAACCCGATCAGGCGGAGGGCGTAAAAGTGCGGGGCCGTTTCGTTGGACATTCGGTGGCGATAATAGCCGAGGGTCATCTCCCGGTCGTCCGGATCGACGAAATCGATGAACGGCCGGCCGATCAAGTCTTCCAGTGATCGGTTGATAATGGCGGCGGCCCGCGGATTGGCAAACCGGATGAGACCATCCTGAAGTACCAGGATACCCTCGTTGGCATTTTCCACCAGAAGGCGGTAGCGCTCCTCCGATTTTTTCAGCGCCTCCTCCATCTGTTTGCGCTCGGAGATGTCGGTGATCACGGCGAAACTGCCCCGGAACTGCCCCTGTTCGTCGAACACCGGTTCGGGCGACATAAGGGTATGGAGCAGTTGGCCGTCCTTCCGGGTCCAGGCGACTTCATAGGGACCCTTTTCCCCTTTCCGCCGTCGCTCTCCCTGCTCCTGCAGGATTTTCCGGTTTTCCGGGTTTACAAAATCGGTTATCAAACCGCCGACCATCTCCTCAGGCCGGTAGCCCATGAGCTCACAGAACCGCTTGTTGATATAGGTAACCTCGTTGTGTTCGTTCACCACGCCGAAGCCTTCCCGCATGGCTTCGACCAGCTTCCGGTGCTGCTGTTCCGATTGGCGCAAGGCGTCTTCGATCCGCTTGCGGCTGGTGATATCGGTCACTACGGCCACCAGACAGTCCTCTCCGGCATAGCGGATCGGCCGGGCGGAAAGCAGGGTGGTGAAGAGGCTGCCGTCTTTTTTCCGGTAGAGAATTTCAAAATTGGAGACCTCCCCCTTTTCCTGCATTTCCCGGATAAACCGCTGCCGGTCCTGATGATTGACGAACACGTTCAGGTCGGTCACCGTCCGGCCGATGGTTTCCTCCCGGGAAAACCCCGTCAACTGATAAAAATAATTGTTAACCTCCAGGTAGCGGCCGTCCTCCACCCGGGTGATGGTGATGGAATCCGGAACCGTGTCGAAAATGAGGCGGGTCCGTTCCTCGCTTTCCCGGAGGGCCGCCTCGGCCTCGATCCGATCGGTAATATCTCTCATGAACACCAGGGAAACGCTTTTCCCCCGATAGTGCAGGCGTTTGGCGGAAATCTCGAGGTAAATGGATCGGCCGTCTTTGCGGATCCCCTTAAAAATATATTTATCCGGGACCGGCTCGCCTTTCTGCCTTTGGCGGTTAATTTCCAGCACCCGGTCCCGATCGTCGGGGTGAATCATCTGGAGAATGGAATGGCCGACGATCTCCTCGGCGTTTTCATACCCGAATATTTCGATCAGCTTCGGGTTCACATAGTGGTGCAGGTCGCCCTGCACTATGGTAATGGCGTCATTGGACATCTCCACCACGGTTTGATACAATTCCCGGCTTTCCTGCAGCTTTTTTTCAGACTGCCGCAGCCCGGTAATATCGGTAATCACGCCCCGCAGGCCGACGGGCCGGTTGTCACGGATGATCGGGGCCGAGGCAATAAGCCCCTGGAAACGGGTGCCGTCTTTTTTCAGGATTTCGTATTCCGATTCCTCGATTTTCTCCTCCTGCAGGGCTTTGCGAAAATCATTTTCGGCCCGGACCCGATCTTTCGAGCTGATCATGTCCAGGACATTGAGCCCTTCCTGGAAATCCTCGGGCGTATACCCGAAAAAAGAAAAAGCCCCCTGGTTGGCGAAGGTTAAACGGCCGACCTGATCCGTTTCATAGATTATCACTGGGAGAAATTCCACCATCTCCCGGAACTTTTTTTCGCTTTCTCGGAGGGCCTCCCGGATGCGCCGCCGCTCCGAATCCTCCCGGGACTGGGAGATGACCACCTGGTCCCCGTCAATCTCCACCACGCGGGCGGACATCATGACCGGGTATTCCTGCCCGGCCTTGTTGCGCATGGTGGTCTCGAAGCCGGAACAGAATCCCTGGTTTTCCCGCAGGAGGGTCTTCAAGGCCTCCCGGTCTTCCGGATAGACCCAAAAATCAAGGTCCAGCGTTGAACGGCCGATCAATTCCCGCCGGGAATAGCCCATGGTGGCCTCAAAACGGTCATTCAGGTCCAGGATACAGCCGTCCCGGAGTCGGACGACCAGCAGGCTGTCGGGTCCGCCATGCAGAAGTTGGCGGTACCAGTCACTAGGAGGCGGGGAAACATCTTGTTTCTCGGGGCGGGGTTCCATGAGGGTGTTGCTCCTAAAAAATTTAAAAGGGTGATACTCAATACCCCTCGATTCGGGTTATATATATGTCGCTTCACCCTTTTGAGTGGGTAACCACCATATCTGGTATAGTCAACAGGTCCCGGCGAGGAGCTTAGGCGATCGGTGGAAAAAGCTTGTCAAACCGGACCTCTTACGTTACAACATTTTCAGGGGGTAGGCTATGGCCTTTTGGAGGAGCAAAAAAGAAAAATCGTCCGCAACCCCATGGGCGGAAGGAAAGAGTTTCAAGGATTTTTTTAACGACGCGGTGGTGGAACTGGAAGGATTGATGGCCCGGGCGCCGGGGTGGTATCATACCCTGCCGTACAGCGGGGCCATGTCCGTGGAGGAGGCCAAAAATTTCGAGATTGAAAAAAGGGCCCTCTGGCGGCGGGTCATTTACGACGCCCAGCGGACGCAATTGGCCGGTTTGAAATGGGAAACCCGGGGAGATGGGAAGGTCTGCCCGGATTGCCAGAAGCAGGACGGCCGGATCTTTTCCCTGGAAGAATACGAAAGCCTGAATCAGATGGTCATGCACATCGGCTGCCGCTGCAATCTGGTTTCGGTCCGCGAATGAATCATGGCCCGGGCCTTGGGATTACTGTCCGGCGGTTTAGACAGCATGCTGGCCGCCCGTCTGCTTTCCGATCTGTCAATCGAAGTGCTGGGCCTGTCCTTCGTGACCCCCTTTTTCGGACCGGACAAGGCCCGCAAAGCCGCGAAGCAACTGCAAATACCCCTTACGATCATCGATCTGACGACGCTCCATTGGGCGATGCTGAAAAATCCCCGACACGGCTTCGGGAAAAACCTGAACCCCTGCATCGACTGCCACGCCCTCATGCTCCAGGAAGCCGGAAAACTCCTGGGCCCGCTAGACGCTGATTTCCTGTTTACCGGCGAAGTCCTCGGCCAGCGACCCTTTTCCCAGACCAAGCCCTCGCTCCGGGCCGTGGAGAAGACCTCCGGCTATGTGGATCTGATTCTGAGGCCCTTGAGTGCTCTCCTGTTGCCGGAGACCCGCCCGGAAAGGGAAGGTCTGGTGGATCGTTCCCGGCTGCTGGATATCAGCGGCCGGTCCCGTAAACGGCAGATGGCCCTGGCCGAGCAGTACGGGCTGAAGGACTATCCCAACCCGGCCGGAGGCTGCCTGCTGACGGACCCCCTGTTCAGCCGGCGCCTGAAAGAGCTCTGGCAACATGCCCCCGATCCGGACCTGCGGGAAGTGGCGCTTCTGAAAGTCGGTCGGCATTTCCGTCTGGCGAGCCGCTGCAAGGTGGTCATCGGCCGCAACCAAAAAGAAAACGAACTCCTCGAAGACCGGGCCGCCCCGGAAGACGGGAAAGCCCGGACCCTCGGTTTTCCCGGTCCCCTCGCCCTGGCCGTCGGCCGGCCGGAACCCGGGGACTGGGAACAGGTGGCCCGACTGACGGCGGCTTACAGCGACGGTCCTACCGGACAGCCGCTGGCGGTGCAGCTTACGCAGGGGGACCGGGTTTGGAACCTCCAGGTGCCCAAAATGCCGAAGGAGGTCTTCCAGCCCTGGATGCTGTAATCGAACTGCAGGGGGTTTCCAAAAGTTATCAGTCCGGTTCGGCCCGGGTCTGGGCCTTGAAAGGGATCGACCTGGCCGTCGGGGTCGGGGAACTGGTCGTCTTCTCCGGGAAAAGCGGCTGCGGCAAGACGACCTTGCTGAACCTGGTCGGCGGGCTGGATGTGCCGTCGGCCGGGGAGGTCCGGGTGGCGGGGCGCAATATCGGCAGCCTCTCCGAGAAGGACCGGACCCTGTATCGGCGGGACGAAGTCGGTACGGTGTTTCAATTCTTCCACCTGATCCCCATGCTAACCGTGGAGGAAAACATCGCCCTGCCCCATTGGCTGGCCGGGTTCCCGGAGCAACAAACCCGCTTACGGGTGGAGGTCCTGCTGGAACAAATGGAGCTGCGGCCCCGCCGGAAGCACCATCCTCACGAACTTTCCGGGGGGGAACAACAGCGGGTGGCCATTGCGCGAGCCCTGGTCAACTCCCCACGGATTATCCTGGCGGACGAACCGACCGGCAACCTGGATTCCCTGACCGGCGGTCAGGTATTGTCCCTGCTGCTGGACCTGAACCGCCACCAGGGGCAAACCATCCTGATGGCCACCCATTCTCGGGAGGCGGATCCGCTGGCCAGCCGCATCGTAAAACTCAAGGACGGCCAAATTCAAGAAATCATCGGCTGAAGGAAAATGAAAAAAATAAAAATTAAAAACGCGGTCGGTCTGGTTCTCGGGCACGACATCACCCGGATCGTACCGGGCAGTTTCAAAGGGGTGGCCTTTAAAAAAGGGCACGTTATTCGTCCGGAAGATATTCCCGCCCTGCTGGATCTGGGCAAGGAGTCCATTTTCGTCCTGGATATTCCACCGGGGACCCTCCATGAAAACGACGCGGCGGAACGGCTGGCCCGGGCTTTGATCGGGGAACACCTGGCGCTGAAGGGTCCGGCAGAAGGCAAGATCAATCTGCACGCGGAAATCAAGGGCCTGTTAAAAATCAAGGTCCCGGCCCTGAACCGGGTCAACCTCGTTCCCCAGATCATCGTCTCCACCCTGCACAACCATTCGGTCGTCCAGCCGGGAGACCCGGTGGCCGGCACCCGGATCATTCCCTTGACCATCGCTGAAAAAAGCATCGTTCGGGCCGAAACGATCTGCGCCCGAAATCGACCGATCATCACCCTCCGGCCCTTTCTCCCTAAAAAAGTGGGGGTCGTGGTGACCGGTTCCGAAGTCTATACCGGCCGGGTCAAGAACGGGTTCGACCGTTGGGTGGGCGACAAGCTGATCGCCTACGGGTGCCAAATCCTCGAGCAAAAAACCGTCCCGGACAAGGTGGAGCGCATCTCCGGGGCTATCCGGGAAATGGTCACCCGGGGCTGCGATCTCATCGTCACCACCGGAGGCATGTCCATTGACCCCGACGATGTCACCCGCAAGGGCATCCGTCGGGCCGGGGCCAAAATTATCTTTTACGGCACTCCCGTCCTGCCGGGGGCCATGTTCCTCTATGCCCGCCTGGGGGAAATTCCCCTGCTGGGGCTTCCGGCCTGCGTGTTTTACCACCAGGTCACCTTATTTGACCTGATGCTCCCGGTGATTCTGGCCGGGGAGAAACCTACCCGCCAGGAAATCGCCGCCTTGGGACACGGGGGCTTCTGCCGCAACTGCCCGGAATGCCGGTTTCCCGTCTGTCCTTTCGGAAAAGGAGGTTTCTGATGCCGCTTCCTCGGCTCACCGTGCTGATCCGCGGGGCGGGCGAAATGGCCAGCGGGGTGGCCTGGCGCCTGCATCAAGCGCACTTCCGGGTGTTGCTGACCGAGGTCCCCGAACCGCTGGCCGTGCGCCGGGAGGTTTCGTTCTGCGAGGCGGTCTATGACGGCCGGAAAACGGTGGAAGGGGTGGAAGCCGTGTTGATCCCGGCCCCGGAAGAAGCCGCCGCCGTCTGGGAGACCAACCGCCTGCCGCTCCTGGTCGACCCGGACCTGACCCGGGCCCGGGCCCTGAATCCGGACGCCTTGGTGGACGCCATACTGGCCAAAAAAAATCTCGGCACCCGGATATCCGACGCTCCCTGGGTCATCGGCCTGGGGCCGGGGTTTCGAGCCGGCCGGGATTGCCATCTGGTGGTGGAAACCAACCGGGGCCATAATCTGGGCCGCCTGTATACCGCAGGGGAGGCCGAACCGGATACCGGCGAACCGGGGATCATCGGCGGCTTTTCCCGGGAGCGGGTTCTCCGGGCGCCGGTGGCCGGCCGTCTCCAATCCCTCAAGTCCATCGGGGAGGCCGTGGAAGCCGGTGAAGTCGTGGCCTTCGTTTCCGGCCGGCCCGTCCCCTCTCCGATCAAGGGTATCCTCCGGGGATTGATCCGGGACCAGACCCCCGTAACCGCCCAGCTCAAAATAGGCGACGTGGACCCCCGGGGGAATCGGGCCTACTGTTTCACCATCTCCGAGAAGGCCCGGGCTATCGCCGGGGCGATCCTGGAGGGGCTTTTACGACGCTTCCATCAGTAGAAACGGATTCGCTGGTCCAGGCTCTGGACCCGGGGCCCCGGGAATTGATCTCCCTGGTCGGGGCCGGCGGGAAAACCACCCTGATGTTCCTGCTGGCCGCGGAACTGGCCGGCCGTAAGTTCCGAGTCGTCACCACCACCACCACCAAGATATTCCCTCCCCAACCGGAAGAAAGCCCGCTGATCGTTACCGGTGAAACCGCTTCCTGGCCGCGGATCCGGGAAGCCCTCCGGCGGCACGGCCGGCTCACCTGGGTCGCCGCCTGGGGACCTCAAGGGAAACTGCTGGGGGTTTCGCCCGCCGCTTTGTCCCGCCTCTGGTCCCGGAGCTGGGTGGATTATATCATTGCCGAAACGGATGGCTCCGCCCGCAAGCCGATCAAGGCCCCCCGGGAGACGGAACCGCTGGTCTCGCCGGAAACCACCATCTTCGTTTCCGTTTTCGGATTATCCGCCCTGGGCCAACCCCTGAACCAGGCTTCCTGTTTTCAGCCGGAACGGATCTCCCGCCTGACCGGTTTTCCGCCGGAGGCCCCCATAACGGGAGACCTCCTGACCCGTTTGGCCGTCCATCCTCTGGGGGGACTGAAGGGCTGGAAACCGGGGATGCGGGCCGTCTGCCTGTTGAATCAGAGCGATGCCCCGGCCGATCCCTCCGGGCTTCCGGGCCTGGCTGAGCATATCCTCCGCCAGGCCCCGGCCGCCATCGAACGGGTCGTCCTGGCCCGGTTGAAACCGGAAAAACACTTTACCGTCATCCGTTTGTAACCTGCCCGCGTTAATAGACTTATATCATTAAAAATTATAGACAGGAAGCAGGACAGGTTATAAAATGACAAACAAAGCAACCATGCCTAAGATACTGATCGTAGAAGACGATCCCGATATCCGGGAAGTGCTCCGCTTCAACCTGGAAAAAGCGGGGTATCATCTAGTATTGGCCGACGACGGGGAAAAGGCCTTGGTGCTGGCCCACAAACACGGCCCGGATCTTATTCTGCTGGACCTGATGCTGCCCGGCCTGGACGGTCTGGAAGTCTGCCGGGCACTGAAACGGGAACCCGCTACCGAGCCCATCCCGGTCATCATGGTAACCGCCAAGGGGGAAGAAATGGATCGGGTGGTCGGGCTGGAACTGGGTGCCGACGATTACGTCGTCAAACCCTTCAGCATCCGGGAAGTGCTGCTCCGGATCCGCAAGCTCATGGATCGGCAGGAAAAAAAGGCGGCCCCGGCCATCTTGAAAGCCGAGCCCCTGTTTATGGATCTGGACGGACACACCGCCCGGTTGAAAGATGAAAGGCTGGAATTGACGGCCACGGAATTTCGGCTTCTGGCTCATCTGCTGCGATACCGCGGCCGGGTCCAGACCCGGGAAGTCCTCCTGGACAAAGTCTGGGGGTATTCTTTTGAGGGCTACGCCCGGACGATCGATACCCACATACGGCGTATCCGGAAAAAGCTGGAGGAACACCAGGACCTGATTGAAACGGTCCGGGGGGTGGGTTATCGTTTTCGTGCCTGAAAGGGCCGGTTTATTTCCATGATTTATCGCCGCTACTGGAAATTTTTCGGGCTTTTTTTACTGCTGACCGTCCTGGTCACCGGGCTGGCCGCTTCCTATATCGGGGAAAAGGTCCGGACCACGCTGCTGAACCAAATCAAGACCGAAATGCAGCGGGATTTAACCCATACTAAAAACCTGATTCAAAAAACATTTCTGCGGTCGCCCCTCCAGGTCTCCCTGCTGGATCAGGCGGCCAAGGAGCTGGGAACGGGCCTGGGGAAAAGGGTGTCCATCATTTCCGCCGACGGACACCTGCTGGGCGATTCGGCCCGGGAGCCCCGGACGATCGACCGGACCGACGACTACAGCCATCGGCCGGAGATTATCATGGCCCGGGAAAAAGGGTATGGACAGGTTATCCGGTTCAGCCCCTTCATGAATACCCAGGCCCTGTTCGCCGCCGCCCCCGTATTCAGGGAACGCCTCCCGGTCGGATTTGTCCGCCTGGCCTGGCCGCTCAACGAACTGGAGGAAACGGTTTACGACTTCCGACGCCGCCTGATCCTGATGGGCGGCCTGATCGGATCCCTGTCCCTCCTTTTCGGCATTTTTCTGCTCTGGTGGATGGGCCGCCCCCTCAAAGAGATCTCCGGCATGGCCGAACAGATGGCCGGGGGTAACCTGAAGCAGCCGCTCCATCTCCTGCCCCGGTCGGAATTCACCCCCCTGGCCCGGTCCCTGGAGAAAATGTCCAAGGACCTGCGTTTGAAACTGGACCTGCTGGACGGGGAAACCAGCCGTCTCCGGGCCATCCTGCTGGCCATGCAGGAAGGGGTGCTGGTCACCAATGAAAAGGGATTGATCACCCTGGTCAATCCCTTTCTGCGCCAGGTCCTGGGCGGAGCCGTAACCCTGGAGAACCGGACCATCCAGGAGGTCTTCATGAACACGGAATTCCAGGAGGCCGTGGATCAGGCCCTGAAAGGGGAAAAATTCCAGCGCCTGGAGATCAGCCTGGGCTGGGATGTAATCCGGTATTTCGAAGTCCAGGTGGTGCCCCTGATTTCCGCCCACTTAACCCAGGGCGCCGTAGTCCTGTTTCATGACATTACCGAACTACGACGCCTGCTCAAGGTCCGCCAGGATTTCGTGGCCAACGCCTCCCATGAATTGCGGACCCCCCTGACGGCCATCAGTGGGGCCTTGGAAACTCTGGAAAGCGTCTGCCCGGCGGAGGGAGACACCCGGAGATTCCTGGGCATCCTCCAGAAAAACGTCCGGCGCATGGTGTATCTGGTTTCCGACCTGCTCGATCTGTCCCAACTGGAAGACCAGGAACGGGCCGAACGATTTGTGGATGAAGTCAACGTAGCGGAAGTATTGAAAACGGCTCTATCCGGCATCGCTCCCCAGGCCCAGGAGAAAAATATCTCCCTATCCCTGGATCTGACCGGGCTGTCGTCCGAGGACTGCTCCCTTTTCTGGGAACGGGAGCGGATTTATCAAGCCATTTTCAACCTGCTCGACAACGCCATCAAATACACGCCGCCCGGGGGAAAAGTGGTCTTATCCGCCCGCGAGGGGGAAAAGGAAATCAGCGTTTCGGTCACCGACACCGGTCTGGGCATCCCCAGGGAGCATCTACCGCGCATCTTCGAACGTTTTTACCGGGTGGACCGGGACCGCTCCCGCGAACTGGGCGGCACCGGCCTGGGGCTTTCCATAGTTAAACATATCGTCGAGGCCCACAAAGGGAAGGTCGAAGCCCGCAGCGAACTCGGGCGCGGCTCGACCTTCACGATCACCTTCCCTAAAAAATAAAAAATGGCCCGAAAAATACTCGGACCATTTTTTATGTGAAAAAGTCCGGGGTTTATTATCCCGGACTTTGGGCGGTAAATTTATTTTAGAAAATGGCCCACGCTTTTAGGACATTTTCTAAAATTCTAAAACTTCAACTGAAACCCCAGTTGAAACTGGTCGAAATCTTTCGTGGTCTGGCTTTCAAAATCATTGTGCTGGTAGGCCGCGAAAGGCATGAACTCCTTGGACCAGTCATAGGACAGCCCCAGGACATAGGTGGTCGTAGCGTTATTGGAGACATCGGTATTGGGATCGAAGTTGTAGTACCTGCCGAAGGCCCTCAATTTCTCCACCTTCGGGAGGCGGACGAAACCTTCGACCAGCCAGCCGCTGCGGCTGTTGTCCTCGGTGGAGGTTAAAGTCCCTTTCCCCCAGTAATATTGTCCGTAAAGAGTGAACCAGGGATGCTGCCAGGCCAGTTGGGCCAGATTGATCTGCGTATCGGGGAAGTCGTTGGTTTTTCCCTTGGCGGTGAAGTTGTTGTTGGACTGCCCGAACATTCCGTAATAGGACAGCACCAGTCCCTTCAACACCTCGACCCCCGGGGCCGGGCGGAAATAGACCAGCCCGCCAAAGGGTTTGTTGGTGTTGTTTTCGGAATTGGAGTAACCGGCCCCGTTATAAACACCGATTTGATAACCGGCCCATTTCCCTGCATAAGTCTTTCCGGCGTACTTGGTAAACCCGTCATCCATTTTTCCGCCGAGCGTCCCCCGGATATTGGCCCCGAAGTCCGCGGAGGCTTGAATGCCGAACTCATCCAGGAAGTGCTTGCCCTGAACGCGGTAAGGCCAGACATAGGAATCATACTGGTCGGAGGGGGTATGGGTCAACCCCAATTCGGTGACGGTGCTCCCGAAATACAGGTCGACATAAGCATATTTCATACGGAGTTCCAGCCCGTTGCCCTTGTCGTCGGCATCCCGGGAGGTGAAGAGGTCCGAGGTCAGGTTGAAGCCCAGCCAGTCATTCAGTTTCCCCGCCAGGGTCAGATAGCCCCGGTTCAGCAGGAACTGATTGGTGGACGGCCCGCCGTCCGCTGTTGACCGCAGGTTCCATTCGGCGAAGATCGTGGTCCCGAACTTGACCCCCTTCAGGTAGCCGGGCAGAAAATCGCCCTTCTGGCCCACCGCCTTGATTTCTTCCTGCAGCACCTCTTTTTCGGCCTTGGCCTGTTTGCGGGCCTCATTCATCAGACCGTCCGCCTCTTCCTGGCTTAGGATGCCCTTCTGCTTCAAAAGGTTGATCAGGTGCAGGGCGTCGATCTCTCCCGCCTGAACCGGAGGCCAACCTCCCAAAAACCCCAGGAACCCGAAAATCATCAACCATAAACAAATCTTTCTCCTCATACTTGCTCCTTTCTCCTTTTCCTCTTGGGAATTCACTCTATTCAGGGATGATTGGGAAAGGACTGTAGTCCCTTAACGTTACAAAGTCGTGAAGGCCGAATGAAATAAAGGTGACACGCTCAATCAGCCGGGAAATAAAATTCTCCAAAATGTAACCGGATGATCACTCACTTGTTACCGGGGCTGAGTATTCTTAGGCGCTTAGGGGCTGGGCAGAAAGGAACTGTATGAAAATGAAAAAGCTGTTAAAAATTCTGATCCTGGACGGTAGCTCGGATATTACCTACCTGGTCCTCGGTCCGGGCATTACCATCCGGTCAACCCTTTCCAACGAAAAGGTCGCTCAATTGCTGGAAAAGGAGGCCATGGATTTGATTCTCGGCCCCCAAGGCCTTTACACCAGGCCTGCGGCCCGGAAATTCCCCCGGGACAAAGCGGCTTGACTCGCTTGGCGATAACTTAATACAATGAAAGGAGGCGTATCAGGAGGGAAAAGTAATAGGGTTTTAATCATTTTGTAACAGAACCGTAACAATTAAATCTTATTTTGTAATAAAATAAAAGGAGCACTCTAATAATGAAAAAATATTTAATCTCAATGATAAGTGTCTTGAGTTTGGGGTTGGGACTGGTTGCCGGCCCGGCCGTGGCTAAAACTTTCCTGCAGGTAAAAGGCTCGGACACGGAAGTCAATGTCGTTCAGCGTCTGGCTGAAAATTACATGAAAAAAGATCCCAACATCAGTATCGCCGTAACCGGCGGAGGCTCCGGGGTGGGAATCGCCGCCATCATCAACAAGACCACCGACCTGTCCAACTCCTCCCGCCCCATGAAGGATTCGGAAATCGCCAAAGCCAAGGCCAACGGCGTAAATCCCGTGGGGGTGGCCTTTGCCGTGGACGGCCTCTCGGTGATCGTCAATCCTAAAAATGCCATTAAATCGCTGACGATGGACCAGATCGGGCAGATCTTTCGGGGAGAGGTGACCAACTGGAAGCAGGTAGGCGGTCCCGACGGCCCCATCACCTTGTATGGCCGCCAACCCAACTCCGGTACTTTTGTATTCTTCCGGGAAGGCGTGGTCAAGGGTGACTACTCCAATAAAATGAACCAGATGAACGGCAACGCCCAGATCCTGGAAGCGGTTAAAAAGGATGCCGGAGGGATCGGCTACGTGGGCATCGGCTACGTGATGGACGACGCCGGCAAAGTGGTGGCCGGAATCCACGTCCTGGAAGTGGCCAAGGACAGCCGCAGCAAGCCCGTTTCCCCTCTGCAACTGGAAAACATCATGAGCGGCGCCTATCCGATAACCCGGCCCCTCTACCAGTACTTCGACAAGAACAACCAGGCCAAGGTGGAGGGCTTCCTCAAATATGAACTCGGCCCGGAAGGCCTGGCCATCATCAAAAAGGACGGTTTCTATCCTTTGACCGAGCAGTGGAAGAAACACAATGCCCAACTCGGCTTCTAGGGGCTCCACATGGAAATGGCCGGGATGAGCCGAAACTGGCGGCAATTTCAGGACGCCTCCATCCACCGTTTTTTCCAATTCAACGGGGTGCTGTCCATCCTGATCCTCCTGGGTATTTTCTTCATTCTCTTCAAGGACGGGCTGCCGGCCCTGCAGCAACTGGGAGCCGGCAGCTTCATCCGCATGATCTGGAACCCTACCTCCTTCGTGCAGGAGACCTACGGCCTGGGGGCCATGATCATCAGCACCCTGATGGTCACCTTTTTAGCCCTGCTCATCGCCGTCCCGGTCGGCTTGGGGTGCGCCGCTTATCTCTCCGAGGTGGCCCCCAACTGGGTCCGGGAAACCTTGAAGCCGGTGATCGAAATTCTGGCCGGTATTCCTTCGGTGGTCCTGGGCTTTTTGGGGATCGTGGTGGTCGGTCCCTGGATCGCCCGGGTCTTCCATCTGCCCAACGGCCTCAATGCCCTCAACGGGGCCATACTGCTGGCGGTTATGAGCCTGCCCACCATCATCAGCATCTCCGAGGATGCCATCTCGTCGGTACCCCGGGCCTATAAAGAGGCTTCCCTGGCCCTGGGGGCCAACAAGTGGCAGACCCTGATCCGGGTGGTCGTCCCATCGGCCCTTTCCGGGATCATCGCCTCGGTGATGCTCGGCATGGGGCGGGCCATCGGGGAGACCATGACCGTGCTCATGGCCACCGGCAACGCCCTGAAAACGCCGACCCATATTCTGGAGGCCGTGCGGACTATGACGGCCACCATCGCCATCGAGCTGGGCGAGGTGCCCTTCGGCTCCGAGCATTACCACGGATTGTTCGTCATCGGCTTCGTCCTGTTCGTCATGACTTTCCTGGTCAACCTGGTGGCCGATATCGTCCTGGCCAGATACCAGGAAGTGGAGCGTTAGCCGTGATCAACAAGTCCGTCACCGAAAAGATCGGCTTTGCCGTTTTAGGACTCTGCGGGCTCATGGTCGTTTTGACGCTCTTCGGCATACTCTGGGACATCGCCTATCACGGGGCCGCGGTAATCAACTGGGAATTTCTCACCCAGCCGCCCCGGGAAGGGATGACCCAGGGGGGAATTTTCCCGGCCTTGCTGGGGACCCTTTTCGTAAGTCTGATCACGGTGCTCCTGTCCGTTCCCCTGGGCATGTTCAGCGCCATCTACCTGAACGAATACGCCCGTCAAGGGCGGCTGGTCCGGATGATCCGCCTTTCCATCCGCAATCTGTCCGGGGTCCCTTCCATCGTCTACGGACTTTTCGGCGTGGCCCTGTTCGTCCGGGTTTTTCATTTTGGGGCCAGCATCCTTTCGTCCGGACTGACCCTGGGTTTGTTGACCCTGCCCTGGACCATCACGGCCAGTGAAGAGGCCCTGAAAACCGTTCCCAAGTCTTATCGGGACGGGGCCCTGGCCCTGGGGGCCACCCAATGGCAGGCCATCCGCACCAATGTGCTGCCCTACGCCATCCCGGGCATGCTGACCGGCGCCATTCTGGGCCTGGCCCGTGCGGCCGGTGAAACCGCTCCGATCCTTTTCACCGGGGCCGCTTTCTTCATCCCCGACCTGCCCAGGACCCTGTTCGACCAGTTCATGGCCCTGCCCTACCACCTGTACATTCTATCGACCCAGCATCAGGACATCGCCACGGTGCGCCCCATCGCCTACGGAACCGCCCTGGTGCTTATCGCCCTCGTCCTCTGCCTGAACTTCGTCGCGGTGCTGATTCGGTATCATTACCGGAAGAAAGCCAGAATGGCGCAATAATGGTAGCGATCGGAATAGACAAAAAATCGACTAGCGACGGGGGGTCCAACAATCATCCGGTCAAAATCAGCGTCCAGGATCTGAATTTCTATTATGGCTCCCAGAAAGCCCTGGAAAATATCGACATGGACATTCCCGCCAACCAGGTTACGGCCTTCATCGGTCCTTCCGGGTGCGGGAAAAGCACTTTCCTGCGCTGTTTCAACCGGATGAACGAGACCATCCCGGGGACCCGGATCGAAGGGACGATCCTGCTGGACGGCAGCAACCTGTACGGCCCGGAAGTCGACGTGGTGGAGGTACGGCGCCGGGTGGGCATGGTCTTCCAGAAATCCAACCCTTTTCCCAAGACCATTTTCGACAACGTGGCCTATGGCCTGCGCATCAACGGGATGAAGGACAAACTAAAAATCGCCGAAATCGTGGAAAAGAGCCTGAGGGATGCGGCCATTTGGGAAGAGGTCAAAGATCGGCTGTACGAATCGGCTCTGGGGCTCTCCGGCGGTCAGCAGCAGCGCCTGTGCATCGCCCGGGCCCTGGCCGTGCAGCCGGAAGTGATCCTCATGGATGAACCGGCCTCGGCCCTCGATCCCATCGCCACCCAGAAAATCGAGGACCTGATTCAAAAGCTGAAGAATAACTATACCATCGTCATCGTCACCCACAATATGCAGCAGGCGGCGAGGGTTTCGGACCTGACCGCCTTTTTTTACCTGGGGAAACTGATCGAAGTCAACGAGACGGCCATTCTGTTTACCCGCCCCAAATTGAGACAGACCGAAGATTACATCACCGGCCGTTTCGGGTAAGCGCCGCTGGGATTTTTTGGCCCATTCCCGCGGCGTTCGATTTTTATCCCTGCTGGAAGCGTTGCGGGTCCGGGACTCCTTCCGCCCCTTCCCTCAAAAACCACACGGCTAATCGTCGCGGGAAGGGCCGTGCCTGCACCGCCTTTTTTCCCTTCGAAATATGTTTTCCCGGAAACCCCTTCGTTTTGTATAATATCTCGTTACATCAAGGTGCAAGAGGAGGAGGCGGAATGAACAAGACCCCAGCCCGGGAAAAAAACGATCAGGAGGTCCTGCTGGATCAGTTGCAGCGCCAGGTCGCGGCCGTATTTGAAAAAATGCCCTATGACGTCCCTTTGCTGCTGTTCACCGACCCCCCCAAAAACGAGGTTTTCATACAAACCGCCCGGGAGGTCATTCGGACCTTTCGGAATATTTCCTCGAAAATCTCCCTGCGGGAATACGGCCTGACCCACAAGCTGGCCAAAAAATACAACGTGGACCGGGTGCCGACGCTGCTCTTCGACCCGGATCGCTATCCGTTGCGCTGGCTGGGAGTGCCGATCGGCGAAGAAGGACGGACCTTTTTGGAAATGCTGTTGATTATGGGTTATCGTGAG
The DNA here is from genome assembly GCA_016219065.1 of Deltaproteobacteria bacterium. Classification (GTDB taxonomy): domain Bacteria; phylum Desulfobacterota; class RBG-13-43-22; order RBG-13-43-22; family RBG-13-43-22; genus JACRCK01. Next base: position 30,354 of record JACRCK010000112.1, read on the forward strand.
CCGGGCCTCGAGCGGGAAACCCAGAAAATCCTGGAGCGGATCAAGGAACCCCGGGCCATGCAACTCTTCGTCAGTCCCACCTGCCCCTACTGCCCGCAACAGGCCATCAACGCCATCAAAGCGGTGATCGCCCGGCCCGAACTTTTTTCCCTGGAAATCATCGACATTCAGGTCAATCCGGATCTGGGCGACCGGTATAACGCCTTCGGGGTCCCCCTGACCCTGGCCAACGGCATCCAAATCGCTCAAGGGGCCCAGCCGGAAGAACTGTTTGCCTATTCGCTCGAAAAGATGGCCGAGCAAACCATTTATATACCCGACAATGACGCCCCGCTGGTCGAAACCGAATTGGCGATCGTGGGCGGCGGCCCGGCCGGATTGACCGCCGGGATCTACGCCGCCCGCAGCGGCCTCAAGACCGTCATCGTCGAAAAGGGGGCCTTGGGCGGGCAAGTGGCCACCACCCCCGTAGTGGAAAATTATCCCAGCTTCACCCAGGTCGGCGGGAAGGCCCTGGTGGATCTCATGGTCAGCCACGCCCTGCAATACCTCCCCATTTTTCAGGGCGAGGAGGTCATGGAAATCCGCCCGGGCCTGCCCGTGGAATTACTGACCCCCCGGCGAAAAATTCAAGCCCGGGCGGTCCTGCTGGCCACGGGGGCGGTCTATCGCCACCTGGGAGTTCCCGGGGAACAGCGGTTGGCCGGTCGCGGCGTCAGTTATTGTTCCACCTGCGATGGTCCTTTGTTCAAGGGCAAAAAAGTGATCATGGTCGGCGGTGGCGACAGCGCGGTCACCGAGGCCCTGCATCTGCACCACCTGGGGGTGGGAGTGACCCTGGTCCACCGGAAAGACACCCTGCGGGCCCAGGAACACCTGGTCAAAAGCCTCCAGGAAAGCGCGCTGCCGGTGATCTGGGATACGGAAATCAAGGAAATAAAGGGTACGGCGCGGGTTGAGGAAGTGGTGCTTTATAATAACCGCACCCGGGAATTGACCTCCCGGCCCGTCGACGGGGTCTTCATCGCCATCGGTTACGAACCGGCCACGGCCCTGGCCCAAAAAATCGGGGCGGTCTTGACCCCCGACGGCTATATCCAACACGACGCCCGGCACCGCACCAATATCCCGGGGGTCTATTCCGCCGGGGACGTGGAAGGGGGTTTCAAGCAGATCGTCATCGCCGCCGGCCAGGGCTCCGAGGCCGCCCTGGCCATCTATGAAGATTTAATCCATCCCTACTGGCGGGCCTCTAACCCCGCCGTTTGATATTCATGGTCCGCATGATGTCATAGGTCCCATCTTCAAACAGGACCGGCACCTGGGTGACATAATCGGGACGGGCGCAGCAGCCCGGGGCGAAATAATGGCCCGGCCTCTTGCCTTCCGGCAGACCGGTTCGCACTTGATCCAGTTCCTCGGCAGACAATACGCGACCGTTCACGCCCGCCAAGTCGATCACCCGGTCTCCGGGTTCGTATAGCCGTCTGGTTGTCATATCCTTGCTGCCACGCTTTACGCTACGAGTCTGGTCTGCACTTCGCGCCCAATGTCATTAATGCGCGCTAAAACATCAGACAGGGCGTCTTTAGTTCGGGCCGTATCGTAATCCGTTTGTAGTCCAACCCAGAAGCCATCGCTGGTGCCGAAAAAACGGGAAAGGCGCAGGCCGGTATCGACGGTTATGGACCGCTTGCCGCTGATTATTTCACTTATACGTCGCTGCGATACCCCGATTTCTTTGGCCAGCCGATACTGGGTAATTCCCATAGGCTTCAAAAACTCCTCCAGCAAGATTTCTCCCGGGGTTGGGTATGGTATTTCACGGGCCATGTTTACCCTCCTTCGATCTTTCAAATGACTGGTAATAATTGAAAATTCGCTTGGGCGTTCTTATACTAATAATAGGCGTTAGTGTTGTCAATCAAGCTGATAATAGATTAAGCTTTTTGGGAATATACATTAATGTTTTAGAAAAAAGTTTACCAAATGGTCCCCCCCGCCCCCCTTTATTAAACTCATCTTTACCCACAACCCTGGGGGCATGAGACCGCAGAGGGAGGGGGTTGAGGGGATAGGACAAAGGCGATATAAGCTTTGGTAATGTCATCCAAGCGCTGTAAGCCTCGCCAGATGGTTTCGGTACCGGGTGGGC
>JACRCK010000113.1 GCA_016219065.1 Deltaproteobacteria bacterium
CGGCCGCCAGCCCGTAGCGGCGGGCGATGGTCGAAAAGCTTTCTCCTTTTTTGACCTTGTGATGTGCAAAAATGGGGCGGGGTTTGGGTTTGGTCAGTTGGGCGTAATTTTCCAGCAGCCGGTTTTTGACCCCGGCCGGGATGCGCAATTGGTATTCCCCGCCGTTGGGGGGCGTGATCCAACGCTTCAATTCCGGGTTCAGGTCCACCAGGGTGGTGAGGTCGGTGCCGGCGGCGGCGGCCACATCCTTCAGTTCGATGGCCCCCGGAAGGCTTACTTCCTCAAAGGCCATGGGCGGATAGTAAGGGATGTCGGTGAAGCCGTATTTCTCCGGCTCCTTGGCGATCAGGGCGGCCGCGATCATCTTGGGTACATACTGCTTGGTTTCATCTTTGATATAGCGGCAATGGTCCGCGGTGATCTCCCAATAGTTCTGGGCGTTGTACATGACCAGGGCCCGGGCGATTTTCCCCTCGCCGGCATTATAGCCGGCCGCCGCCAGGTACCAGGAACCGAATTGTTTGTAGAGATCCGACAAGTAGCGGGCCGCGGCCTGCGTGGCCTTGAACGGGTCCTTCCGTTCATCCACCCAGGTATTGATCTTTAAACCGTAACGCTGCCCGGTTTCCCGGATGAACTGCCACATGCCCACGGCTTGCGCCCGGGAATAAGCGATATTGCTGAACCCGCTTTCGATCATGGCCAAATAAACCAGATCTTCCGGCAGGCCGTACTGATTCATGGTTTTTTTGATCATGGGCATGTAACGGGTGGACCGGGCCAGCCACAGGGAAAAACGTTTGCGGATTTTAGTCTGGAAATAATCGATGAAATATTCCACCTGATCGTTGATCACGATCGGGATGTCGTAAGAGGCGGCGGTGTCCAGGGGTAGACCCTTGCGCAGTTCTTCCCATTCCAGAATGGCTTTCTTCCGGATTTCCTCCTGGGGAGGCCGGATGATCGGGGGCAGTTCGTTGACCGGTTCGGTCAAAAAGGCCTCGTCCGGGTTCAATTTTCGATCTTCGAAGTCTCTGGATTGCAGATAGGAGGGAATGCGAGCTTCATCCCAATCGGGGGGAATGGGCTGAATGGCGGGTCGGAGCGGGGCCGAAGGGGCGGGAAAGGCATTTCCCGGCAGCGTGCAAAGGATCAACAGCAGGGCCCCCAGGAAAAGCCGGCCGTACCTAGGCGATAATCTCATCAGGCAGTCCTTCGTCGAGCGGTTGGTATTTCTCCCACCCCGGATTCAGGGCCGAAGAGAAAATTTCATTTTAAATAGCATATTTGTTTAAAAAAAACAATCCCTATTGTTAAATTTTGTGGGGGGGTGTTGCGGTAGTTAAAATAAAGAAGATGGTGTTTAACTTGACGGGTTCGCTAAAATTTTGAACAGGTCCTTGCGGTCCCCCCTCAAAATTTAACACCGGTGACCAGATTTTCTTTTTGCAGCGCGTCAAAGTTTTTTAAATCCTGAATGGCCTTTCCGATTTTTTGGAGGTGATCCATGAATTCCTCACCGGCTTTGGCCATGCCGGGAACCGCCCCGATCCTTAGGGCCAGTTTTTCTCCGCGGTCGAAAAGCAACTTGATCTGATCATTGGGAACGTCCAGTCCGTTCTGGAGATTGCCGGTCGTTTCCCTGAGCCGGTTCATAATATCTAAAATTTCTTCTTTCAATGCGGATAAGTGGGTCAGATTTTCTTCGGGAGATCGATTTTCCATCATAAAGGTGACCTGCTCCTGATCAAGACCGCCGCCGCTTCCCCCGGGGAAACCCCCTCCCGTCCGCCGTCCGCGGCGTCGGAGGTGCGCCAGCTTTTTTTCTTCCCCGGCCTGGCGAATAAACCTACAAGCCGCATCAGAATTGGGTGAATGTATTGGGTTTGACCGGGTTTGTCAAGGATTTTTGAATCCTGGAAAAACCTTCCCCGAACGGTGCGGCGGTCCCGGGCGGCGGGGCCGCGGTGGCCCCCCTTTAGCCCCCGGGATCCCTGCCAGCCACTGTCCGGGGGCGGTTTGGCGGAAAAAAAAACCGAAGGGGCTGTTTGACCAACCCCTTCGGTTCTCAGGCTGTAAATCAGCTAATCGTTAACAGCTACAGGAAGTCCCGCAGGAACTTCCGCCTCCCAAGGCCACGCTGGAGGTCACCATGAAGCCGGAACGTCCCCATTGGGTGACGTAGTCTACCTTGATATCCTGGGCCTGTTCATCCAGACCTTTATCCACTACATAGGTAAGGCCGTTAATGTCAAACACCTGATCGGAATCTTTGGACTCATCCAGAGCCAGGGCCAATGAAGGCCCCGATCACCCGCCCTGGCTTAAAAAGATGCGGATCGGGGAATTTACGTTTTGTTTTTCAAAATAGTCCTGGAAAGCCTTTTGCGCCTCTTCGGTTACCGTCAACATTTTTAAATCCTTCCTTCTCGTTGTTTTTTCGTTTCAGCTGCCCGGCCGGGGCCCTGAAATCGACGCCGGTCCGATATCCTGCTTATTATTAATTTTAAAACCTTGTTTGCGGTTTGTCAAGAATCGCCGCTGATTTGTTTTAACACGGGTTCCAGACTGATGCGATGATCCCCCAGCGGCAGCAGACTGGGATCCAGACCGAAAGCCAGGCCCAGGAGTTCGGCGATATGAAAAGCCGGCAGACGAAAACCGTCGTGATGTTTCCGTTCCAGCATCATCTGGCCTCGGTCAAACTGGGAAAAACAGGAGGGGCAGGCTACCGCCACCGCCTCGATTCCATGTTTTTTCATGTGCCGCAGTTTTTCCCGCGTTATTTCATTGGCCGCGTCCTGGTCCAGGTTGGAGCCGAGGGCCGATCCGCAGCATAAAAATTTTCGGGAATATTCCGTCGGTTGGGCGCCCAGAACCGTGAGGATATGGTCCATGCTGGTCGGGACATAGCTGCCGGCCTCGGACAGGTCTTCCGGATACATGAAACGGGGCGGGCGGTACAAGTGGCAGCCGTAGTGGCAACCGATGCGCAACGGGGGCAGCGGACGGGTGACCCGTTCGCCGATCGCCGCCGGCCCGATATCCTGAATCAGGACGTCCAGCAGGTGTTTTACTTCGACCGTACCCCGGAAGGTATGGCCGGATTCGCTCAGGACCCGGTTCACCTGCTCCCGCCGCCGGAGGTCGTTTTTCAGGATGAAACTGGCCTCCTTGAGGGTGTTGACGCAGCCGTTGCAGATCGACAGGATCGGCAGGCCGGCCTCTTCGGCGAGACACAGGTTGCGGGCCGCCAAGGCCAGCCAACTGTCGTAATGGACCAGTTTCAACTGGGTCGGGGCCGGGCAGCAGGAGAAGGGCAGATCCGTCAATTCCACCTCCAGGGCCTTCAGGACCTCCCGGGTGGCCTTTTCAAACCCCGGGTATTTGACGGGGATCACACAGCCTAAAAAAAGAGCGTATTTCATATGCCAGCATTCAATTGGAGTTATGGAGTGATGGAGTGATGGAATAAGGAGTTACCGGGTTTCAGACCATTACTCCAATACTCCAGCACTCCATTACTCCGGCCTGTTAACTGAACTCGATCAATTCATTCAAACCGGTTTTCTTTAAAATTCCTTCGATGGCGTCCACATCCAGAGGGTCCAGTGCCGGCAGACCCAACTTCTGGCGATCCCGGTTGACCTTGTCCGAGACTACCAGGGTCCGTCCCGTTTTGGCGACCAACTCCACCCCGAATTTTATTTTCTCCGGCAGGTTGCCGCGCTGGGCGGCTATATTGAAAATGGCCGTGAGCAGCTCCGGGATGTTGATTTCCTGGGGGCAGCGGTCCTCGCAGACGTTGCAGGTGGTGCAATACCAGATCCGTTGGTCGGTGACCACGGCCTCCTGGCCTAAATTCAGGCAGCGCAGCAGGGTCTCCCGGGGTCCGTAAGTGTCATCCAACACCATGGCCGCCGGGCAACTGCCGGTGCAGCGGGCGCATTGATAGCATTCGTACAGGTCTTCCTTGTTGAACAGCTCCCAGATGCTGGTAATCACTCGGCGGACCCCCTGTCTTCCTTCTTGCCTTTTTTGTCCGGGACCAACAACCGCCGGCTGTTTTCCAGCTCTTCGGCGGTGACCCCCTGGAGGATCTCCTCCATTTCCTTGATCTTCCGGGCGAAATGGATTCCTTCGGCCGCACTGATCCAGGCCAGTTGCAGCCGGTTTTTATCCAGGCCCAGCCGCTCCATCTTCTTCCAGACTTTTTTGACCCGCTTCTCGGTCTGCTGGTTGGCGTTGATGTAATGACAATCGTTGAGGTGGCAGCCGGAAACCAGCACGGCCCCGGCTCCGCGCCGGAAGGCGTACTCGATAAAAGCGGTACTGATCCTCCCGGAACACATGGTCCGGATGATCCGGGCCGGCGCCGGGTACTGCAGGCGGCTGACCCCGGCAAAATCAGCCCCGGCGTAGGAGCACCAGTTGCAACAGAAGGACACCACCTTCTTTTCCGGGTCCTCATCCGTGATGGCGTCGATCTGGGCCAGTATCTGTTGATCGGTGAAATGGCGTTGGGACAGGGCGCCGAAAGGGCACTCCGCCACGCAGGTCCCGCAGCCGGCGCAGGAAGCCTGGGTCACCTGGGCGATCTTGGTCTCCGGGTCCTGGTGGATGGCGGAAAAAGGGCAGACCTTGGTGCACAGACCGCAGCCGGTGCAGAGGGTTTCGTCCACCTGGGCGGTAATGGCCTCGACCGTGACCCGGCCCTGGGACATCAGAATGTTGGCCCGGGAGGCGGCGGCACAGGCCTGGGTGACCGAATCCTTGATATCCTTGGGGCCCTCGGCGCAGCCGGCTAAAAAGATGCCGCCCGTGGGGGTGTCGACCGGCCGGAGCTTGGGATGGGCTTCCAGAAAAAAACCGTCCGAGCCGGTGGACAGATTCAAAAGCCGCTGCACTACTGCGCTGTCCTTGCGGGGTTCGATGCCCACCGACAGAATGGCCATGTCCGCTTCATAGCGGTAGAGTTGCGACAGGAGGGTGTTCTCGCCGATCAGGGTCAGGTTGCGGGTCTCGGGATCCTCGATGATCTCTCCCGGGACGCCCCGGATAAAGGCGATGCCCTCCCGGCGGGCCCGCTGGAAGAGGTCTTCGAAACCCTTGCCGAAGGCCCGGATATCGATGTAGAAGACCATGATCTTGGTGTCCGGCCAGTGCTCTTTGATCAACAGGGCGTCTTTGATGGTGTTCATGCAGCAGATGTTGCTGCAGTAAATATTGGACCGTTTCGACCGGGAACCGATGCACTGCAGAAAGGCCACCGTGCGGGGGATCCGCTGGTCGGAAGGACGGATCAGGTTGCCGCCCGAAGGCCCGCCGGCATTGATCAACCGTTCGAATTCCAGACTGGTGATGACGTTCGGAAATTTCCGGTAGCCGAATTCGGTCAGGGGCGTGGGGTCGTAGACATCCACGCCGGTGGCGACGATGATCGTGCCCACCTCCAGGTTCAGCAGTTGATCCCGGTCGGCGTAATCGATGCAGCGTTTCTGACAGGCCTGGTAACACTGGTCGCAGGCCACGATACCGTGCTTGTTCAGGCAGAGTTCCATGTCGATCAGAAAGGTGGAGGGCACGGCCTGGGGGAAGGAACGGTAAATGCCCCGCCGCATGGACAGACCGGTATTGAACTCGTCGGGGGCTACCTGGGGACAAACCCGGGTGCAGTCGCCGCAAGCGGTGCAGGTGTCCTTGACGTAACGGGCCCGCCGGCGGATCTGGACGGTAAAGTTCCCGATGTAGCCGTCCACCTGCTCCACTTCGCTCAGGGTCAGGAGCTCGATGTTCGGATGGCGGCCCACTTCGGACATTTTGGGGGCCAGGATGCAGATGGAGCAGTCCATCGTGGGGAAGGTTTTGTCGATCTGGGCCATGCGCCCGCCGATACTGGGTTCCTTCTCCACCAGGTAGACCTGATAGCCGCTGTTGGCCAGATCCAGGGCCGCCTGGATCCCGGCTACGCCGCCCCCGATGACCAGGGCCTTCCGGTGAACCTGCACTTCCAATTCCACCTGGGGGGCCAAGAGCCGGGACCGGGCCACGGCCATCTTGACCAGGTCCTTGGCCTTGGCGGTGGCCTGCTCCTTTTCATGCAGATGGACCCAGGAGCAATGTTCCCGGATGTTGGCCATCTCAAAAAGGTACGGATTCAAACCGGCTTCCTGACAGGTGGCCCGGAAGGTCGGTTCGTGCAGGCGGGGGGTGCAGGAAGCCACCACCACGCGGTTCAGTCGCTGCTCCTGAATGTCCTTTTTGATCTCTTCCTGCCCCGGATCGGAACAGGTATAGAGGTTGGTCTTGGCCAGCACGACCCCGGGCAGACCGGCGGCGTACTCGGCCACCTGAGGGCAATCCACCACCGCCCCGATATTCAACCCGCAATGGCAGACATACACGCCGATCCGGGGTTCTTCTTTTTCTTTCCGTTGGACTTTCTTGGGTGCCAACCCGGTTACTCCTTTAAGAAAACAGAGATCAGATGTCAGAAGTCAGAGGTCAGCAACTTCTCCAATAAAAAACTCGGGCTGATCTTCCGACTCCTAACTACTGGCTTTATCTATGTATGCTTCCGGTCCCTGCTCTCTCTGATTTATTCCCTAATTCTTCCGACCTCTGATCTCTGGTCTCTGATCTCTGGTCTTGATGCTGATCTCTGACCTCCGGCCTCTGACCTCTGTTTGACTAGTTCTTTACCGTACTCGTACCCCTTCTCAAAGGCCTTGAGATTCAATTCCTCTGTTCCCTGGGGGATGGAATCGAACAGGGCCTGTTTCATGGCTTCGTAGCCCACCACCTCGGTCACCGAGGTGATGAAACCGAGCATGACGATGTTGGCCACGATCTTTCGCCCCAGTTTTTCCGCAAACCGGGTGGCGGGAATCTTGAAAAGCCGGCCCCCGGCCGGGACCGAGTCCAGGAGCACCAGATCTTCATCGATCAGCACCAGGGCCTGGTCGGCCAACTGGCCCCCGTAGGTATTTTTGGCCTCTTCGGACATGAGGACCAGAATCCCGGGGGCGCTCACCCGAGGGTAATCGATGGTTCCGCCGGCAATGACCACGTCGGCGCTGCAGGCGCCGCCCCGCGCTTCCGGTCCGTAGCTCTGCGTAAAAACCGCGTTCAAATGCTCGAAGAGCGCCGCCGCTTTACCCAGGATGTGGCCGGCCAGGATGATGCCTTGGCCGCCGAACCCCGCCAACCGAATTTCCGTTTTTTGATCAACCATCAGGCGCTCCGGTTGAATTTTTTCAGGATATTCTCCGCGTAGACTTCGTCGAAGGTCGGGCGCTCCTGATCGATGAACTTCCCGACAATGATTTTCCCCTTCAACTTGATATCCGCCTCCCGGGGGTCCGTTGCGTTTTGCACCAGGCTGTTTTCCCGGTAGAATTTCATCTCGTCCAGGCCGCTGCCCAGCTTGTTCGGCCGGCCGTAGCCGATGGGGCAGGGGGAGATCACCTCGATGAAGGTAAATCCTTTCCGGGTAAAGCTTTCGGCGATGGAGGTAACCAGTTGCCGGGCGTGGAAGGTGGTCCAGCGGGCCACGTAAACCGCCCCGCTGGCGTAAGCCAGAAAAGGGAGATTGAAAGAGTGCTCGTAATTGCCATAGGGGGTGGTGGTGGTCCGGGCCGCCACGGGCGTGGTGGGGGCCGCCTGACCGCCGGTCATCCCGTAGTTGAAATTGTTGACGCAGATGATTTTCAGGTTGATGTTGCGCCGGGCCGCGTGGATAAAATGGTTGCCCCCGATGGCGAAAAGGTCCCCGTCTCCGCTGAAGACCGTCACGGTCAGGTCGGGCCGGACCAAGGCCAGGCCGGTGGCGAAGGGGATGGCCCGGCCATGGGTGGTATGGTAGGTGTCCATATTCAGGTAACCGGCCACCCGGCCCGTACAGCCGATCCCGGAGACCACGGCCGTCCGGTTCATCTCCAGGCCGGCCATCTTGAGGCCGTTGATGTAAGTGTTCAAGACCACTCCCAATCCGCAGCCGGGGCACCAGATGTGGGGAATGCGGCCGGGCTTCAAATAAAGATCGTCGGGATGAAGCCCGTGCCGTTCCTCCTGGAGGCGGCAGGTGGCCTGGAGATCGAAGGGAACCAGGGGCTGGTAACGGATTTTCATGGCAGGTATTCCTCGACGGCGGCAATAATATCCTCGGGGGTGTGGATGGTCCCGCCCATCAGGGGCATCAGCACGGTTTCGCAGGCGCCTCCGGCGCACCGCTCCACCTCGTAGACCATCTGGCCGTTGTTGATTTCCGGGACGATCAAGGCCTGGACCTGCCGGGCCAGTTGTCGAATCTGTTCCTCGGGAAAAGGCCAGAGGGTGATCAGTCGCAGCAAACCGACTTTTCTTCCCCCGGCCCGCAGGCGGGTCACCGCTTCCCGGGCGGCCCGGGCCGTGCAACCGTAGGCCACCACCAGTACTGCGGCGTCTTCCAGCCCGAAGGCTTCGGTCTGGAAGATGGCCGGGGCGTTCAGCCGGATTTTGTCCACCAACCGGCGGACCAGCCGTTCGTGGACCGGGGCCGTAATGACGGGGTAGCCCTGCTCATCGTGGGTCAAGCCGGTGACATGGACATGGTAACCGTCTCCGGCGCAGGCCATGGCCGGGACCAGATCGTCATCGGCCAGAAAGGGGAGATAGCCTTCCTGACCCGGCGCCGGGCGCTTGCGGGATACCCGTTGGATCTGTTCCGGCGGGGGGATCACCACCCGTTCCGACATGTGGCCCACCACCTCGTCGCCCAGAACGAATACGGGCAGACGATAGGTTTCCGACAGGTTGAAGGCCGTTATGGTCAGATTGAACATTTCCTGGGGGGAGGAGGGGGCCAGGGCAATGACCCCGTAATCCCCGTGGGAGCCCCAGCGGGCCTGCATGACGTCGGCCTGACCCACTAGGGTGGGCAGACCGGTGGATGGGCCGGCCCGCATGATGTTCACCACCACGCAGGGGGTTTCCGACATCATGCCCAGGCCGATGTTTTCCATCATCAGGGAAAAACCCGGGCCGGAGGTGGCGGTCATGGATTTGGCACCGCCCCAGGAAGCGCCCAGGATGGCGGCCATGGAGGCGATTTCGTCTTCCATCTGGAGGCACATCCCCTGGACCTGGGGCAGGCGTCTGGCCATCCGCTCGGCGATCTCGGTGGCCGGCGTGATGGGGTAACCGGCAAAAAAACGACAGCCGGCGGCGATGGCCCCCTCGGCGCAGGCCTCGTCGCCGCTAATAAAGAATTCGCCCGTTAAAATACCAGGAGTGGACATAAGACGTTGGCCTTCCCTGCCCCCTTCAGTGCGCATAAAAACAGCGGAAGGAGGAATGCCTGTAGCGTTACGCTCCGAATTTATCGGAATAATTGAGGATATCCTCGGCGGTCAATTCCCTGAAGGCCTTTAATTCGCTGTAAATGGCGAATTCCGGGCAGATGATTTCGCAGAGATTGCAGTTTACGCATTCTCCCTGCTTGGTCACCAGCGGCGGATGATAGCCTTTTTTATTGAATTCGGAGGATTCTTTGAGGACTTGGTTGGGGCAAAATTCGATGCAAAAATTGCAGCCCTTACACCGATCCTTGATGATGACCAACTCCCCCAGGGGGATGGAATGGTCTTTGGCATCCAAAGGCAACCGCCAGAATTTCATACAAACCTCAAAAAAAGATAATTACAAAATTTCAGACACTATAGAAAGGCATAAGAATTGTCAATACAAAATTATTTTTCGGGAAACGGGGTTCCTAGTGAAAAAAATCGGAGAGACCGGCAAGGGCGACGGCTTCTCAGCTTGGCGAACCGTTTCCCCTCCGGCACAGCGGGCTTGTGGAGCCATGTTAAAGTTGGGCATCTACCACCAGGGGCCTCTCCCATTCTTCCCCGATAAAACGGCTTCCCCCAGCGATGCTCAGGTACGGGCCTGCATGTCAGCCATGGCCCTTGCAAAAAGACCCGCAAGGTCCACGCCCTCCCCCGCTGTCCTTCCCCTTGCATACTACGCGGCAAGTCTCGGATAGCCGCAGGTGCACGCCTTCGCTTCCAGCCGCCCCCGAAGGGAGGACTATAAAATGCCCTCGGACAACTAACTCCAAAATCTTATTGAATTTAATGAATTAATGGTTTAGTAATTTGTACTTGCGTAAAATTAAGGGGATTAATTCCCCGATTGGGCTTATAATATGACCAGCGATAACAAGAAAATTTCATTTATCGCCATGGCCATAGCCGAGTGAGTCGATAATGAGTCTCTTAAATGAATATATTCGAAAAAGGTTGAGCGGCAACGAGCTTGAAGCCGAGTTACTGCGCCTTATCACGGAATATAATAAATTAAGGGACACCTATCTTTTTGTTTTTTCGGCAGCTATTGGAAAGCCCATCCCTGCGATAAGCCTGGAGCAGGCAGACTTCTATATTTTTCACGATCTCCTGTCGGGTAAAAATAGAAAAAGCGTTGATATCTATATTGAAACGCCCGGAGGAAGTGGCGAGACCGCCGAAGAGATCGTCCGCTTCCTACATAAGAATTTTGATACCGTGTCGTTTATCGTATCCGGGGAGGCCAAAAGTGCGGGTACGCTAATCGTCCTTTCCGGGGATGAAATATTGATGACAGAAACGGGCAGCTTGGGCCCCATCGATGCACAAGTTAAAATTGGCAGGTCGGTTGTTTCTGCTTATGACTATGTCGAATGGGTCAATCAAAAACGCCAAGAGGCTGAGGATCAAGGCACTCTGAATCCTTTTGATGCCACAATGGTTGCCCAAATCACTCCGGGTGAATTAAGCGGTGTTTATCATGCTCTCAAGTACGCAGAGGAATTGGTTGTCGAATGGCTTGTTAATTATAAGTTCAGGAAATGGCATGAAACGGAGACCAGAAAAGAACCTGTAACTCTTGAGGCCAAGAAAAAACGCGCCGGAGAAATTGCCGCGGAGTTAACAAATCATGCCAAATGGCGTCTCCACGGCAGGTCTATTAAGATTGACGACCTTGAGAATATCGGACTCAAGATCAAAAGGGTAGAAGACGATATCAAGTTAAGGGAATTGGTTCATCGAATACAAATTGTTTGCCGTTTGCTTTTTGATACGACTACCACGTTTAAGATATTTGCCACAGAAGATACCAAAATATTTCGCCAGGCTGCGCCCGCCAACGTACCGATCAAAATGCCCTTAAGCCCGGAGAAGGCGGACGTTGTACAGATTGATCATAAATGTCCGCAATGTGGCATTGCTCATAAGATTTATGCTAAATTCAACCCAAATCCCCAAATCGATCAGGACCTTCAAAAGCAAGGATTTCGGCCGTTTCCCAAAAATGGTAAAATCCAATGTAATTGTGGTTTTGAGATGGATTTGACGGGGCTCAAGAACCAAATTGAATCCAATTTGGGTAAGTCAATGATTTTATAATTTATACAATAGGATGCCTAATCATGGAAAATAGAATTAAAGAAAAAGAGCTGGAAGAAAAAGCCTTGTTGACCTTTCTACAAAGGACCAAAGAAGGGGAATATGCGACCATTGCAGAATGCCCGCTGGCATTTATTAGGGAAAAGGAGCAGCGTGAACCTATCTATAATGATGAGGAATATTATTATAGCATCAGGTGATATAATGTCCGCGATCCATTTTTAATTAGCTGTTTTAATCCTTTGGTTCCCATTTTCCCTCGAGGTTTCATTAAAACTTCCAATCCCCTTTTATCTTTTTAAGGATCTTCTCCACAGCCTTCAAGTCGATCCCTTCCTTGGGCTTAATGCTGATACAGGCCTCGATGACAGGATCTGATCCTGCCAGGAGTTTGGTGATCTGGTGGATTTCATCGCTCAAGGTCTGCACATCCGACACATTGAGTGTGACCATGTTGGTTTTTCTACGCCCGTCAGTGGGAGGTGGCGACGGTGGGGGAGGCGGGGCTACGCTTTTGATAATGAGTTTTCGCTTGCCGTCATGTTGTAATGAGCCGATCGAACCGGGGGCGGACTGGTGGATAAATCCTTGGGCGATGGCGCTGGTAAGGCCGTCCAGAAACAGTTTTTCGGGCCAGGGTTTGCCGCGGACGGCTTTAATTTCGGCATAAAGCTTTTCGATGGTAGTTTTGGGCTCCTCCTCCCTGGTCCAGGCTTCGGGGAGGGCACCAGGAAGAAAATCGATCCCGGCTAAAGGCAGTGGCGGCCGATATAGAACGGCATCGGGATCAAGTTGAATGGCAGTGGGTTTATCTCTATAAACACTATCATTCCCATAAATCAACCACAGGGCACCTTCGGCAATGGCAGCACTCACTGCCATCTGAACGATCTTATAGTCAACCTTGGGTACCGGACGGGGTTCCGGCGGGTAATCGGGGATGGTCTGCTCCTCAAAGAAGTGGCCTCCATCGAACCAGCCGAAGACCTCGGAAAGCAGGACCCCGAGGTCATCCGTGGGCCAGAGCCCTGGGAGGGCGTCCGGCAACAAAGCCGAAGGGCTCAGGGAAGTCAATTCCGCTTCCTGAGGCAAAACGGCCTCACCCATCAGGTCCCAATCCGCCATATCGATCGGACTGCGCCAGTACCACTTCTCCGAGCCGTCCGGTCTTTTGCAGTGCAGGGCTAGGACGCCACGTCTAACTGCATCTTCGACGGTGTTCACCACAACCTGCCGGTTGAGCAGTTTAGGCAGCTTGGCCTGCTGCCCAAAGGCCTGGTAGAGATCCTTGACGGGCATGCAGGCCTGTTTAGGGGGCCAGATGTCATAATGAGCCCCGGGCATGATAGCGGTGGCATCCATTTTTTCGTTGAAAAGCCGCAGGTCTCTTTCTAACAAAAGGGCTGCCATCAGGGATTGGGCGCCGATAGTGATTTTTCGAGAAAGGACAGTCCCGTCGGTATTCAAATAAAGCACGATTTCATAGGCATTTTTTACGGCCCCTTGGGCCTCACCGAGGGTCTCCCGCTCTCGTTTTTTTACCGTCTCCTGCTGAAAAGCGTCCAACTCAGCAAATTTCCCGGAGTTTTTGATTTCTCCCCAAGCCATCCAGTCGGCGATCTGCTGTTCAGCCTGGTGCAGACCGGTGACGCTGGGTGTGGCCACCAGGATGATATTTTGGTAGGTTCGTTGGTCGGTCGGTGACGAGTGCGTCCGAATAAATTCGACCGCTTTTGGATTGGGGGGGTCGCCGATTACCCCGGCGTAATCCGAACCAAGGACCACCAGGCGGAACTGGCCGTCATCATCCACGTCGCCAGGCTGCAAAGGAAGCTTATGGGTCTTTACCCGGTATTGCTCGATGTCGGCATACAACGCAGTGCACTTAGTCTTGGCCAGTTCGTCAAATTTGGCCTTTGAATGCTTCAGGGCCTGGCGCTTGTAGGAGTCATGAAGCTGATTGAGGTTGGGTTTCGGCCCCAGCCGCCAAAATTTCGGCACACCGGTGCCCGCTTCGGTATTGTCGCACTCTTCCAGGTACCAGGAGATCCGGGCCCAGGCCGATAGGCCCGCATTGAGCACGGCCGGCATATCGCACGTAGCGCCCAGGAGCCAACGCAAGTCGCCCAACTCTGCCTGTTCCCCTACCGGTTGGGAATAAATGAAGGCGGCAACGCAGGCCGCTTCGATTTCTCTGCCGGTTAAGGTCGGGGCGTCGGCTTTTTGTGCCTCCAGCGCTCGGGGGAGTTCTGTTTCCAGGTTTTCCCGCCAGGGTGGGAATTTATGGTCTGGATCCGAATCCTTGGCGGCCTGGGCCAGTTTGAGGAGGGCTTCGCTCAAACCGATTTGTTTTGGATCGGTCAGGAAAACCTGGGCTCCGATCAACGGGGATGTATCCCAAGGTTCGGAATCGCGCAAGGCCAGGGCGAAGGTCTGGAGCACCCCCCGGGTTCTCTGAAACTGATGCAGATCGACCCATTTTCCAAAAAAACGATCCAGGAGATCCGGATGAAAGGGGTAGGCTTTCTTGAGCCGTTCTTCCGAGTCCGGCATCTTGGCCCGAATTGGCTCCGCCGCCTTCATTCTTTCCCAAAAGGCCAAACAGTGCTTGTGGCGGTCCGTTTCATTCTCCGGATACTTGGCGAACATTCGCCGCCGGAGCAGTTCGGCCAGATCATCCTTCTCCACCGGTGACTGAATGGATGCCTGCCGTCCCAATCCGCTGTTGCAGGCATTCAGGATCGATTGCCCGACGTCATCGATTATTTTGGAAGGTTCCGTGGCCAACAAGGAAACTACTAAACATGATCGCTCTGAAGATTCGATGGCCTGGGCAAGCTTCTGAAAGAAGTTTTTCAGCCGATCGTACCAGAATGGGCCCCGCTCCCGGCTTTCGCCGGTGGGATCAGGAGACCCGGCGTCATGGGCCCACATGAGAAATTCGTCCAACAGGATCAGGGCGCCCCGTCCGGAGGATTCCACTTCGCGTAAAATGTCGGCCCACAGGGTGTCCGCCGGGGGAGTATCGAAATCGGGCTGGGTCTCGTCCCGTTTTAAAATGTCTATCCCTCTTTGCCCAAGTAACTGCCAGGCAATCAAATTCCAGGGCATCCGAAATCGACGGGTTTCTCCATCCGGGGATTTCACGTCCCCCCCCGCCTTCCAGTCCACTTTGTCGAAAGATACGGCGGCCACCTGGGCTTCAGGAGGATCATTAATCTTGGCGTCATTCAATATCATCTTTACGGATGTTTCTTTGACCGGAAGCTGCTCACCCAGGTTGGTCAAGTAATATAGGGTAGTAAGTGTATGCGATTTCCCACCGCCGAAAGTCTGGGAAACATTGATGATCGGCTCGCCTCCCGGGAGCTTGGCCAGCCTTTTTAAAACCACCTTACAGAATTGCCGCAAATTTTGCGTGGCATAGGTAGTCGAAAAGAACTGAACGGGATCGCAATAATAGGGCTTTTCTCCCGGGACCCCGAAAGTAACCTTATGAAGGTCGATGGCAAAATCGCTCGGTGTCAGTGACCTTTCCCGAATCTCTTTTCGAAGTTCACAGGTTTCTTTCCAAGGCTGGATCTTAAAGGACTTGCTCATTGGCACTCCTTAATTGGGGTAATGGTTGTAAATCAGCTTAGCTTTACCCTCGGGCTCCCTCTCCCCACCGTGGGAGAGGGTGGGGGTGAGGGGGATACGCACTCCCTCCGCAC
>JACRCK010000004.1 GCA_016219065.1 Deltaproteobacteria bacterium
GCGTTTTCCGTCGAGGCCAGGGCGGCCCATTTTATAATCCAACAACCGGATTACCTGGAAGGAATTCGGGCCCGTCTCCTGGACAAAGACGACCACCCCCGTTGGGACCCGCCGACCATCGATCAAGTGCCCCCTGTGGATGTCGAAAAACTCCTTTCCCCTTGACCCCCCTTTACGCATCCGGCTCATTTCCCCTCCCGGTTCGGTGGAATTCCGGATCAGGAGGGTCACCTGGCCCCCCGGCCTTACCGTGTCCTGACAATCCCGGATGCGGTTCGCCCTCTTGCGGTCAAATTCCGGGAGGTCCACCTCGGAAAATGAGTCCGCTTCTTTACTACCTTGGCCATTACTCGAGAGAGGAAGGAGACCGTTTTTGGTCGGGCCTGGCCGTTTTTCGGACTAACCGACAGGCTTTTTCTTGTTTATTTTTAGGGAGTTTGACCAACTCCCGGGCAGAGAAGTAATCCGATTTTATCTCGCGCGAGATAACCGTAGTATTGAGGTTGTTGGCAAGGGAAAGGTGGTGTCTGATCCAGGGCCGGGTTTATTAAAAAGGCAGAGCTAAATTTATTTTGGAGGTTGTTTCGGTAAGAGGTGGGTGGCGCTTCCGAGGAAGATTTCGGCCACCTCGCCTACGGTCTCCGCCAGGGTGGGATGGGGATGGATACTCAGACCGATGTCTTCGGCCAGGGCCCCCATTTCCACGGCCAGAACCCCTTCGGAGATAAGCCCTTCGGCATGACGCCCCACGACCCCGAACCCAAGCACCCGGTTGGTTTCCGGGTCAACGAGCATTTTGGTCAGCCCCTCGGACGCACCCATGGTGGTGGCCCGGCTGGAAAATTTCCAGGGGTAACGCTCCACCCTGACCGGTCGGCCTTGGGCCTTGGCCTCGTCCTCCGTCAACCCGGCCCAGGCAATCTGAGGATCGGTGTAAACGACTGCGGGCATGGCGCGAACATCAAAGGCCGATGGCCGGCCGGCAATGACCTCGGCGGCCACCTTCCCTTCCCTGAAGGCCTTGTGGGCCAGTAAGGGACCGCCGGCCACATCCCCGACAGCGAATATGCGGCTGTCGGCTGTGCGCTGCCGTGCGTCTACCTCCACGTACCCCTGCTGGTTTACCTTCACCTTGGTCTTCTCGAGACCGATCGCCTCGGTATTGGGCCTCCGGCCGACGGCCACGAGGACCCGGTCAAACCGGGTGGGCACATCCTTGGTAACGCCTTCCCAGGACACTTCCACCCCCTTTTCGTCCTCTTCCATCGCGGAAGGGACCGTATGGAAGTGTACGGCCTCAAAGACATCCTTGAGGCGTCCAATCAGGGGGGCGACCAGGTCGGCGTCTGACCCCCGAAGCAACCTGTCGCTCCTCACGGTGACGGTCACCCGGCTTCCCAGGGAAGCATAAACCATTCCCATCTCCAGCGCGATATAGCCTCCACCGACTATGAGCAGGCTCTCCGGGACATCGGCCAGTTCCAGCGCACCGGTGGAGTCCATTATGCGGCCACCCTTTTGCATGGTGACACCGGGCCAGGGCGCAGAAGCGGAGCCTGTGGCCAGGATGGCCTGGCGGAATCTGATATGGCTGATTTCCGAATCATGCAAACGAACCATCTCGGAGCTTTCGAACTCGGCTCGCCCCTGAATAAGCTGTACCCCCCGCTTTTTGCTCAGGGTCACCAGCCCTGCGGCCAATTTCTCAATGACTTCGTCCTTCCAGGCCCGCAGCCTGTTTAGATCGATCTTTGGTTTACCGAAGGTAAGACCCCTGGAATCAGCCCTGTCGGCATCGTGGATAAGCTCCGCCAGGGAAAGCAAGGTCTTCGAAGGAATGCACCCCCGATAGAGGCATTCCCCGCCCGGCCCCGGTGCCGCATCCACCATAGTCACCTCAAGTCCGAGGTCGGCGGCGCGAAAGGCCGCGGCATAACCCCCGGGGCCGCTCCCGATGACCAGGACCTGGGCCTCCTGAGTAAACTCCCCCATAACCATAAGGCTTCTCCTTCAGTATTAGGCGCTTAGTGCTTCAACATGGGGGTGGACAACCCAGAAAAAAAGACCCCCGGACCCCTAAGATTGTCTCTATTATTTTGAGACCCTTAATATTTAGCCGTCATTCCGGCATGCTTTTAGCCGGAATCCAGGGACCTTGGTTTTGCTTTTCTTGAAAAATCTGGATTCCCGATAAAGACACTCGGGAATGACGGAAAAGGTGTCGCAGTCAGTCTGGCAGTCCCTCAGGTCATCATCATGAAAAGTGCGTCAGGGTCCTCAAGGGCCTCGACAATCATCCTCATGAAAGGCACCGCGTCCGCCCCATCCAGAACCCGGTGGTCAATGCAGAGAACCAGGGGCATCAGCAGACGGGGCACGATCTCTAAAGGGCCTCCGGCACTCTTCACGACCTTCGGCTGCATGGCCGCGGCACCCATGCCCAGGATGGCTACCTGGGGATAATTGATGACGGGGACAAACTGGCCGCCGCCCATGGGACCGACGTTGGTGATCGTAAAAGTCCCTCCATGCAGCTCTTCCAGGCCCACCTTTCTTTGCCGGGTCCTCTCGGCCAGGTCCTTGAGCTCAAGGCTCAGATCCAGAATGCTTTTTCGGTCTACGTCCCGTATGACCGGCACAATCAGACCATCCTCGGTGGCTACGGCAATTCCCACGTGGTAGTAATGTTTCAGGATGATTTCGCCCGCCTCGGTATCCAGGCTGGCATTAAACCTGGGGAAGGCCTTCAGGGCCGTTGCCGCCGCCTTCAGTGCAAATATCGTGTGGGTAAGCTTACCCCCTTTGGCCTCAATCTCCCCCTTGTGCTTTTTCCGGAAGGCCTCGAGTTCGGTTATGTCCGCCAGATCGTGATTGCTCACGTGGGGGATCTGGGACCAGGTGAGGGCCATCTGTCTGGCCGTGGCTTTTCGGATCGACCGCAGAGGCACACGTTCCACCGGACCCCACCTGGAAAAATCAGGAAGCTTGGGCACCGTAACGGCCGACGGCCTTACTTCCTCACGGATCTCCTCGGGCCGTTCCTCCGGTTTTTTCTTTCCCTTTCCTTCGGCAAAGGCCCGCACATCTTCGGAGGTGACCTGCCCGGCGGGGCCCGTGGGTGCCACCTGCGTAAGATCCACACCCAGTTCCCGGGCCAGACGACGGGTGGCCGGGGATGCCGGTACCGGCCCTTCCCTCTTCGGCCCTTCCTTCTCCGGCCCTTCCTCCTTCGGTTGAAACGGTTCGGGTGGTTTTTCTTCAGGAGGCCTTCTCTGGGGAATTTTCTCGCCCCTCTCCTCCGTGGGGAGCCCCTCGGCTTTTCCCCGTTCAGCAGGGGCGGCCCCTTCAGTCCTGAAGGTCATGACCACCTCGCCCACTTTCACCGTCTGCCCTGCGGCAACCAGGATTTCCTCCACCACCCCCGTGTAGGGGGAAGGGATCTCCACAGCGGCCTTGTCCGTTTCCAGCTCCAGAATAGTATCGCCTTCCTTGACGTTGTCGCCAACGGAAACCGGGACGGATAGAATTTCAACCTCATGAATCCCCTCTCCGAGATCGGGCATCTTAAAGGCCTTGATCATGATTCCTTCCTCCCCTCATGTGTTCAGAACTTCCCTGGCGGCCCCGAGGATGCGCTCAGGGCCCGGCAGATAGGCTTTCTCCCTGCTGAAAAGGGGGATGACCACGTCAAACCCGGTCACCCGGGCTACCGGCGCCTCCAAATGGAAAAAGGCCTTTTCCACCAGGCGGGCTACGACTTCCGCCGCCGGGCCAAAACTCCGGGGCGCCTCGTGGACCACCACGGCCCTCCCTGTTTTCTTCACGGATTCAATAATGGGTGAATCGTCGAGGGGAGAGATAGTGAGGAGATCTATGATCTCAGGCTTTACCCCGTCCTTTTCCTTAAGCGTTGCGGCGGCCTCCAGAGTCGGCCGCATCATGGCCCCGTAGGAAATGAGGGTTAAATCGCTACCCTCCTGTATAACCTGAGGACTGCCCAGAGGCATCGTCTCCTCCTCTTCCGGGACTTCTTCCCTAAAGGCACGATACACGGCCGTGGGTTCGAAAAAGATAACCGGATCCGGGTCTCGAATGGCGCTGACCAGCAGCGCCCGGGCATTGCGCGGGCCGGAAGGGATGACCATTTTCAGCCCCGGGATATGGGCAAAGAAGGCCTCCCTGCTTTCCGAGTGGTGCTCCAGGGCCCGCACCCCGCCTCCGTAAGGCGCGCGGAGGACCATGGGCACCGTGAGTTTCCCCTGAGACCGCCACCTCAGGCGCGAGGCATGGCACTCGATTTGATGAAAATTCAGGTAGGTGAATCCCGAAAACTGGATTTCACATACGGGCCTGAGGCCGTAAAGGGCCATGCCGATGGCCATGCCGGCAATACAGGACTCGGCCAGGGGGGTATCCAGGGATCTGTTCTCGCCAAAGGCATCGATGAGACCGTCGGTGACACGGAAAACGCCCCCGTCACGGCCCACATCTTCGCCCAGAACAATGACCCGGTCATCCTTTTCCATCTCCTGGCGAAGGGCCAGGTTCAGAGACTGGACCATCGTCATCTTAGTCATGGTCTTCCTCCTTCCCGCGCCCCTCAGCCAATTCTTTTTCAAGCTGGCCTCTTTGCTGTTTCAGATAAGGCGGCATCTCCGCGTAGGCATGCTCGAACATCTGAAGGGGGTCGCTATATTTCTTCATGAGTTCTTCGGCGAGTTCCACCGCTGCCTGGATTTCAGACTTGATTTCCGATTCCAGTTCCTCAACCTTCTGGTCCGTCAGAAGCCCCTTGTCTTTAAGGTATTTCTGGAAGCGGATAAGGGGATCCCGTTTTTTCCACTGTTCCACTTCTTCCTCTTTACGGTAGCGTTTTGGATCATCGGCAGTGGTATGCATCATCAGGCGGTAGGTGACGCATTCGATCATGGAAGGCCCCTGCCCGGACCTAGCCCGGTCCACGGCCTCTTTGGCCGCGGCATAGACGGCCAGGAGGTCATTTCCGTCCACCTGAATGCCCGGCATGTCGTAGGCCAGGGCCTTCTGGGCCAGGGTCTTGGAATGGGATTGTCTTGAACGGGGAACCGAAATGGCCCACTGGTTGTTCTGGCAGACGAAGACAAGGGGTACCTGATAAACCGAGGCGAAGTTCATGCTTTCGTGAAAATCCCCCTGGGAGGTTCCCCCGTCCCCAAAAAAGGTCATGACCACATCGTCTTTCTTCCTGTACTTTATCCCCCAGGCTAATCCTACCGCATGGGGAATTTGAGAGGATACGGGAATGGCGACAGGGAGGTCGTGCCCCTTCTCGATAAGGAGTGCCGCTTCATTGTATCCTCCATAAGTGAGAATAATGGATTCCATGGGGACCCCCCGGTAGATCTGGGCCGCCGTCTCCCGAAAGGAAGGAACCATCCAGTCCGAAGGAAACAAGGGACCCACAGCCCCCAACTGCGATGCTTCCTGGCCCGTGATCGGTCCAAAGGTTCCGATGCGGCCCTGGCGTTGAAGACTCAGGAGTCTTTCGTCAAACCTTCTGCCCAGGAGCATGGCCCGGTGAAGTTGGTGGAGGAGATCCTGGGGTATTTCCGGTTCCAGTTTCTTGTCCAGTTCCCCTCTCTCGTCGAGAATGGAAAGGTACTCCACGTCAAAAGGAAGATCGATTTTGCTTCTCGGCATAACCCGGCTCCTTTCTATTTACCCTCCGAAAATTACCGATATCATAGGTTCGGATTCAATGCTGTTAACTTAAACCTTTTTGATTTGATTTCGGTCCCTTGGTGTCATTCCGGCGAAGAGACTGTGTCGTAATGGTTCTTTGACAAAAGAA
>JACRCK010000119.1 GCA_016219065.1 Deltaproteobacteria bacterium
AGGATATCATAGGCGCTCTGGTGATTGGCGGCAAAGAGATAGGACTGGCCCGGATCCAGCGGCTCCAGATAAGTCACCCGCACCCGCACCCGGGACAGCCACAGCAAGATGGCCGCCCACCGGGAAGCCAGCCGGTGGGCGCGGTTCCCGGTCGAATCCGACAGGGCCGCGGCTATGGAGGCCAGGCTGAAGAAAAAGGTCAACAGCAAAAAAATAGGCAGAAAAAGCAGGGTTCGCAGAGACATATCAAGATGGGATCTTAATCCATTGCCCCCTCCGAGTCAATTAAGGATTACGGCTTGCCGGGGCGGCCGCGATATGGTATGAAAGCCGAAATACCCTGGAGGAGCTAAAAGGTTTCGAGGTTAGGGTGTTTTGAATTTTGAATTTTAGAATAGTTCCAGCTAGACTTTTAAAAGGGGGTCCTATGGCATCGGTCAACAAGGTAATTTTAATCGGAAATCTGGGAGCGGATCCGGAATTGCGCTATACGGCCGGCGGGATGGCCGTGGCCAAGTTCAGCCTCGCCACCAAAGAATCCTGGACCAAAGACGGCAACAAGGAGGAACGCACCGAATGGCACCGGATCGTAGCCTGGGGGAAGCTGGGAGAAATCTGCGGCGAATACCTGGCCAAAGGGAAACCGGTCTATATTGAAGGTCGGATCCAGACCCGGGCTTGGGAAGACAAAGAGGGCAACAAACGGTACACCACCGAGATCGTGGCCCAGAACATGCAGATGCTGGGCTCGGCCGGCGACAAGGCCCAGCCCGACCGGGAATTCCCGAGCGGCCCCAAAGGTGAGGCCGGTGGAGGTTTTCCGGAGGACGATATACCCTTCTAATTAAATCAAAATTCGAAATTCGAAACCCGAAATTCGAAACAAAAAGCAATATACGAAATTCAAATGACCGAAACAAACAAAACAGCTTCATCCCGGTTTTAAGCTTGTTTCGAATTTTGAATTTCGGTTATTTGAATTTGTTTCGGCCTCCGACGAGCTCAGCCGTGTCGATTTCGAATTTCGAGTTCCGAATTTAGACCAATTAATTCAAAGCTTTTCAGCTAATCCCCTTCCAGGGACAATTCCACCATCAACTGCAGGAATTCCGGGCTGCTCCGGTACCGGTGCAGCCGCCGCTGGTATTCCAGCCAGGTCTTCCAGACCTCCGACCAGGCCGCGTTGTAATACGGTTCCAATTCGACCGAGGCCGGGGCGCCGCTCTGGCTTTCCCGAAAGACCTGGTACTCCTCCCAGCAGCCGGCGCACAGCCTGAGCGGCAATTCCGGCGACAGGACCCGGGGCGCCGGGGTTTCGAGCTGCGAGCCGCACTTGGCGCATTTATGGGGACAGGAGGTGCACTGCATGACCAGACGCAGACTGTCCAGTCGGCGTTTTTTCTTGTCGGAAAGCCGTTTCTCGCGCTGGTCCTTCAAACGTTCGTCAATGGAAATGATGTCGGCCATTACCCGGATTGCCCGTTGGTGTTAAGGTTGAAAAACTTCTGGGCCAGATCCACCTGTTCGCTGACCTGCTGCGGGTTTCCCGACCGTTTCAGGAAGGTGATCGGGTCATGGATAATCTTGTTCACCATGGATTGGCTGATCAACTCCACGGCCTTGAGCTGCTCGGGAGTCAACTCCTGAAGGGCGGACGCCCCCCTTTTCAGTTCCCCCAGACGGATCTCCTCCATCTTTTGCCGCAGGGCCACGATGGTCGGTACCACCTCCAGCCCGTTCAGCCAGGCCCGGAACTTGATCGCCTCCTCCTCCACGATCCTTTCCGCCTCCAGCGCCTCATTTTTGCGGGCCGCCATATTCTGGGAAACGACCCCCTGGAGGTCGTCGATGTCGTAAAGGTAAACGTTGTCCACATCGTTGACCCGGGGATCGATATCCCGGGGGACGGCGATATCGATAAAAAAGAGCGGCCGCTGCCGGCGCTGCTTCATGATGGCCCTGACCTGGGACTGCTGAATCAAAATATCCGGAGCACCGGTGGAGCTGATGACGATATCGGTCTGAATCAGGGCGACCGGGACCTCCTCCAGCGACAAAGCCCGGCCGCGCCAGCGGTGGGCCAGCTCCTGAGCCCGCTCCAGGGTCCGGTTGGCCACCACGATCTCGGCCACCTTGTTGTTCCACAGGTGTTCGGCCGCCAACTCGGCCATTTCTCCGGCCCCGATCAGCAGCACTTTTTTCCCGGCCAGTTCCTGAAAAATTTTCTTGGCCAGTTCCACGGCCGCAAAACTGATGGACACGGCGTGACCGGCGATGCCCGTCTCCGTCCGGATGCGCTTGGCCGTCGAGAAGGCCCGATGTAAGAGTCGGTTCAGGATGATGCCGGTGGCATGGCTCTTGGAGGCCTCCCGATAGGCCTCCTTGATCTGGCCCAAAATTTGCGGCTCCCCCACCACCAGGGAATCCAGACTGGCCGCTACCCGGAACAGGTGCCGGATCGCTTCATCGGCCCGGTAGGTGTAAATAGAGCGTTGCAGCTCCTCCGGCGCGCGCTGCAAGTCCCGGCTCCAGGTCTCGAGGAAAGCCGCAAAGGCGGCCTCCAGGGACGGGGCGGTAAATAAAATTTCCACCCGGTTGCAGGTCGTAATAAACAAGGCCTCCTGGACGGCGGGCAGGGCTTTCAGGACGTCAACCACCGGCCCAGCCTGGGTGCAGGCGGCGGACAATTGTTCCCGCAATTCTACGGGGGCGGTTTTATGGTTGAGGCCGATCAGACCGATATCCAAAGGCTACCCCTGCTGAAAGGCCGAAAAAGTATGGTACCCTTGGACCAGGAATTTCATTCCCAGGAAGGAAAAGACCAGCACCAGGAAAAAGAGGATCGAGAGTAAGGCCGAACGCCGGCCCCGCCATCCGGATACGAGACGCCCGTGGAGCAGGGCGGCGTACAACAGCCAGGTGATCAGGGACCAGACTTCCTTGGGGTCCCAGCGCCAGAAGGAACCGAGGGTATAGTGGGCGTACAGGGAGCCGCTGACCAATCCGAGGGTCATCAGAGGAAAGCCCACGATCAGGCACTGATAATTCAAAGCGTCCAACGTTTCCAGGGAGGGCAGGCGGTGGTATATGGCCCCGAGCTGTTTGGACTTGATCCGGCTTTCCTGGATCAGGTACATGATCCCGGAGAGGAAGGCGATGGCGAAGATGCCGTTCCCCGCAAAGGCGACCACCACGTGCAGGATAAGCCAGAAACTGCGCAGGATCGGGTTCACCGCCCCCGTCGGAACCGGCAGGAAGGAGGAGCTGATCATCATGATGGCGGCGAGGGGTGAAAGAAAGGAACCCAGAACGCGGACATTAAAACGAAGTTGAATGATCAGGTAGGCCCCCATGACCGCCCAGGCAAAAAAAGACAGGGATTCCCTCAGGTTCCTGACGGGGAAATAGCCGGTCTGGTAATAACCGAAAGCGATGGCCAGGGAGTGGGCGGCGAACCCGGCCCAGAGTATTCCGTAAGCGACTCTGGCGAAGGGCTTCCTCTGGGAAACAATGTAAACGATGTAGCCGGCCGTACCCAGGAGATAGAGGGACAAGGCCAGCAAAAAGAAGAATAGAATCATCTTGTTTCCCGTATTTCAGGTGATCGCGGCTTCCAGCCAGGGTTTGATTTCTTCTTCTGAAGGCGGAGGCGTTATCATTTGGCTAATGATCTGGCGTATTCCTTCCCGGTCCCCTCTCTGCAACGTTTCCAGAAGTGCTGAAGACACCAGCGACTCAAAAATCCCCTGGTTTTCTTCCTGGGGCCCGCCCCGGGACAAGACATATTCCCGGATACGCCCCAATAATTCCAAATATTTATTATAACTATCGGGAAATCTTTTTTCCAGGTCTTCCCTGATTTTTTTTGCCAGGGCCGGACTGCGGCCCCCGGTGGAAACGGCGATGGTCAGGTCGCCGCGCCTGACGGTGGCGGGAACGATGAAATTGCATTCCCGGGGCCGATCCACGATATTGCAAAGCAGGTTCCGGGCCCGGGCTTCGGCGCTGATCTGCCGATTCACTTCCGGATCATCGGTCGCCCCGATGACCAGGAACATCCCCTCCAGTTGGGCCGGGGCGAAAGCGGAACCCGCCGGGACCACCTTACCCTGCCGGACGGCCTCTTCCAGGTACGGTGTCAGCTCCGGACTGACCAGATGGACTACGGCCCCGCAGTCCAGGAGGCTTTTCACTTTCCGTTCCCCCACCTGCCCGCCCCCCACCACCAGGCAGGAGGTCCCTTGCAAATCCAAAAAGACCGGGTAGTAACGCATAGACACCTGACTGTCGCAAATTAAGTACAATGTATTTATAATACTTGAAAAATTATATTGGATCAAGAAAAAGAACTTAAAATTTCCCCCACTAAACCATTGAGCGGAGGAGGTAAAGGACCTATAATAAAATCAAAATACGGTCTTGATCAGGAGGTGCAAGAATGACCGCCGCTTTAAAAGAGATCCTCTCCGGACTGCAAATCGCCATGGAGGCGGAAATTTTCGGACATAATTTTTATAAAAACACGGCCCAGAATACCGCCGACCCCCTGGGTAAAGAAACTTTTACCCGCATGGCGGAGGAGGAACTGGGACATTTCCATTACCTCCGCACCCAGTATAAGTCCGTCATGGAAAAGGGAAACTATGATTTTTCCCCGCCTTTGTCCCTGGCTCATCAAAAGCACGCCGGCAACCCCATCTTCAGCAACGAGCTCCGCAACCGGATCAAGGACAGCCACTTGGAGATCAGCGCCCTGAGCATCGGTATGAAACTGGAACTCGACGCGGTCAATTTTTACCGCCGCTGCGCCCGGCAGGCCGGCAGCGAAGAGGCCCGGAAATTCTATGCCGAACTGGCCGAATGGGAGGAGGACCATTACCGGGCCTTCGAACAGCAATTGGATCAATTGAAAGACGAATATTTTCAAGCCAACAATTTTTTCCCCTTTTAATGCCACGCCTTTTGTCACAATTTTTTAATGGTTGGTTCATGGAGCGCAACGGAAAGGAGCCCCTGATGATTTCCCTGAACATTAATGGAAAAGGGTACGAGGTCGAGGTGCCGCCGGACACACCCTTGCTCTGGGTGATCCGGGAACATCTTCGGTTAACCGGGACGAAATTCGGCTGCGGTGTGGGGGAGTGCGGCGCCTGCACGGTGCACATCAATGGGCAGGCCGAAAAATCGTGCCTCCTGCCGGTCCGGGAGGCCCAGGGTAAAACCATCACCACCATTGAAGGACTGCCCGAAGACCATGCCGTGAAGAGGGCCTGGCTTCAGGAACAGGTCATTCAATGCGGCTATTGCCAGCCCGGCCAGATGATGCAGGCGGCCGCCCTGCTCCGGGAAGACCCCGCCCCGGGCGATGAAAAAATACGGCAGGCCATGGACGAGGTCCTCTGCCGCTGCGGGACCTATCCCCGGATCAAGGCGGCCTTGCAGACCTCCATCCGACTGATGAAAAAGGAGGGCCGCCGATCATGAAAAGGCAGCTCTCCCGTCGCACCTTCGTAAAAGGGCTCCTGGCCGGATCCGGGTTGACCCTGTTTCTGGCCTACAGGCCGGGGGGCTTCCGGGTACTCGGCGCGGAGGAAATCAAGAAAGCCGACCCGCAAGATTGGATCCTGAACGCCTGGATCAGCATTACCCCCGACGACGTCGTCACCATCACGGTCTCCCAGTCGGAGATGGGTCAGGGCGTTTACACCTCCATTCCCCAGATCGTGGCAGACGAACTGGACGCCGATTGGAAGTCCGTCCGCTTTCGCCCGGCCCCGGCGGCGGATGCATACAAAAACCCGGTCTGGGGTATGCAGGCCACTGGCGGCAGCACCAGCATCCGGCATTTTCACGATCTGCTGCGCCGGGCCGGGGCCGCCGCCCGGGAAGTGCTGGTTCAGGCGGCTGCGCAGGCCTGGGGCGTCCCCCGGACGGAGTTAATGGCCGCCGATGGCGCCGTCCATCATAGTATCAGCGGGCGGTCTTTGTCCTACGGGAAACTGGCGGAGGCGGCCGCCAAACTGCCCCTGCCGAAGGAACCACCCCTGAAAGACAATTCCCAGTTCCGGTTCATCGGACGGGTCCCGGCCCGTCTGGACATCCCGGAAAAGATCAGCGGCCAGGCCCGCTTCGGCATCGACACCTTTGCCCCGGGCCTGAGGTACGCCGCCGTCGCCCGGCCTCCGGTCTTCGGGGCGCGGGTGAAAGGTTTCGATGAAGGGGCTGCCAAAAAGGTCCCGGGGGTAGAGCAGGTCGTCCGGATCGACCGGGGCGTAGCGGTCTGCGCCCGGAGTTTCGAGGCGGCCCGCCAGGGGCGATCCGCCCTGGCCATGCAATGGGCGGGGGGCTCCCAGCCGAATCTGGACAATGCCTTGGTTCAAAAATCCCTGCTGGACCACCTGGCCAAGACCGGCGTGGTCGCCCGCAATGATGGCGACGCTCAGCAGACCCTGGCGGTGGCGACCAAGAAACTCGCTTCGGTCTATCAATTGCCTTATCTCGCCCATGTCCCCCTGGAACCGATGAACTGCACGGCCTGGGTGCAACCGGAGCGCTGCGACGTCTGGGTGCCCACCCAGAGCCAGACCGCCGCGCAACAGACGGCGGCCAAATACTCCGGGCTCGCTCCGCAAAAGGTCCACATCCACACCACCTATCTGGGGGGCGGCTTCGGCCGGCGAGCCGAGACGGACGTGGTGGAAGAAGCGGTACAGCTCTCCAAAGCGGCCTCCCAGCCGGTGAAGGTCATCTGGACCCGGGAGGAAGACATCCGGCATGATTTCTTCCGGCCGGGCAACTGCTGCCGGATCGAAGGAGGCCTGGACGGCCGGGGTAAAATCACGGCCTGGTCCCACCGGGTGGTCGTCCCTTCCATCTTCGCCCGGGTGTTTCCTCAGATGATGGAGAAAGGGATCGACCCGGCCGCCGTGGAAGGTCTCGCCAACCTGCCCTACGCCGTCCCCAACCTGCGGGTGGAATACGTCCGCCTGGACCTCCCCATCCCGGTCGGCTTCTGGCGGTCCGTAGGCAGCACCCATAACGCCTTTACGGTGGAATGCTTCATGGATGAGCTGGCCCGGGCGGCCGGGAAAGATCCGCTGGAATTTCGTTTGGCTCATATGGCGAAGACCTCCGCGCTCCGGCAGGTCCTGGAAAGGGCGGCGGAAAGAGCCGGCTGGGGGAAGCCTTTGCCGGCCGGGCAGGGCCGCGGGTTGGCCTGCCATTCCTGCTTCGGCAGCCATGTGGCCCAGGTGGCCGAAATCGAAGTCAACCAAGAAAACGGGGGCCTCCGGGTGCACCGCGTGGTCTGCGCCGTCGACTGCGGACCGATCATCAATCCGGACACGGTGCGGGCCCAGATGGAAGGGGGTATCGTCATGGGGTTGAGTGCGGCCCTTAAAGAGCGGGTGAACTTCTCCCGGGGCGGGGTGGCGACCGGCAACTTCGGCGACTACCCCCTGCTGCGCTTCAGCGAGAGCCCGGCCATCGAGGTTCATACGGTTCAGGGACAGAAACAGCACGGCGGCGTGGGGGAACCCGGCCTGCCGCCCATTGCCCCGGCCGTGGCCAACGCGCTGTTCGCCGCCACCGGCGCCCGGATCCGGACCCTGCCCCTGACCCCGGCCGTGGTCCTGGAAGCCTTAAAAAAAAGAGGTAAGGAATAGCCGCCGGACCCGTTAAGGCGGCCCTGGCCTGCAATTTTTTTACTTTTTATGCTTTTCCCATTATAATTGGGAGAATTTTTACCGAGGCAACGACCCGGGAATTCGAATCCCTCCAGGGGATCGGGTCTGCCTTGGACCAAAAATATCGTTAGAAGGAGGAAGCCGTTATGAAGCGAACTATTATGGTGGTAGTGGGTCTGCTCTTTTTATTTTCTTCCCTGGCCCTGGCCGCGGGTCCCAAGACCTATCAGGTGACCGGACCGGTCCTGGAAGTGAAAGACGACCGGATCGTGGTCCAGAAGGGCAGCGACAAATGGGAATTGGCCAGGGATAAAGACACCAAAGTTCAGGGGGACCTGAAGGTCGGCTCCAAGGTGACCATCCAGTATTGGATGAAGGCCACCGAGATTGAGGTTAAGGGCGAGGCCCCGAAGAAAGAGGAAGGCAAAGCCCCGAAGAAATGATTGGCAACCGTTCGGCGGCCTCACCGTTTGAGGCCGTCGAACGGCTCAAGCCGGACCCTTTCGATTATTCTGTCTGATATAATGGGCGGCTACCGCCTGGCCCAAAGAGATCCCGCCGTCGTTGGTCGGCACCAGCGATTTGCTGTAAACCTTAAAGCCTTCCCGGTTCAATCGGGCTTCCATTTCGGTCAGCAGGGTCCGGTTCTGAAACACGCCCCCGCCTAGCGCCACTTTTTCCAGACCGGTATCGTCCCGCAGGCGGACACAGACCCGGGTGAAAGCCTCCACCACTGTCAGGTGAAACCGTCGGCTGATCCTCTCCCGGGAAATCCCCCGGCCGAGATCTTCAACCACCCGCCGGATAATCGGCTGAGGTAAAATCCGATAAACGCCGGCGTCCCCGACAACCTCGACGGCATAGGGGGCCTCCGGATCCCCACCCTGAATCATCTCCAATTCCATGGCCGCCTGCCCTTCGTAGGCCACGGTTTCCTTTAGCCCGATCAGGGCGGCTACGCCGTCAAACAGCCTCCCGCAACTGGAGGTTAAGGGACTGTTGATCCCTTTCCGGATCATCTGCAGCAGCAGCTCGATTTTCGAGCGCTCGCAGTGTTTCAACAGGGGCAGGGGTTGATCGAACAAATCTTCGCCATAAGCCTGGTAGAGGTAGCTGACGGCCATCCTCCAGGGCTCCCGGATGGCCCGGGCCCCTCCCGGCAACGGCAGGTATTCCAGATGCCCTCTCCGTTCAAAGGACCCCAGGTCGCCCACCAGCACCTCCCCGCCCCAGATCTGGCCATCGGTGCCGTAACCGCTGCCGTCCAGGGACAACCCGATCACTTTTTCGTTCAAACCATGTTCGGCCAGGCAGCCCGCCAGATGGGCGAAATGGTGCTGGACGCCGATCAGCTCGATACCCGTCTGTTCCAGGGCAAAACGGGTGCTCAAGTAATCGGGGTGCAGGTCATAGGCGATGACCTCTGGCTCGATCTGCAGAATCTGCTTCAGGTGAGCAATGGTCAGCTTGAAAAAATTCAGGGTTTCCAGGTTTTCCAGGTCCCCGATGTGCTGACTGATGAAGGCCCGGTCGCCTTTGGTCAGGCAGACGGTATTTTTCAATTCAGCCCCGCAGGCCAGGACGGGAGCGATCGGCTCCGCCAGAAAGATCGGCACCGGGACGAAGCCGCGGGAACGCCGCAAAGGGCGCAAGGCCCCGGAAACCCGTTGGACAATGGAGTCATCGCTGCGCAGGTGGATGTCCCGGTTGTGCACCAGGAAATAATCGGCGATCCCCCCCAAGCGTTCGAAGGCTTCGTCATTGTCGATGCAGATGGGTTCCTCCGACAGGTTGCCGCTGGTCATGACCAGGGCTTCCAGACCCTGGTCCAGCAGGAGATAATGGAGGGGCGTATAGGGGAGCATCACCCCGAAGTAGCGATTCCCCGGGGCTACCGAGGGGGCGATGGGGTTGGGTTCTTTTTTTCTTAACAGGACAATGGGTCGTTCCCGGGACCCGAGGGCCTCCGCTTCCTCTTCTTCGACCCAGGCCAGAGAGCGGACCGTCTCCAGGTCGGGACACATCAGGGCCAGGGGCTTTTCCTCCCGCTGCTTGCGGGCCCGCAACCGCCGGACCGCCTCCTCCCGGTCGGCCTCCACGGCCAGGTGAAAGCCCCCCAGGCCCTTGACGGCCACGATCCAACCTTCCTGAAGCAGGCGGGCCGTTTCGGCCAGCGGGTCCGGGGTAGCGATCCGCCCGCCGCCCTGATCGTGCAGGGCTACCTGAGGGCCGCATTGCCAGCAGGCGTTGGGTTGGGCATGAAAACGCCGGTTAAAGGGATCGGCATATTCGGCGGCGCAGGCAGGGCACAGGGCAAAGGGGGCCATGGTGGTTTTCTCCCGGTCATAGGGGATATCCCGGATGATGGTGTAGCGGGGGCCGCAGTTGGTGCAGTTGATGAAAGGATAGCGATAGCGCCGATCAAGGGGATCCCGCAATTCCCGCAGACAATCTGGGCAGACGGCCGTATCCGGAGAAATCAGGGCCGAGCGGGTCTCTTGGGCCCGGCTCTTCCGGATCTGGAATTCCCCGTCCCCCTCCGTCGGTAGCGGCTGAACCTGGATGGAAGTAATACGGGACAGGGGGGGCGCTTCCTGCCTGATCGCCCGCAGGAAATCATCGAGGGCCGGGTCCGGCCCTTCGATCTCCAGTTCCACCCCGTGGGAAGTATTGGTTACAAAGCCGGTCAGCCGACGGGCCCGGGCCTGCTGATAGATGAAGGGGCGAAATCCGACCCCCTGGACGATGCCCTGGATGGTAACTCTATAACGGGTGTTCAAATTCGAAATCCGAAATCCGAAATCCGAAACAAATTCAAATGATCAAATTTCAAAATTCGAAACGTTTGGGTCATTTGAATTTTGGACCTTCGTGCTTGTTTCGAATTTCGTGCTTCGAATTTCGAGTTTAACTTAGGCCGGTTGCTTCGGGCTCTGCGCTCCGTGCTCCGCGCCTTTATAATGCGGCACCCGGTTCAGGATCCATTCGAACCAGGGTTCCAGGCCGGTCCGGTTCTGGCAGGAAACCTCGAAAATTTCAATTTGGGGATTGATGTCCAAGGCC
This sequence comes from Deltaproteobacteria bacterium, assembly GCA_016219065.1. Classification (GTDB taxonomy): domain Bacteria; phylum Desulfobacterota; class RBG-13-43-22; order RBG-13-43-22; family RBG-13-43-22; genus JACRCK01. The sequence goes on from JACRCK010000119.1 coordinate 10,749, forward strand.
ACTTGGCGGATTTTTCCCACGCTGGTGTTGATGTAAGGCAGCAGGTCCACCTTGTTGATCAAAAGGACGCTGGACTTGCTGAACATGAGGGGGTACTTCAAGGGTTTGTCGTCCCCTTCGGTGACGCTCAGGATCATGACCTTGTAATCCTCGCCCACATCGAACTCCGCCGGGCAGACCAGGTTGCCTACATTTTCTACTACCAGCAGGTCCAGGTTGTTGAGATCCAATTCCCGGGCGGCGGCCTGGATCATGCGGCTGTCCAGGTGGCAGGCCCCGTCGGTATTGATCTGGACGGCCGGGACCCCGTGCTGGGCTATTTTTTCCGCATCATAGGTCGACTGGATGTCGCCTTCGATCACCCCGATCCGGATCTTGTCCTTGAGGGCGTCAACGGTCCTTTCCAGCAGTGTGGTCTTGCCCGCCCCCGGAGAACTCATCAGGTTCAGGACCAGCAGCCCTTTTTCCCGGAAACGGTCTTTATTTTCCCGGGCCAATTGTTCGTTGGCTTCCAGGACATTACGAACGACAGGCACTTTCATGGCGCATCCTTTTATTCGGCTTCAATTTCTTTGATGTACAATTCTTTTCCGCCTACCGTCTCCACTTCCCCGGATTGGCACTCGGGGCAGACAAAACGGTACTCGACGATCGGAAACTCTTGCCCGCAGGCTTTACAGCGGCCGGTCAGGGGCACCTCTTCCAGTTCCACCTGCACACCCTCCAGGGGGGTGTCCTTGGTGATCAGCTCCAGGCAGAAGGTGAGGCTGTCGGGCACGACCGCCGTAAACTCCCCCACCACCAGCCGGATCACTGAAACCCGGGACACCTGGTGTCGGGCCATCTCCTGCTGAACGATATCCATAATGCTCTGGGCAATCGACATTTCGTGCATGGCTTTAAATTATAGCAACGGCCCCCAAAGGTCAAGGTTTATGAAGAGGTTGCGGATCCTTCCACCCGGGTCTGCCAGAGCTTCACCGCTAAACCGCCGGTCCTGAAGGCGGCCTTTTCCGCAAACCGCAGTCCCGTCTGCCCCACCAGCCGCCGGTCGGGTCCGAGCAGGGCCACCTGCCAGCCCGGACATTTCGTCTGCAGTATTTTCCCCAGGACGGCATAGAGGTTGCGCAGGTCGTTTCGGGGGCTGACCCGCAGGCCGAAGGGCGGATTGGTGACCACCCACCCCGGTCCGGGCGGTGGTTCCACGTCCGAAACGGCCCGGCAGGAAAAAACGATCCGGTCAGCTACTCCGGCCCTTTCGGCGTTCTCCCGGGCGGCCCGGACGGCCCCCCGGTCCCGGTCCGAAGCCTGGATCAGCGGTTCCCGGGCGCGGCGGCCGCGGCCGGCTTCGGCCAGCAGCGCTTGCCAGGTCTCTTTGCTGAAAGCGGGCCAATCCATGAAAGAAAAGGTCCGGTTTCGGCCCGGGGCCTTATTAAGGGCCAGCAAGGCCCCTTCAATTGCGATGGTCCCGGAGCCGCAGAAAGGATCCAGCAGAGGAGAAACCGGTTCCCAACCGGAGGCCAGCAGCATCCCGCAGGCCAGCGTCTCCCGGAGGGGCGCCTTGGCCGTGGCCAGGCGGTAACCCCGGCGGTGCAGCAGCGGCCCGGACGAATCCAGGCTGATCCGGCAGTGATTTTCCACCAGCCGTACGAAAATCAACTGGGGACCCGTTCCATCGTCTTCCTCCGCTGCCTTGCGGACCGGAGGGGGTTGCCCCAGCCGGTCCCCCAGGGCGCCGATCACCCGTTCGGCCACGGCCGCCTGATGATAAAGCCGGGACTTATGACAGGCCACCCGTAGCGCCACCGGTCTCCCCGCTGTCAGGAACTGTTCCCAGGGCAAGCGGGCGGCCTGGTGGCGGAGTTCCGCAAAGGAAGCGGCCTTGAAGCTCCCGAACCGGACCAGGACCCGGCCGGCGGTCCGTAAATGGAGGTTGGCCCGGTAAAGGTCCTTCAGCGTCCCCTGAAAGGCGATCCCCCCGGACTCTTCCCCGGCCCCGTCCCGTACATCCGGAGACCGCACCGGAAGGGACAAAAGATCGACCTTCAGCCCCAACGATTTCAATTCCCAGGCGGTATAAGGCTCGAGACCGGGGGTGCAGACCACGTAAAAATCCACTGGATTGCGCTCCTTGGTTATGGTATATGAATGCACCGCTTTGCCGGCCGGGTTATAAACCCACCGGAGGAAAACCCAATCAACCCCGGAAGGAATATCCGCAAAGGAGAGATTATGCCCCTGTTTACCGTGGACCCCAAAAAATGCCAGCGGGACGGCATTTGCGCGGCCGAATGTCCGGCCGGGTTGATTGAACTCCAAGGGGAGGAATCCTTCCCCACCCCCCTTGCCGGTGCGGAGGAATTCTGTATTCACTGCGGCCATTGCGTAGCGGTCTGCCCTCGGGGAGCCCTGTCCCTGGTCGACCTGAAACCGGAAGACTGTCCCCCGGTGAAAAAAGAACTCTGCCTTGGGCCGGACCACTGCGAACAATTCCTGCGGTCCCGCCGCTCCATCCGTTGCTACAAGGAAAAACCGGTTTCCCGAGAGGTTTTAACCCGTCTGACCGAAATAGCCCGCTACGCACCCTCCGGGCACAACCTGCAGCCCGTTCATTGGTTGGTCATCGAGAAAGTCCAGGAGGTGCAGCGCCTGGCCGGGCTGGTGGCGGACTGGATGCGGTTCATGATCAGGGAAAAGCCGGAGTTGGCCGGGCCCCTCCATTTGGACCGCGTGGTTGCTGCCTGGGATCAGGGCACGGACCGGATCTGCCGCCGGGCCCCCCATCTAATCGTAGCCCACGCTCCTAAAAATCTCCTCCCCGCCCAAGCGGCCTGTACCATCGCCCTGACCTATCTGGATCTCGCCGCCCCGGCCTTCGGCCTGGGGACCTGCTGGGCCGGTTATTTCAACGCCGCCGCCGGCCTGTTCCCGCCCTTGATCGAGGCGTTGGACCTGCCCCGGGAACACCAGCCCTACGGGACCCTGATGATCGGCTATCCCAAATTTTCCTATCACCGGCTCCCCCGCCGCAAGGAACCGCCCATTACCTGGAGATGACGCCGCTCTTAGTTCGAAAATAAAGACGAACGTCCAACATCGAACATCGAACGTCCAACATTGAATTTCAAAGCCCTAGTAACACGTCATTGCGAGCGGAGCGAAGCAATCCCCCGGATAAGCTTTCGAACAAGTCCACGCCGCGACGGAGATTGCTTCGTCGCTTCACTCCTCGCAATGACAGCTTGGTATTTTCATGCTTCGCGGGGTGCTCGCCCCGAGTCATTTGAATTTTGAACCTTCGGTCATTGTTTCGAATTTCGTGCTTCGGATTTCGAATTTAACCTTTAGATGGCTAGTCGGATCAAACGGTTTTCCCGGTCCGCCGCTCGTAGCGTTCCCGCTCGCTGAAGATACAGCCGCAGTAGGGCTGGCGATAAAGTCCCAGGGCCCGGGATTCATCCACTCCCTCCTGCCAGCCCACCCTGAAATCGACATAGAAAAAAGGCATTCCCGTCCGGCGGCTGATTTCTTCCCCCGTTTCGCGGATCCAGTCGTGCTTCTGGTAACGGCTGTACAGGAGGGTGGTGCTGAAGGCCTCGCAGGACCTACCCAGGGCCTCCCGGGCGGCGGCCTCCAAACGCAGCCGGTAGCAGGCCCGGCAGCGCTCCGGTCCCCAGGGCCTGGTCCGGACCAAAAAAACTTCCAGGTCATAACCTTCCGCAAACCGGATTTCCAGTCCGACCGACCGGGCATACTCCCGCAGCGTCGTCTGCCGTTTTTCAAATTCCCGAAAGGGGTGTATGTTGGGATTGTAGAAGTAGCCGGTGACCTGGTGGCCGGCTTGCCGCAGGATTTTAAAGGGAACAATCGTGCAGGGGGCGCAGCAGGTGTGCAGCAGAATGCGCATAAAACGTTAGCCAAACCAAACTGGAATTCTTTAAGTTAAATTCGAAACTCGAAATCCGAAATCCGATACAAATTCAAATGACCAAAATTCAAAACCCTCAGCCCGAAACCATCGCGGTCCATCTTTAAAGGGTCCAAATTCCTCTATCTTTGACACGCGGGAAGGGAAGTTGTTTCGGACATTTGAATTTTGAACCTTGTTTTTTATTTCGAATTTCGTGCTTCGGATTTCGAATTTTTTCAGCTCCCCATCTCTTCCTGGACAGCTTCCCCGACTTTGGTCAGGTCCAGCACGACCCGGATGCCGGCTTTCTGGAGCACTTCCATCTTCTCTCGGGCCGTACCCGATTTTCCGGAAATAATCGCCCCGGCATGTCCCATGCGCCGCCCCGGCGGGGCCGTTTGTCCCGCGATGAAAGTCACCACCGGCTTGGGGAAATGGTCCTTGATGAAGGCGGCAGCCTCCTCTTCGGCGGTCCCGCCGATTTCACCGATCAAGACGACTCCCCGGGTTTCCGGGTCCTGGGCGAAATATTTCAGGAGTTCGATGAAGGACAACCCGATAATCGGATCTCCGCCGATGCCGATGCAGGTGGACTGCCCCAGCCCCTGACGGGTAATCTGATCCACCACTTCGTAGGTCAAAGTCCCGCTGCGGGAGATGACCCCGATCGCTCCGGGTTGAAAGATGTAGCCCGGCATGATCCCCACCTTGCAGGCCCCGGGGCTGATGAGGCCCGGGCAGTTGGGTCCGATCAGGACCGCGGGTTTGTCCCGCAGATAGTGTTTGACCGGGACCAGGTCCAGGGTCGGAATCCCTTCCGTGATGCAGACGATCACCTTGATCCCGGAGGCCGCGCTCTCCAAAATGGCATCGGCCGCCATGGCGGGGGGAACGAAAATGATCGAGACGTCGGCGCCCTGCTCGGCCACGGCCTCCGCCACCGTGTGATAAACCGGCACGCCTTCCATCTGCTGGCCGCCTTTTCCGGGCGTGACCCCGGCGACGACCTTGGTCCCGTAGTCCAACATCTGGCGGGTGTGGAAGCTTCCTTCCTTTCCGGTAATGCCCTGGACCAGAACCCGGCTTTCCTTGCCTACCAAGATACTCACAATAAGCTCCTCAGATATTGAGATGAAAATGAGTTTTACGAATCTTCCCTAATCCTAACCAAAAAAATTTGAATTTTTTTTGGTCGGAAAAAACCACTGAACAAGAACCCAAGAGAACGTAGTTTTTTTATTTTTTTTTAGCTTAGGATTTTACTAATTCCCCCACCCGCCGGGCGGCCTCTCCCATGGTCGGGGCCACCAGGAAATCCAGCCCCGACTGCTGGAGCAGTTCCCTGCCCCGGGCCACGTTCGTCCCTTCCAGCCGGATGATCAGCGGCACCTTGATCTCCACCTGCCGCGCGGCCTTAATCAGTCCTTCGGCCAAAATGTCACAGCGCAGGATGCCGCCGAAGATGTTGACCAGAACCGCTTTCACCCGTTGGTCCGAAAGGATGATCCGGAATCCGTTGGCGATCATCTCCGTACTGGCGCCGCCGCCCACGTCCAGAAAGTTGGCCGGTTCTCCGCCGTAGAGTTTGATCAGGTCCATGGTGGCCATGGCCAGACCGGCCCCATTGACCATGACGCCGATGTTTCCGTTCAGCCGGATGTAATTCAGGTTATAGCGCCCGGCTTCCAGCTCCAGCGGATCCTGTTCGCTGGGATCCATCCAGGCCGCCAGTTCCGGGTGCCGGAACAGGGCGTTGTCGTCGAAGTTGATTTTGGCGTCCAGGGCGACCAGCCGGCCGTCCCGGGTGGCCACCAGCGGATTGACTTCCACCAGCGAGCAGTCCTGTTCCTGAAAAACTTTGACCAGGCGGCTAATCAGGTCCATCCCGGCCTTGTTCAGGGCCGCCGGCAGATGGAGGCTGAAAATCAGGTTGCGGGTCTGGAAGGGCCGGAGGCCGATGGCCGGGTCGATCCATTCCCGCCGGATGAGGTGCGGGGTCTTCTCGGCCACCTCTTCGATGTCCATTCCCCCCGCGGAACTGACCATGACGGCCGGGCAGGCCCGGGCCCGGTCCAGCACGATCCCGACGTACAGCTCCCTTTCGATTTCCAACCCCTCTTCAATCAGGAGCTTCAAGACCTTTTTGCCTTCCGGCCCGGTCTGGTGGGTGACCAGCGTCATCCCCAGAATTTCCTCGGCCCGCTGCGTCAACTCTCCCAGGCTGCGGACGACCTGCACTCCGCCCCCCTTGCCCCGCCCGCCGGCGTGAATCTGGGCTTTGACGACGTAGGGCGGCGGTCCCAGAGACGAAGCCGCCGCCAGGGCCTCCTCGCTGGAAAAAGCCGCCTGGCCTTTCGGCACTGGGATCCCGTATTCCGCAAACAGTCCCTTGGCCTGGTATTCATGGATCTTCATCGCTGTCTCCTCCACCGGAATGCCTTCAACTTAGCCAAAGGCCCCGGGGGTGTCAATAGATTCTTGGGCAGGGGGGCTAGGATTTCCTGTGCGGCTCAGGGTGCGGAGGGAGGGAAGGACGGAGTATTGGAGTGATGGAGGGTTGGGGTATCGGTCCTAGGAAGCAATACTCCCTTACTCCATCACTCCCGTACTCCAACCCGATGCGTCTTCAGCATAAAAAAACCCCGAAGCGGGAGAGACTTTTCTCCCCTCCGGGGTTTTATACGGGCGGCCGCGGACCTTATTTTTTCCGTTCGTCGATAACCCGTTTGGCCTTGCCTTCGCTGCGGGTGATGGTCCCGGGCGATACCAGCCGGATCTTGATGCCGATGCCGACCATGCCTTTCAGGTGGTTTTCGATTTTCTGCTCTACGCCCTTGATCGTCTCCGCCCCGGCCTCATAGATCGCCGGTTTGGCCTCCACGTGAACTTCCAGCGTGTCCAGGTAACCCCTCTTCTTGACGATGATGACGTATTGGGGTTCCACCTCTTTCTGGTCCAGGAGCAGGCTTTCGATCTGCGAAGGGAAGATATTGACCCCGCTGATGATCAGCATGTCGTCGCTGCGGCCGTAGACTTTTTCCATCTTGACCAGCGTCCGGCCGCAGATGCATTGCTCCCGTTTGATGGAGGTGATATCCCGGGTGCGGTAGCGCAACAGCGGCATGGCCTGGCGTTGAATGGCGGTAAAAACCAGCTCCCCTTTCTGCCCCAGGGGCAGAACTTCGCCGGTAACGGGATCGATGATCTCGATTAGCACATGGTCCTCGTTCACGTGCAGGAACCCGTCCTGGCCTTCGCAATCGAAGGCCACGCCGGGCCCCATCAGTTCGGTCAAGCCGTAGGCTTCATGGGCCTTGATGCCCATGCGCGCTTCGATTTCCTTGCGCATCTCCACCGTCCAGGGTTCGGCCCCGAAGACGCCCACCCGCAAGGGCAGGGCCCGGAGGTCGACCCCCATCTGGGCGGCCTTTTCGGCGATGGTCAGGGCGTACGAGGGGGTGGAGCACAGCACGGTGGTCCGAAAGTCCTGCATGATGGTGATCTGGCGTTCCGTCTGCCCGGAAGAGGTCGGCACCACCGTGGCGCCGATCTTGGTGAGGCCCTGATGGAACCCGAGTCCCCCGGTGAAAAGCCCGTACCCGTAAGCATTCTGGATGATGTCGCTTGAGCGCACCCCGGCGGCGGTCAACGAACGGGCCATGCAGTTGCTCCACTGTTCCAGGTCCTCGGCCGTATAGGGTCCGGTGATGGGTTTGCCGGTGGTTCCGGAAGAAGCATGGACCCGGACCAGCTCGGGAACCGGCACGGCGCAGAGACCGAAGGGGTAGTTGTCGCGCAAATCGTTTTTTACCGTGAAGGGGAGCTTGGCCAGGTCCGCCAGGGATTTGATATCCTGGGGCTTGATCCCCAGGTCATCCAGCCTGTTTTTGTAAAAAGGAATCTTCTCATAAACCCAGGTCACGGTCTTCTTGAGCTGGGTGAGTTGGAAATCCTGCATGGCGTCGACCGACATGGTTTCAAATTTTTCTTCCCAGAACTTCATATATTCCTCCTTACCTTTGATTTGGCCGGGCAAAACAGGCTGGATCTGCCGCAGCAGGGATGGCCGTCATCCCGACCGGGCGGATAACTATGATGTGACTATAATATAATTACGGTTATCAGGGAAAAGGAGGTCTGTCAAGATTTTTATCGATCCGGAGCCCCGACCGGGTTTATTCCGGTTTAGGCAGGGCTTTTTTGACTGATTCCAGAATGGCTTCAAATTCCGGGAAAAAATCGGCATTGAAGCGAACTCCTTGTTTGGTAAACCCGGTATAGGTATCCGAGACCACGTATTTACGCAGATCCACATAATTTTTCCCCTTATATTCCTTCACCGAAAACAGGATGTAGTCGGTGTCGTTCAACTTCAGCCGGCCGATTTCTCCATCTTCTTTTTCCATAGGTCCCTCCTGATTTCACCCGAATAGCGGTTGATGATGAATAATTTTTAGAATTATCTATGCCTTGGGTTGGGAATCTGTCAAGAAAAAAGAGCAGCCCTACGTCTTAATACCGTCAGGGCACCAAAACGGGTCCGGACCGCCCCGTTCGATTCGCCGGGGGTAGGAAAACCGGCCGGGGCCACAAGAAAACATTGTAATTTCTACAACCTGAAAAAATCTTGACATCTTCGGGGGGGGTATGATAATAGCGGATGCATTCTGTAAAATTATTCACAAATTCCCGGGCAATTCACCAAATTTAAAGCAGTAAAATTTATAACTTATTAAAATTCCTACGTAAAAGGAGGTGGGGCGGGGTTCGGTCCGTTTTATAATTGTAGCTGTTTTATAGTTAAATTTTTTTATGGAGGAGAGGAGAGAACCTTATGGAAAGTATTTTAGTCTTTTCGCTGATCTGCGGCGCCCTCGGGGTGCTGTACGCCCTGGTGACTGCGGCCTGGGTGTCCAAGCAGGATGCTGGGTCACAGCGGATGCAGGACATCTCCAATGCGGTCAAGGAGGGGGCCTATGCCTTCCTGGCCCGCGAGTATAAGACCGTGGCCATCGTGGCCGTGATATTGGTAATCATCATTGCCCTCGTCCCGGCCCTCGGCATCTGGACGGCCATCGGCTTCATCATCGGCACGGCCGGTTCGGCCTTTGCCGGCTTCGTCGGCATGTACGTGACGGTGCGGGCCAATGTCCGGACCACCCAGGCCGCCACCAAGGGGATCCAATCCGCTCTGACCCTTTCTTTCAAGGGCGGTTCGGTTACGGGCATCATGGTGGTCGGTCTCGGTATCATCGGACTGGCCGGATACTACTGGATAGCCCGGTCCATGGCCGGAGAGGGCGCCTTTCACGCCCTGATCGGTCTGGGGTTTGGCTGCTCCCTGATGAGCGTCTTCGCCCGGATCGCCGGCGGCATCTACACCAAGGCGGCCGACGTGGGCGCCGACCTGGTCGGTAAAGTCGAGGCCGGCATCCCGGAAGACGACCCCCGCAACCCGGCCGTTATCGCCGACAACGTGGGCGACAACGTGGGCGACTGCGCCGGTATGGCTGCCGACTTATATGAAACCTACACGGTCACCCTGGTAGCCGCCATGCTGCTGGCCAAGTCGATCTTCGGCGCCGACAGCCCCTGGGTTTTGTTTCCGCTGCTGCTGGGCGGCGTTTCGATCATCGCCTCGATTATCGGCACCTATTTCGTCAAACTCGGAAAAAATAATTACATCATGGGCGCCCTGTATAAGGGCCTGGCCGTTTCCGGTATTCTGGCGGCCATTGCCTTCTATTTTGTAACCACCTGGTTTATGAGTGGCCTCGGCGACAAGACCGGTGGCTTCACTCCGGGCAGCGTCTTCGGCACAGCCGTCATCGGCCTCATCCTGACCGGCCTCATCGTCTGGATCACCGAGTATTACACCTCCGGTTCGTTCCGGCCCGTTAAAATCATCGCCCGGGCCAGTCTGACCGGCCACGGCACCAACGTGATCGCCGGCCTGGCCATGAGCATGGAAGCCACGGCCCTGCCCGCCTTGGTCATCGTGGGCGCCATCCTGGCTTCCTTCGGTCTGGGCGGCGGGTTTAGCGGCAATGTGGGCAGCGGCCTCTTCGCCATCGCCCTCTCCGCCGTGGCCATGCTCTCCATGACCGGGATCGTGGTGGCCATCGACTCCTACGGCCCGATTACGGACAACGCCGGCGGCATCGCTGAGATGGCCGAGCTGCCCGAAAGCGTCCGGGCCGTCACCGACCCCCTCGACGCGGTCGGCAACACCACCAAGGCCGTCACCAAGGGCTATGCCATCGGCTCCGCCGCCCTGGCCGCCCTGGTGCTGTTCGCCGAGTATTCCCGGGAACTGGCCAAGAGCATGAGCGGCATCACCTTCGATCTTTCCGACCCCCTGGTCATCGCCGGTCTGTTTATCGGCGGGCTGATCCCCTATTATTATGGCGGCCGGCTCATGCTGGCGGTCGGCCGGGCAGCCGGCGGCGTAGTGGAGGAAGTGCGCCGTCAGTTCCGGGAGATCAAGGGCATCATGGAAGGCACCGGGAAACCGGAATACGGTAAATGTGTGGACATCGTTACCAAATCCGCCATCAAGGAAATGATGATTCCGGCCCTGATCCCGGTTGCGGCCCCGATCGTCGTCGGTTTGATCCTCGGGCCGAAGGCCCTGGGCGGGGTTTTAATCGGCAGCATCCTGACCGGTCTCTTCCAGGCCATCGCCATGACTTCCGGCGGCGGCGCCTGGGACAACGCCAAGAAATCCTTTGAAGACGGCGTCACCGACGACAAGGGCGTGCTGCACAAGAAGGGCAGCGACGGGCACAAGGCCTCGGTCACCGGCGATACCGTCGGCGATCCTTACAAGGACACGGCCGGCCCGGCCATCAACCCGATGATCAAGGTCATCAACATCGTGGCCCTGCTGATCGTTCCTCTGCTCTAAACCGGATTTTTCGGTCGCTTCCCCAAAGAGGGAACAGGAAATTTCCTGTTCCCTCTTTTTTATTAATCCGCCGGATAGGGCGTCGGTGGAACACCTGGAGTTTTTTTAAATCTTGACATCTTAAGACCTATATGGTTTAAATATAGTTTACTTTTTTCCTAAAAGAGGGGATTTTTAGACTATGAAAAGAACATTTCAACCCAGCAATATCAAACGGGCCCGGACCCATGGTTTTTTGGAACGGATGAGCACCCGGGCCGGCCGGAATGTCATCAAACGCCGACGGGCCAAAGGCCGTAAAAGACTCGCGGTATAATGACCGGCCCTTCGGCCGAAGTCGCCCTGCCACGGTGGAATTCCATTCCCAGACCTTTAACCGGGAAGACCACCTGCGCAAGCGGAGCGACTTTATCCGGCGAGCGCCGCAGACTCGAAAAATTCGTTTAGTAAATTTTCTCGTCGTCATCCGGCCGAACACCCTGGCGCGACCCCGTCTGGGGTTGTCGGTGGGAAAAAACCGGGGAGGGGCCGTCGAACGCAACCGGATTAAAAGGCTGTTGCGGGAATTTTTCCGGCAAAATAAAAAACAATTTCCCCCTTCCCACGATGTCATCATTATTGCCTTAGAAGGATCGAACCCATTAACATACCACCAGGTTGTCGAAGAATTGACCGCGATACTGGTTTGATGCGGATCGGTGCCAGGCTTTTTCAGGGTATCTTTTTAATCGGCATTCGATGTTACCAACGGGTCGTTTCACCCTTGTTGCCATCGTCCTGCCGTTTTTATCCCACCTGTTCCGAATATTCCTTCCAGGCGATTCAAACGTACGGTCTGCTTCGTGGCCTTTACCTGGCGGTGCGCCGAATCGGCCGCTGTCACCCCTTTTCCCCGGGCGGCCCGGACCCCGTACCTTAAAGGACGGTCCGCGGCGGCCAGCGGGTAAGAGGGCATCGGCTTTGCGTTCCCGGTTTTGTTCCACCGGGAATCGGGGACTTCCCGTACATTAAACCGTTTTGAACCAGGAATCTGCGACAAGCTTATGGAAAAAAGAGTTATTCTGGCCTTTGTGCTCTCCGTAGTGGTGTTCGTCCTCTATACCTTTCTAGTCCCCACCGAGAAGTCCTCGGATAAGGGGACGCCCAAACCGGAAGAAAAGAAGGCGGCCCAAACGGCGCCCGTCCAACCCGCGACGGCCGAACCCGGAACCGCCTCGCCGGCGGTCAAGACCCCTCCGGCGACGACCGCGGCCCAGACCGCCCGTTCGGGCCGGGATATCGTCGTCAAGACCAAGTGGTTCGAGGCCGTCTTTTCCGAACCGGGGGGGACCTTGAAAAGTCTGCGCCTGACCGCCTATAAAGAACAGCTCCATGACCCGGCCCTCAAGGAACTCATTCGGGTCGAGTCGCCTACGGAATACCCGCTGCAGCTAACCTGGGTTAAAAACACCCAGGCCCCCCTGAGCCAGGTCCAGTTCGAAGCGGACAAGCCGTCCCTGACCCTGAGCCCGGACCGGAAGCAGGGAACCCTTACTTTTCGCGGGGTCTCCCCCCAAGGCCTGGCCCTGAGCAAGACTTTTACCTTTGACTATGATTCTTACCGTATCGACCTGGATATCCGGGTCGTCAACGATAGCGCCCAGCCGCTGGACGACAATCTGGCCCTCCTCCTGGAAAGCCGTTTTCCTAAAATCGAGAACGATCCCTCTTCCGCCTTTCAGGGACAGTTGACTTATCAGGACGGGAAATATGAAGAAAAAGGCCTCGACAAATTCGAAAAGGAAGTGACCACCTCGGGGAAAATCCAATGGGGGGCGCTGTCCGATACCTATTTCATGCAGGCCATCGTGCCGGTGGAGAACCAGGGAATTGCCAGTATCAAAACCAGCCGTCCGAATCCCGAACAACTGCGGGCCCTCTTTGTCCTTTCGCCGATCAACCTGCCCGCCCAGGGCGAAAAAACCCTGCGCTTGGCCCTCTACTTCGGTCCCCGGGATATCGCCGTCCTCAAACCTCTGAAGCTGGAACTGGAGCAGGCCGTGAATTTCGGCTTCTTTGACATCATCGCCAAACCGCTGCTCTGGGTCCTCAAGTTTTTCAACGGTTTCATGCACAACTACGGGTGGGCGATCATCGTTCTGACCATCCTGGTCAAGATCCTTTTTTGGCCTTTGACCCATAAAAGCTACAAGTCCATGAAGGACATGCAGAAATTGCAGCCCAAGATGGCCAAAATCCGGGAAAAATACAAAGACAACCGGGAAAAGATGAACCAGGAAACGATGGCCTTGTACAAAACCTACAAGGTAAACCCCATGGGCGGCTGTCTACCCATGGTGATTCAAATTCCGGTTTTCTTTGCCTTGTACAGCCTGCTGGGCTACGCCATTGAACTCCGTCACGCTCCTTTTCTGCTCTGGATCAATGACCTGTCCGCTCCCGATCGGCTGCCGATCGGTATGATGATTCCTTATGTCGGCAACGGGATCCCGGTACTGACCCTGTTGATGGGGGCTTCCATGTTTATCCAGCAAAAAATGACCCCGACCACCGGCGATCCCACCCAGGCTAAATTGATGCTTTTCCTGCCGGTCGTTTTCACCTTCATGTTTATTAATTTCGCCGCGGGATTGGTATTGTACTGGCTGGTCAACAACGTTCTCTCCATAGGTCAACAATATTACATCAACAAATATGTAAACTGACAGGTGAGGGGGATACCTATGGCGGTTATTGAGGTTGAAGGAAAAACGGTCGATGAGGCCATTGAAAGCGCCTGTCGGGAACTGAACGTTCCCCGGGAAAAGCTGGAGATCGAGGTCCTCTCGGCCGGGTCCACCGGGATCTTCGGCATTGTGGGGACCAAAAAGGCCAAGATCAGGGCCACCTTACACGAAGAAAAAAAAGAGGAAAAACCGGAAGTCGCCCGGGAGAGGGAAAAACCGGCCATGGCCCGCGAGGAAAGAAAGCCGGAAGTCGTCCCAGAGGCGGGGAAACCGGAAGTCGCCCGGGAGATTGAAGAGATTACGGAAAAAATCCTGGGATTGATGGGTTTGGAGACCACCCTGAAGACCCGCCAGGAGGGCCATACCCTGTCCATCGTCGTGGAGGGCGATAAAAGCGGGAACCTGATCGGACGGCAGGGCCAAACCATCGATGCCCTGCAATATCTCCTCAGCCGGATCGTCACCCGTCTGAGCCCGGAAAAGATGAAGATCGTGCTGGACAGCGGCGGTTACCGCCAGCGCCAGAAAAAATACCTGACCGGCCTGGCCCTGCGCCTGGCTGAAAAGGCCAAAAAAACCGGCAAACCCGTGGTCACGGGCGCTCTCAATGCCCACGACCGGAGGATCATCCACCTGGCCCTGGAAAAAGACAAAAGCCTGAAAACCAGCAGCCGGGGAGAAGGGGCGATGAAAAAAATCATCATCAGCGCCGGGGGCAAAAAGGAAACGGCGCCCGAACCTCCCAACCAGGAGGAATAACAAATTCGAAATCCGAAACTCGAGATTGCTTATCGCCAGGAAATTTTGAATGTTTCGAATTTTGAAATTTGGTCATTCGAATTTGTTTCGAGTTTCGGGTTTCGAGTTTCGGATTTGTTTTTTCAATGTATCCTCGTGACACCATTGCCGCCCTGTCCACCCCCTCGGGGGAGGGCGGCATCGGCCTTATCCGCCTGAGCGGCTCCCGAGCCCTGGAAATCGCCCGGAAGATTTTTACTCCCCGGCGCGTCTCCGCCCCTTTGGAAACCCATCGCCTGATCCTGGGCGACCTTCACGATCCCCGCAGCGGTCTAGTTCTGGACGAGGTCCTGTTGACCTATATGCAGGCCCCCCGAACCTATACCCGGGAGGACGTGGTGGAAATCAACTGCCATAGCGGGCCGCTGGTCCTGAAAAAAATCCTGGAACTGCTGGTTCATGAGGGCTCCCGTCTGGCGGAACCGGGCGAATTTACGCTGCGGGCTTTCCTGAACGGTCGCCTCGACCTGACCCGGGCGGAAGGCGTCATTGACCTCATTCAGGCGAAATCCGACCAGGCCCTGAATCAGGCTACCCGGTTGCTGAAAGGGGAGCTGCACGAAAAAATCAAGGCCCAGCAGGAAGTCCTCCTTTCCCTGCTGGCGCAATTGGAAGCCGCCATTGACTTTCCCGAAGAGGAGGTGGAGATCATCGAGCCCGGGTCCTGGATCCGGGAATTGACCGAGGAGGCCCTGGACCCCTTGGACAAACTGATCCAGGCCTACGAGGAGGGCCGTCCCTATCGGGAAGGGGTATCCCTGGTG
This sequence comes from Deltaproteobacteria bacterium, assembly GCA_016219065.1. Taxonomy (GTDB): domain Bacteria; phylum Desulfobacterota; class RBG-13-43-22; order RBG-13-43-22; family RBG-13-43-22; genus JACRCK01. Next base: position 25,854 of record JACRCK010000119.1, read on the forward strand.
ATCGTCGGCAAGCCCAATGTGGGGAAATCCAGCCTCCTCAACCGGCTGCTTCGGGAAGAACGGGCACTGGTCACGCCGGTTCCGGGGACCACCCGGGACACCATCGAAGAAACCTTGCTCCTGCGCGGAATCCCCTTCCGGATCATCGATACTGCCGGTCTCCATTCCTCGGCGGACGAAGTGGAACAGGCCGGCATGGCCCGGACCCGACGCAAGATCGAGGAGGCCCAGCTCCTGCTTTTCATGATCGACCGCTCAACGCCGCTCGATGAACGGGACCGCCGCCTTTACGATGAAATCAAGGACCGGCCCCATTGGCTGCTGCTCAATAAAACGGATCTGCCGGCCGCGGTGGAGGAAGGGGAACTCGCCGCCGTTTTTCCCCGAACCCTCAGCTTGGCCCTGTCGGCCCGGACCGGAGCAGGTCTGGACCGCTTAAAAAATCAGGTGGGGGAATGGTTTCTTCGGGACCATCCCCGGGAGACCGTTCCGGCCCTGGTGCCCAATCTCCGTCAGAAAATAATTCTGGAAAAGGTTTGGGCCGCCCTGGAGGAAGCCCGGGAGGAAATGGAAAAAAGGGTTTCGCCGGAATTCGTGGCCCTTTTTCTCCAGCAGGCCTTGGACGAACTGGGGAATTTGATCGGGAAGACTACTCCCGACGATGTCCTGGAACAGATTTTCAGCCGTTTCTGTATCGGGAAGTGATCTGGTTGCTCGTTGCTGGTTGCTGGTTTGAATTGAGATTTTTCGTAGATGAGGGGTTTATCTCCTCGGACTCCCTCGCCCCCCGTGGGGGAGAGGGCTGGGGTGAGGGGGCCGCTAGCGGTTAAACGAATACTTACTGTACTCGCAAGGCCGCCAGCGGCTACCCGCGAAGCATGAAAATAAAGGGATGGCAAGGCTTAAGAACTAATAATCAATAATCAATTCTTAATTGTTAATTCTTAACGGACCGCACGTTTTTTAACCAGCAACCAGCAACGAGCAACCAGCAACAGGTTTTATTTTCGTATTAAATGGGCCACCAGCCAAGCATAAACCCGAACCAGCTTTTTGAACCCGCGGAGGCCCGCACCCTGCTCGAGCGCGGAACCCGCGCCCTAGACTTGGATTTCACTCCAATTCAGTTTGATCAATTCCTGACCTACCTGGACCTGCTCCTGAAATGGAATCGGAAAATCAACCTGACCGCGTTGCGCACCCCGGAGGACATCATCTCCCGGCACTTCCTGGATTCCCTGCTCCTCCTCCCCTATCTTCCTGAAACCGGCCGTCTGCTGGACCTGGGCTCCGGAGCCGGTTTTCCCGGCCTCCCTTTGAAGATCGCCCGTCCCGGTCTTTCCATTGACCTGGTGGAGGCCACGGCCAAGAAGGCCAGTTTCCTGAAGGAAGCCGTCCGCCGCCTGGGTTTGTCCGGCATCAATGTCTTCCCAATCTTTCTGGGGCCGGATCCGCTGCCGAACCTTCCGGCCCGACCCTGGGAAGTCTTCCTGAGCCGGGGTGTCAATCTGGATGTCGTGCTCAAAGCTCTGGAGGGCTATTGGGGGCCCGCGCAGCGCTTGTTGCTGATGAAAGGGTCGGACTGGCGGGAAGAAATCGAAAAGAAGGATTCCTTCCTGAAGAAACAGCAGGTGGAGGTGGAGCGGACCGTTCTTTTGGAAAATCCCTTAGCGGCTAGGCAGTGGGTACTGGTGATTTTACGGGAAATAAGCCCATTGAATTTAGGAAAACAAAGTTATTATCATGATTCAACTTAACCTCACAGTTGCAAAAGATTTCTAAAAAGATCGCGGAAAATAGAATATCAACCCAGAAATAGGTTTTTTAAGGACTATCTCATCGTTATTGACCCCGTATCTTATTAAAAGGATTGGCAATACGAATGCTATGGTAAAGTTGACCATCGTTCAGATCTTCTGAGAGGATTCGCTGGCACCCGGCTCTTTCCGCAGCGGAAATGATCAACGCATCCCAATATGAAATCCGGCACATTTTATGGGTATCAATGGCCCGTTCAACCAGGGCTAGATCAACCTCCTGAACGAAGAAATTACTGAATAAGTCGATGGCTTCTTTGGCTTCAGCCGTTGTCATCGGCTGTTTAATCTGGCGGGTAACAACGGTGAAGAACTCACCTAAAACTTGAACCGATAACACCGCCGATTCATTTTCCATACCGTCCATAAGGAGCGCTTGAGCTATCCCTTGTTTCCGTAGATCATGCCGGTCATACGCATAGACTAAAATATTGGTATCCAGAAAAAATCTATCTTTCATATAAAGATTCCCGTGTCCATTTTCGGGACCCCATGTCTCTGCTTAAAGTTTTAAACGATCCCTTGAATTTCTTAAGGGCCGTTTTCTTCTTCTGTTCATCCCGTCTGGCCACCGAAGTTAAAAAATCCCGGACCAAGGCTGTTAAGGTAGTATCTTTTTCAAGGGCAATTTTCCGAACTTTCTTGATGGTCTCCTCATCGAGGCTGAAGGTTATATTAGGCATAAAACATCTCCTTTCGATCGACGATTCCTGTCACACCATATTATGGTTTACCCTTATTATGGGTGAATTCCGTTTTAAAGTCAAACCGGATTTCGAACTGGCCCACTTTTTACTTTTAGATAAGGAGAAGGTGGAGAAAAAAGGATTACCTGGTAGGCATAAAAAATGGCTGCCCATGGCCGGGGATCAAGATATCCGCCTAGGGGAAACATCCCCTTCCCGTTCAAAGCCGGTATCCACCAAAAGGGTCTCGTCACCCTCCCTGATAACCACCACCGAAGAGCCCCCTCCGATTCCCAGTTGGTGCTTCAGTCCGACTTGGATCGGCGAGGCCGAATTTCCCGGGTCAATCGTGCAAGTCCCGGCCTTGATTACTTTAACCTTCAGCTTCCACATGGTTTGGCCTGTAGAACTTTAGTGCAGCTCCAGCGTCCGCGGCGTGGCCGGCGGCAACGGCCGTGTGGTTGACTGAGCTGTCACGTATTTTAATGTTTCCCTGTCCATAAGGAAACATTCGTTTCCTTCATTCACTCCTGGCCAGGAATTAATAAATACCTTCCTTAAGGGACTTATTAAACCCAAGACTCCCGGTGGCGGCGAAAGAACTCCGTGCCCTGGGGCCTGTTTGAAGAAACAGGAGGAAACGGGCCCGAAAGTTTCCGGACGCGCTTCCCCTGGAAGTCGATGATGGGCAAATAAGCCGGGCCAAGGGGGGTTTTTTATTTGAAAAGGCCTCGCAGGAAAAATTGATTTAACTTCACTGGCTTGCTATAATCCAGCCGCATTGCTCCGGGCTCGATCTTTGCCGGAATCCTTAGGCAACATCCGGTACTGCCTTTAGCCATTTTCGCGCTCCACTTGGAGGTCTTGAAACCCTTGGGATTTGAACCTCGCGAGAAAATCAAAGATTTTTGGCGCAAAACCCTGAGACCCTGGTTACAGGATTATCAGTGGCCCCTGGTGGGAGGGCTGGCCCTGTTGGCCGGAGTGCTGGGTTTCCTCGGTTTCCGCCAGTTATATTTGTCCCGCGGGGAAGCCCACACCCTTGGGGATATCTTCTACCTCACGCTGCAATTATTCAGCATGAAATCCGGAGCGGTTTCCGGCCCCAAACCCTGGGAATTGGAACTGGCCCGTTTCCTGGCCCTCTCGCTAACCGCCTTTGCCGCCGCCAAGGCCCTGCTGGTCATCTTCCACCAGCAGTTTCAGTTGCTCAAGCTGCGTTTCCTTAAGAACCACGTGGTCATCTGCGGTCTGGGCCGCAAAGGGCTGACCATGGCCCGGGAATTCCGCCAGGCGGGAAAAAAGGTGGTGGTCCTGGAACACGATGGACACAATCCTTTGCTATCCGACTGCCGGAATCTGAAGGTTCTCGTAATCCTCGGCAATGCCGCCAACAAGGACCACCTCCGGAAGGCCCGGTTGCTGAAGGCCCGGCACCTGATCGCGGTCTGCGGGGATGACGGCGCCAATGTGGAAATTGCCGTCCATGCCGCCGGGTTGCTCGGAGACCATCCCGATAAGGCTTTGAACTGTTTTGTCCACCTGGTGGACCCCGACCTCTGCCGGCTGCTCCGGGAAAGGGAAATAATCACCGGAAAGCTCCCGTTTTTTCGCCAGGAGTTTTTCAACATCTATGACAGCGGCGCCCGGGCCCTTTTAAAGGATCACCTCGATTCGAGCGGATCCTGGAAATCGGCGGCCCGACCGCCCCACCTGCTGATTATCGGCCTGGGTGCCATGGGACGAAGCCTGGTCCTCCATGCCGCCCGGGCCGGATGGGGTCATTACCGGAGAACGGGAGTTCCTTTACGCCTGACCCTCGTGGACCGGAAGGCCCCGGATAAGGTGGAAGCCTTGGCTCTGAGCTATCCCCGTCTGAACGAGGCCTGCCGCATCACCGCCCTCAAAATGGACGTTCAATCCCTCGAATTCAAGAAGGGCGATTTCTTATGGGATAAACAGGGCAACTGCGACCTGACCGATGTCCACGTCTGCTTTGACAACGACACCCTGGGCCTGACCACGGCCCTCACGCTATACCAAAAACTCCGGAACCGGCCTATTCCGATTGTGGTCCGGATGGGCCATGAAGCGGGCCTGGCCGGCCTGCTCCAGGGTATCGCAGGATGTGGGAGTGGATTTTCCAACGTTCAGGTCTTCGGCCTGCTGGATCGGTCGTGCCGGCCGGAGGTCGTCCTGGGCGGGACCCACGAAGTCATGGCCCGGGCCATCCATGAAAACTATGTAAAAGAATGCCTGGAAGAAGGCCAGACTTTGGAGACCAATTCGTCCCTGGTTCCCTGGGAAGTCTTGCCGGAATACCTGAAAGAATCCAACCGGCAGCAGGCCGACCATATCGGGGTCAAACTGAAGGCCGTGAATTGCGGTATCGCCCCGTTGACCGACTGGGAGGCCGGAGACTTCCAGTTCTCCGATGAGGAAGTGATCCTCCTGGCCCAAATGGAACACACCCGCTTTATGGAGGAAAAGAAAGCCGCGGGCTGGATATATGGGCCCGGAAAGAAAGACCCTAAACGGAAAACCCACCCCTGTTTGCTGTCCTGGGATGGGCTTCCGCCGGAAGAACAGATAAAAGATATCAATACAGTTCGGGGCCTGCCGGCCTTTTTATCCAGGGTGGATCTGCAGATCTACCGGTTGAACCAATGTGAACAGCCTGCCGAATGAGAAAGGTCGCCCTCCTATCTCTCCCAGCCATTGCCTTGATGGTGGTCGTCGCCTGGCTTGTGAACGGCATCGGCGTCGACGCGCTGCTGTCGGCCCATCGGCACAACCTCTTGACCTACGGCATCAAACAGACAATTCAGCTTTTCCTGGCCCTGGCAGCC